>JBBINY010000001.1:0-8730 GCA_037443645.1 Cytophagales bacterium
ATCGTTTCTATGTCGTTTGTCACCTGTCAAAATGGTTTACTTTTTCTTGTTTAAGTCAGTCGGCTTATTGTTGTCGTGTCGTCTTTTACGCTTGCTGGTAACGTTTGTGTTTATGACGGCTTAGGTTTTCGAAGCGCGTCTCTGTCCCACGTTGCTTAACGAAATTAAGAAAACTAAACTTTAAATTTACACTGAACCCAAGCTGGCATAAACATTTTTGTTATGCACTGGGCGTTTCTGTCAACCGTTAGAAACGTCCTGTCCAACTGACTTAAAATTCCTTGTCAAGAGATGCACTAAAAGTCGAATGAAATAGAAAATACTAAGTCCGGCTATAAATATTGTCACGGTCGGAAAGAAATTTAAAGTCAGTCGTCCGAAAATTAACCAGTCAAAGATTGGTCCGCTTAAATAAATATGAATAAGAAGTCCGATAATTATTGAAATTGATTGAGAAATCAAGTTATCAATCCCAAATAATCTCTTTGTCAATGTATTTGTGAAATGGATAGTCAAGCATACTGTCAACGTACTAGCGATTGTAAATAATAGCCACTTAAACCAAATGTTCCGAAAGTAAGATTCTGTCCTGCTTATATGATCGATGAAGTCGACAACAGAGATAATGGTAACTATCACGTAAAACCAAAACCAGTAAGATTTGAAAAATCGTCTCAAGTCTGCTTAGTTATTTTTTGCCAGTCGTGTATTCTTTACTTTATCGTCTAGCATTTCACTTTCTCCGAAACTGCCCACGCCTTGTGCATAACTTCTAAATATGTGCAATTGCATATATTTTCCTACCCAACCCCCTCATCCGGCAGCACTTCAATGTCATGAATCAGTACTTTCTTTGCTATGGCCTGCCCGGTTTTGGTAGCGGCCAGTCCGCCTAACGCGGTTTCTTTATACCGTGTTTCCATGCTGGCGCCCACTTCGCCCATGGCTTCAATCACTTCGTCAACGGGTATCACGCTGCTCACATCGGCCAAACCAATTTGTGCGGAACTAAAAGCAATGGCGGCTGCGCTGGCGTTGCGCACAATGCAGGGCACTTCCACCAGTCCGGCCACGGGGTCGCACACCAGTCCGAGCATGCATTGAACAGTGATGGCCACCGCATTAAAAATCTGGTCGGTATTTCCACCCAGGCAATACACAATGGAGGCAGCGCCCATGGCCGCGGCCGTGCCGGTTTCGGCCTGGCATCCGCCCACCGCACCGGCAATGCTGGCCTTCTGTTCCATGATCAGCGCCACCCCGGCTGCGAGCAGCATGGCTTCAATGATTTTTTTGTCTTCTACGTTGTGGATCTCTTGCAGCGTGAACAGCACGCCCGGCATAATGCCGCTGGCACCGGCTGTGGGTGCGGCTACTACTCGTCCCATACAGGAATTCACCTCTTTGGCGGCCAGTGCGCGCGAGATGAGGTTTTGAAATTCTTTGGATAGAACAGGCAGGGGGTAGTTGTACACTTTCTTTGCCCCGTTGTTCACCATGCCCGAGCGCGATTTCATGTCTTCGGTAAGGCCCGTGTGCACGGCATCTTTCATTACGCTCCAGGCTTTCTCAAGGCCTTGAATGATTTCGGTTTCGGATCGGCTGCGCTGGGATTGTTCGTATTCTATTACAACCTGTGGCAGCGACAGGTTGGTGTCGGTTGCATATTTTTTCCAGTTTTCGAAGGAGTCGAACAGAAAAGGCATGATGAAAATGGCTTTAACGAGTTGAAGTTACGAATTATTTGGCCTTGGTTTATGCCGGCTTTCTTTTAGAACCTTCCGGGGATTTCAGGATTATCGTAGAGGGTTCCGTCATTGCGAGCGGAAGGGCTGGGATGTGTGTTTTGCGCGAAGCAATCCCGAAACAGAATAAACTTGATGGGATTGCTTCGTCACTCTGCGCGCCTGCCTGTGCTTTGTTCCTCGCAATGACGGCTAAATCCAAATCAACTCGGCAATCTTCTGAATGGCTACCGCGCTGATTACCACCAGAAATAAAATGGTTACTGAACGAGCGGGTATTTTATGACTTAACATTACTCCCAGCGGTGAACCGATCAGCACGCCAACAGAAATCGGGATAACCATCGGAAACACAATTAGCCCAAGGCTACTGGGAATGCCATAGTCGGGTTCAAGAAACAGGTTATTGAGCGAGAGCCACAACGCAATTGAAAAAATGGTACCGAACGAAATAGACTTCGCTTTCATAATGTCAACCTTTTGCCAGAGGTTGAGCAACGGGATCACCAGCGTGCCGCCCCCCAGCCCGGTGAGCGCTGCGGCCGTGCCTGCAGCCGCACCCGTAAGTACCAGGCGTGGCCGGGTAACGTGTTCATCTTCGGGATTGGAAAGTTTCAGCTTCCGGAACGTTTGAACGATGATAACGAACATAAAAAACACCACCACCGCGTTAAAAAGAGTTCGGTTGTAAAAGCTGCTCTTGGCAATGGTTTCAAATACAATAAATGATGCCACCACGGCACCCAATGCCGTCCAACGTGTTTCGTGAAAGTGAAAATTTTTCCTGCGAAGGGAAGCGGCCATATTGGCAAACGAGGATACCATGGTGGCGAAAATAGCGTTGGCAATCGTTACGGTAACGAATAATTCTGCGGGCACCTGAAAGCGAAAAAGCACCAGCGGGATTACGGCCAGCATTAAAAAGCCGGTGCCAATGCCGGTTAGTCCGGCAATTAAGCCACCGATCAGGCCGGCTGCTGCCAACAGTAAATTTTCAGCCATGAAATGCCGTAAAGCCGTTATCTTTCGCAAGGTAGTTACTCCATGAGAAAGTTATTCACCGTAGCCTGGTTCTTTGCTTCTGCTGCGTACGGACAGGAGTTGAATGTGTGGCATGTGCTGGCGGAGGTTGGCTTTGAGAATAAACCCAGTGAAGAATCGGGGTTTCTGATTGAATCACCAAAGTTCAGCAAGCGGTTGTGGAGTTACAACGGCAAAGTGGTGCGTGTAAAGGGCTATTTAATCCCGATGGCTGAACTGGGCGGTCGCAATGAGTACATGCTGTCATCACTCCCCTTTAATCAGTGCTATTTCTGTGGAGGTGCCGGCCCGGAGACTGTTGTGGAGTTGCAGACAAAACAGTCCATCCGCTTTGTAACCCGCCAAATTACCGTAGAAGGCGTTTTGTTCCTGAATGATTTTGACCCCGATCATCACATGTATATTATTAAAGACGCAAGACTTATTGAGTGATTTGATGATGTATTGATTTGAAAATTGAGTTGTTTAAAATTTGAAAATCTTATGAGATACTTTTTACGCGTTGCCTTCCTGTTAGCGTGCCCGATAGCAAAAAGTCAGTCGAATGACGAGCAATTCATTCGCAAAATTTTTGATGAGGCTCTTGCCCGGGGACAATCCTATGAGATGCTGGAATATCTCTGCACCAAAATCGGTCCGCGCCTCAGTGGTTCACCGGGTGCTGCCGCTTCGGTTGAATGGACACGCCATATCATGAAGGCCCATGGATTTGATTCTGTATGGCTGCAGCCGGTTATGGTACCGCACTGGGTGCGTGGCAAAAAGGAAATCGGCCGAATCGTAAACTCCAAAAAACTGGGTGTGCAAGATGTAAACATCTGTGCCCTCGGAAACTCCATCGGCACAGGCCCGGCCGGAGTATTGGCCCATGTGGTAGAAGTGAAAAGCTGGGATGAACTCAAGCAACACGGTGAGAAGGGGATGCTAAAAGGCAAAATTGTTTTCTATAACCGGCCCATGGATCCCACAAAATTGCAAACATTTTCTTCGTATGGCGGAGCGGTTGACCAGCGGGCTAACGGAGCATCGGAAGCGGCAAAGTACGGTGCCGTTGGTGCTATCGTGCGGTCCATGGGTGTGAACCTCGAAGATTACCCGCACACCGGTTCGCTGCGCTATGCGTTGAATATTCCGAAAATACCGGCTGTTGCTATTGCCACACGCCATGCGGAGTTCCTCAGCAATTTATTAAAGGATGACAAAGACCTGAAGTTTTATTTTGAAACACACTGCGAGCAACTGCCGGATGCTCCTTCTTTTAATGTGATCGGTGAATTGAGAGGCAGTCAGTTTCCGGACGAAATTATTGCAGTAGGCGGCCACCTCGACAGCTGGGACCTTGGCCAGGGTGCGCACGATGATGGAACCGGCTGCATTCAATCCATTGAAGTGCTGCGGCTCTATAAGGCAATGGGTTACAAACCGAAGCGCACCATACGCGCGGTGATGTTCATGAATGAAGAAAACGGTTTGCGCGGTGGTGTGGAGTATGCTAAACAGGCGGAACTGAAAAAAGAAAAGCACATTGCCGCAATGGAGTCTGACCGGGGCGGATTTACACCACGGGGCTTCAACGTACCCACCGATCAAAAAGCAAGGGAAAAAATCAGAAGCTGGAAACCGCTGCTTGAGCCGTATGGCTTAACCGACTTCAGCCAGGAAGGAGGCGGAGCAGATATCAGTCCGCTGGCGCCACAGGGTGTTCCGCTAATGGGCTTTCTGCCCGATTCACAGCGCTACTTTAATTATCACCATACTCCCGAGGATACGTTTGATAAAGTAGACAAACGCGAACTGGAACTTGGCGCGGCATCCATGGCAGCCCTCATCTACCTTATCGACCAATACGGCTTAAAGTAGGTTACAAACCTTACCACGGGTGCATAAAGGGCCAGATTTCGCGGTATGGAGGACGATAAACTTCAGGAAGTGCCACCCAAACGCAGTTATGTGCTGGAACGCATGAAACGCATTACTGCGTCATCGGACCGTATGGTGAAGTGGGTACTTTACCTTTGGATTGCCGCCATTTTGGTTACGCTCGTTGGCGTGATCGGGTATTTCCTCTTTTGATCAGGCCGAAACGGATTCAGCTTTTTCTTCAAACGCTTCTACCGGCAGGCAACTGCACACCAGGTTACGGTCGCCATAGGCATTGTCAACCCGGCTTACACCTGGCCAGAATTTCGCCTCGCGAACAAATGGCAACGGGTAAGCGGCCTTCTGCCGTGAATAAGGCCGATCCCACGCATCGGAAGTAACCACCGCGGCTGTGTGCGGAGCGTGTTTCAGTACGTTGTTTTCTTTGTCGGCTTTTCCTTCCTCCACTTCGCGGATTTCATTCCGGATTTCGATGAGTGCATCACAGAACCGATCGAGTTCTTCTTTCGTTTCGCTTTCGGTGGGCTCAATCATCAGGGTACCCGCCACCGGGAAGGAAACCGTGGGAGCATGAAAGCCGTAATCCATTAACCGCTTGGCGATGTCTTCCACTTCAATGTTCGCACGCTTGAAGTCCCGGCAGTCGGCAATCATCTCGTGCGCACAGCGGCCGTTGGTTCCGGTGTAAAGAATTTTATAATGTCCGGTAAGACGATCCTTAATATAGTTGGCATTGAGAATGGCCAGTTTGGTGGCGTTGGTGAGTCCATCTGCTCCCATCATGGCAATGTACGCATACGAAATAGTGAGGATGCTTGCGCTGCCCCAGGGCGCTGATGATATCGCGGTAATTGCTTTTTCGCCCCCTGTTTTTACTACCGGATTGCCCGGCAGGAAGGGTTTTAGTTTGTCGTTTACACAAATGGGGCCCATGCCGGGTCCACCGCCACCGTGCGGAATGCAGAATGTTTTATGGAGGTTGAGGTGGCACACATCGGCTCCGATGTTTGCCGGTGAGGTTAGTCCCACCTGGGCGTTCATGTTGGCGCCATCCATGTACACCAAGCCACCGTGCTGGTGAACGGTGTCGCAGATATCTGTAATGGCTTCTTCGAACACACCGTGTGTGGAAGGGTAAGTCACCATCAGGCAGGCGAGGTTGTCCTTATGTTGCGAAGCTTTTGCTTTAAGGTCGGCCACATCAATTTTTCCTTCCTCATCCGATTTTACAATGACCACCTGCATGCCTGCCATTACCGCACTGGCCGGGTTTGTTCCGTGTGCCGATGCCGGTATGAGGGCAATATTACGGTGGCCTTCGTTGCGGCTTTGATGATAGGCGCGGATGACCATCAGCCCGGCATATTCACCTTGTGCACCGCTGTTGGGTTGCAGTGAAACCCCGGTGAAACCGGTAATTTCAGCAAGCCAGTTTTCCAGGTTGCTGATCAGCAGTTGGTAGCCTTTGGTTTGGCCGGCCGGGGCAAACGGATGGATGTTACCAAACTCCGGCCAGGTTACCGGAATCATTTCGGTAGTTGCATTAAGCTTCATGGTGCACGATCCAAGCGAGATCATCGAGTGCACCATGGAAAGGTCTTTGTTCTCCAGCTTTTTTATGTAACGTAACATTTCGTGCTCTGCATGATGCGCGTTGAATACCGGGTGGGTGAGGAAGGCCGAAGTGCGGAGCAATGGTTTGGGTATGCTCTCGCCACCTGTTGATGGGAGAGAATTTTTTGCCCCGAAAATTTCAAGGATGGACGCAACATCGTCAATTGTTGTTGTTTCATCCAGCGAAATACCGATGTGGTTGCCCGTAAAGTAGCGGAGGTTGATTTCGCGCTTCTCGGCTTCTTTTCGTACAGCTTCTTTATCCGTTACTTCAATTTTCAATGTGTCGAAGAAATTTTCATTGAGTTGCTTCAGCCCCAGGGATTTAAGCCCGCCATTCAACAGTGACGTAAGGGCATGAACGCGCCCTGCAATTTTTTTAAGACCATCCGGGCCATGATACACCGCGTACATACCGGCCATTACGGCCAGCAGTACCTGCGCGGTGCAAATGTTTGAGGTTGCTTTTTCCCTGCGGATGTGTTGTTCGCGTGTTTGCAGCGCCATGCGGTAACCGGGCTTGCCCTGCGCATCAACCGATGCACCGATGATGCGGCCGGGCAACTGGCGTTTGAAAGCATCGCGTGTTGCAAAGAAGGCGGAGTGTGGCCCGCCAAAACCCATCGGCACGCCAAAACGCTGGCTCGATCCTACCACCACATCGGCACCCATTTCTCCCGGGGGTTTGAGCAAGGTGAGGGCCAGCAAATCGGTTGCAACAGTTACAAACACATCGTGTTCATGCGCGGCTTGTATAAATGCTGAATGATCAGCAATTGCTCCATTGCCGTCCGGATATTGAATGAGTACGGCAAATAAATCCGGGTTTGTCACATCGAGTCTGGAAACGTCATCAACCACAAGATTAATGCCTAGTGGTGCCGACCGTGTTTTGAGTACGTCAATGGTTTGCGGAAAGGTGTTTTGATCAACAAAAAATGTCGAAGCATTTTTCTTGGATGGTTTTACCGAGGCATGCAACAGGTGCATCGCTTCAGCGGCAGCGGTGCCTTCATCAAGCAAAGAAGCATTGGCAATCTCCATTCCGGTCAGGTCAATCACCATGGTTTGATAGTTGATCAGTGCTTCCAGCCGTCCTTGTGCAATCTCAGCCTGGTAGGGAGTGTAGGCTGTATACCAACCCGGGTTTTCAAGGATGTTTCGAAGGATAACCGTTGGCGTGTGGGTGTTGTAATACCCCATGCCGATGTAGGATTTGAAAACTTTGTTTTGAGCGGCAAGTTGCCTGAAGTCGGTAAGGAATCCGGCCTCTGATTTTGCGGCAGGCAGGTTAAGTTTTTTGGTAAGGCGTATGGCTGCCGGCACCGTTTGGTTAATCAGTTCGTCAACGGAGGCAGCGCGGGTAACCCTGAGCATCTCCTCAATCTGTCGGGCATCCGGACCGTTGTGACGTGTTTCAAATTTTTCAGTGAATCGGGGATCGAAGTTCATGTGCGTATAACAGGTTGGCGTGAAAATCGGTTTTGAAAAGTGCCACAAATGTAAGGGAGGAGGGCACGATTTAAAAACTTTCCTTTATAGTAGGTACGTGCCTGATGCTGATAAAAATCAGGAATACTCCGGAATTTAAGCCAATCGGCAAAAGTCAGTTGATGGGAACATGCACGTGCCGTTCGGCATGGTAGGAAGACCGCACCAGCGGCCCGGACTCAACGTATTTCAGTCCGCGTTTTAACCCTTCTTCCTTATACATTTCAAATGTCTCAGGATGAATGTATTCGGCTACTTCCAGGTGTAATTTGGTGGGCTGCAGGTATTGGCCCATTGTTAAAATCAACAATCCGTTCGCCACCAGGTCGTCCATCGCCTTAAAAACTTCTTCCCTGGTTTCGCCCACACCCAGCATAATACCTGATTTTGTACGCATGCCGGCTTCACGGATGCGTTTGATTTGTTCAAGACTTCGTTCATACCGGGCCTGCGGCCGCACCTTTCGGTAAAGGCGCTCAACGGTTTCCATGTTGTGGCTTACTACTTCCTGCCCGCCTTCAATCATCCGGTACAGGGCGTCCCAGTTTCCTTTGGTGTCGGGGATGAGGGTCTCTATCGTTGTTTCAGGACTTAGCTTCTTGGTTTCTACAACTGTTTGGTACCAGATTTCTGCTCCGCGGTCTTTCAGTTCATCGCGGTTCACCGAAGTGATCACGGCATGCTTAACACCCATGGTTTTAATGGCCTCGGCTACTCTTCGCGGTTCTTCGGTATCGTATTCTGTTGGTCTGCCTGTTGCCACTGCACAAAACGTGCAACTGCGTGTGCAGATGTTTCCGAGGATCATGAAGGTAGCAGTGCCTGCACCCCAACACTCGCCCATGTTCGGGCAATTGCCGCTTTCGCAGATGGTGTGTAGTTTATTCTCGTCCACCAGCCTGCGCACTTTTGCGTACTCAGGGCCCACCGGCAGCTTTACCCGCAGCCAGTTGGGTTT
>JBBINY010000001.1:8830-70376 GCA_037443645.1 Cytophagales bacterium
GCCGAGAGCAGGGAAGCCACATCGGCAGGGTTTTTCACTTCCACTTTCACCATCCAGCCTTCGCCATAGGGGTCGGCATTTACTTTTTCGGGACTTGCTTCCAGGCCTGGATTAACCTCCAGCACCTTACCGCTTACCGGCATAAACAGATCGGATACGGTTTTCACCGCTTCAACGGTTCCGAAAACATCATGTTGGTTTACATCCTGGCCTACCGTGGTAATGTCAACGTAAACGATGTCGCCCAGCTCGCCTTGTGCGAAATCGGTAATGCCGATGGTTGCCGTAGTGCCGTTTAACTTAATCCACTCGTGGTCTTTGGTGTACTTTAAATCAGCAGGTATATTCATAGCATACTGTTAAAGTTTCAAAGTTAATACAATTGCGTGAAGGCGGCAGGCGGAACTGAACAATTATTGGGCGAGGCTGAACCGTACCTGGAAGCCGAAGCGGGTGGTGGCTCTACGGAATGAATTGGAAACCAGGGGTTCGTTAACGGTGCGTTCAAAGTAGGCCTGTATGTTTAACTTCTGATTAACTACATAGCTGATGTTGGGCCGCAACTGAAAATTAATGTTTCCGTTGGTCAGTACATTCAGGTCGTTGATCTTTCGCTGAATGGTGGATTGGTCAGTCACCGTAAGGTTAAGCCGGAAGGTCACATCGTTTTTCAACACTATGGTGCGCCCTTCTGATTTAAAAGGAAGTTTCATGTTGTTTTTGGTATAGCCTATTTCAACCGAAACATCTTTGGTGTTTACTTCGGTAATCTGTGCATTCGAAATGTTCAGGGCCAGGTCGCGCTTGGTTTTGTATTCAGCACGTGCTGTTAGTCGCTTTTTGGTACGCAGGTTAATACCGATGAGCGGGGCGAATTGCTCGGAAATCATTACCTGGCTGATGATGTAAATGGGTATAATCTGGCCGCTGGCGTTGGGGTAGGAATAGATTCCGTTGTTATACTTTTCAATCGGCACATTAATGCCAACGGTATCGATGCCCCCATACTGAAGGGAATTGGAATAATTCATAACCGAATAGGTGGCTGTGTAGCCATGCGAAATGGTGATGGATTGAAATTTATCGCCAATGCTTTTTATTTTAGTGAGCCCGGTATAGTCGAAGCGCCAGTTGGGCAACGGGCTTTTCGGGAACGGACTGAGACTTACCTTGTTTACGTCCTTGCCTGTGTAAGCGGAAATGAAAGCGGGTATTACTACATCCTGACCGATGGTATCGTACTCGTTACCGGTTATAGCCTGGAAACGGTTGGTGATTTCATCCAGATTTTGTTCGAATTGTTTGAATGTGGAGGACACCAGGTCGTTGTTGTCGGAACGGAAGGTTGTTTTAATAGCGATGGTTGAGATTTTGTAATTACCTGTTCGGCTCGGATTCAGCGAAACATAATCATTCATTATATTATCATAACGAAATATTTCCTGGTAGGCATCGGTTACATCCTTCTTGATATCAAGCTGTATTTTTAAATCGGCTGACGGCTCAATGTTGGCACGCGCGCTCATGGCCCGGGTTACCGTCTGGGTGAAGGGTGCTGTTAATGAAGTAGAAGCGGTGAGCCATCCGTTTTGTGCCGATTTAAACCGGATGTCCGGATTCTGGCTACCAAAAATAAATCCCCAGCCAGGGGCGTTCCAATCCCTGTCCATACCCAGGAAACGCGGGGTCGGTTCGAACCCGGGAAGGATTGTTCCTTCAATAACAGAATACGTTCCGCTGACAGACCGCAGCGACATTAGTAAACGAAGGAAACCCTTCACCAACGGAGGTGTGGTTTTTGTTGTGTCGGGCTGAGCCGGCAACCGCGAAGGTGGTTTGGGTGGCGTGTTGATTTTTTTCAGAAACCCAACCTTGTTGTACAACTTCACCAGGTCAAGACGTCCGGTAAGGGTTTGCTCCCGGTTGTTTTGAACGGTGTTTTTAAAATCCAGGCTGTCGGGCAAATCCTGCTCACCGGGTTTTACCTGGTCATCGGGTTTGTTAAATGGTCCGGCCTTCCAGTTGTAGTTTACCTGGTACCGGTAATCGGCACCAATCCAATCAGTAACCGGAAACTTATCGAGGGGCAAGGTGTAGTTGATGGCTATGCTTTGATCAAAATTTTTCATCCGGCCGAATCGCTTCAGGTTGGTCATAATGCTGTCGCGTTTTTCTTTGGTATCGATGTTTCCTTCAGGCTCGTCAATAATGGCGTTGGCACGTGCCGCATAGGTAAGTGACAGGTTTCGGGAGATATTCCATTGCAGGTTATATAACCGGTTAAAAGTAAAGTACTTGAGGAAGTTAGGGTCGGAGTCTGACAGCGAGTTACGATAGATGGTGCGCGAGAAGGAACGGTCAAGGTCGGCACGCACGGCAATGTTGGATGGCAGCAAACTCAGGTTAAAGTCTTTAACAAACTTCAGGTAAGGTGATTTGAGGCCTTCCGACTTTTTGAATGGCTCAATGCCGGCTCCTTTCGGAGCGAACCCATAGGCGATGGAGCCTCCGTAATCCTGTTTGAGGAAATCGGCAATGGTGAAATTTCTTCTGGTAATTTCACTATACCGGTAGCTGAATGAAAAGTTTTCGATATCCCACAAGTGCGATCGGGCATCGGGTCTCACTTTTGTTTTTCGCACGTTGGTAAAGTTAATCCCCCTGCGTTCTTCCTTGTCGCGGATGATGCTCAGGTAGGCATTGCGTTCGGCATCGCTTGAAAAAGATTGCAGGGCCGCATCAAGTCGCTGATCGGGGTTGGCCGGATCGTAATTGGGGTTGATGGTGGTGGTTTGATAACTGAGCAGGAGAGGGATAACGATGCCATGATTTCCGGGCAGCAACTTATCCACATTAATACTGGACGTGATATCGAACGCGGTGGTTTCTTCGCGGGTGCGTTCGCTTATTTTTGAACTTACGCCACCGAATCCGAAGGTAGTGTACCGCAATGAGGTGGAGACGATAGCAAAATCGGCAAGCTTTATGCCGAGGGCGGTATTCATGGCCCATCCGGCCGTACGGTCGAAATCGGTAAGCCTGAGTTCGTTGGCCCAGATGCATACCGAATGCGATCGCTTGTCGGGTGAGCGCGGATTGCGCACACCAATCATGATGGTTCGCACGCTGCTCAGGTCAGGGCGGCCTACAATGCGGTAGCCGTGCCTGCCTTTTACGCGAGGTCCTTCCAGCGGATACGCCAGCGGCAACGGAAATTTTACCCGATCGCGCTCGGCTTTCAGTGCATACAGGGTATTTAATTCAAAATCAAATTCATTTTCCTCCGGCCAGATGGCGCGTGGATCGTTGGTGTTGGCGGGTTTGGTAATTTTTAATGGAAGTTCTACTTCATAATAGTTCTGGTCAAAGTCAGTACCCAGCCGCATGAATACACTCATGTCATCATCGTCCGATTCGCTGTTGGCATGCACAAACATTTTAATGCGCCCATAGTTGAAGAAGTCCATTTCCACGTTTTTGTAAATCGCGCGGGCGTCTCCGTTTTTCAGGTTATCGATGCACACCTGGATGGACTGTTCATTGAGTTGACGCGGTACAGAAGAGGTGTTGTCGCGGTCACGTTTGATTCCGGGGGGCACCACGTATGGCGATTTGTTGCCGCTTGGATCGGGCGCAGCATTTTCCTCAATGTTAACAACCGAAATCGTGAAGTTATCAAAGTCGGGTTCGCTGTCGGGCACAAGGCCTGACTCCTCCAGGCTGGCGAAGTACCTTCTCCACCGGCTGCCGATCATTCTGAAGTTGGCAAAGCGCAGCACCACGGGCTGTTGAAAACGGGAGAGTATCATGCGTGCATACCGAATGGACTTAAACCCTTCAATGTTTCCAAAACGCGCTTCAAAATTTCTTACGGGTATCCGGATGAGGTACCAGGTAACCAGATCGGAGCTACCGGTTGCCGTGGTGGTAATTTTATCGACAATGTACTTTTTGCCGATTTCCAGTTTGCCGGGCTCCAGTTCGATGGAGTATTCGTAATATTCTTCCAGTTCGCTCAGGGTGTTATCGGCATTTAAATCTTCATTGTCGGGGTAGGGGTTTCCGAAGCGTGCGATATCGGTGTCACCGGTAATGGGAGTGTTGCCATCGGTACCGTTGAAATTTTTATACCGTTCAAGAATCTTTGCATTTTTTGTGTCCAGGCTGCTTCCAAAAAAATAAATGAAATTATCGGTAGACGGATCGGCCTGAAGGGCAGCCAGCGGATCAGGATTAAGCAGGGGCGCAGCATCCGTTAGAAAAGATTGAAACTTAACAGGCTCCTGGTCATTCCGAACACCATCAAGACCTGCATCCTGATTGATCCTTGAGGTGTTCTCATTATCAAAAGCATTGGTTATATACTGCTGGTTGGTAACGTAGCCCCAGTTGTTTTCGGTTGCTTTGGTCAGGTCTCCGTCAGGCGGCAAGCCGTTTTCAAAAGCGTGCTTTCCATCGCGCATGATGTCTTCGCTTAGGCTGCCCAGGTGAAAAATAAGTTTACCCCCGGTGGTATTGAAGTCATTGAACTTTCCGTCAATGATCTTTCCGTTGTTGGTGTAATTGATGAAGGGGTCAAGCAGCCAGAATTCAACGTACTCAATGTTGGCTTTGTCAAAGTCAACCTCGGTTCGGATGGCCGTGGTGATGCCTGCCCACCGGTCGGCCGGGTTAGAAAAATCCCCGGTTGTCGGGTTAAGGTTTTGGGTGTCGTAATTAAAGGGTCCCCGTTCGGTGGGGTAATAGGCCACATCGAAAATGGTTTCGAAAAATTGTCCTTGTGTAAGGTTACGCAAGGGGAAGATTTCCTGAGGGCCAACGGCACGCACATAATGATTTTGTAAATCGGAACTTGAAATATTGGGCGGCTTAAATTGTCCTCCGTCCCGATAAAACTGATTATCTACAATATACCAGGCGAGTTTTGCCCGATTAAACCCGGCACGCACATCGTTCAAGGCTCCGTTGCTGGGATCAAACCGGTTGTCGGTTGTGCGCGGGGTTGCTGCCAACCTCCAACTGGCAGGATTCATCAGCGAGAAAGGGGTTGCTGTGTTTTCAAAATCATCAATATACCCTGTGCCTTCCCCACCTACTTTGTTTGATGTGCCGGGTATTAATTGAGCAAATTCCCCACTCCAGTTTATGCTTGATTTCTCTTTGGTTTGAATACCGGGAATGACATCTACCAGTTTGGTAAGTAGCCGGCTGTCTTTGCGTACGTTGAAGTCGAACCCGTATTGCAGGTTGCGGGCAGGCTCGGTGCCGATCAGGTTACGGGATATCAGCGGCCGCTCGTTATAATAGAGGAGTGTTGAACCAAAATTGACGTCATCGTTTAGCTTGTAGTCGAATCGTGTGCCCAGCAGCGACCGGGTTTGAAAAGCAAACGGGTCGGCTTGTTCATACTGAATGCTGATGTTTTTGCCGGAATTCAGAATCGCATCGTTCAGGATCGTAACCCTTCCGAAGGTATAGTCAACGGTATAATCAATACCTTCCTGCAGTGGGGTTCCGCCAGCGTAAACCCGGACTGATCCCTGGGATACTCCGAACCCGGGAATAAGAATTTCTTTAGATGAACCGGCTATGTAGGTGCCCTTCATAAAGAATTTATTCATGGTGGTTAACAATTCTGCATCGGCTTTGGTGGTGCGGTAAAGGGTGTCGTATACGTATTTATTAATGAGGAAGGCTTCCTGGGGTTCGCCAACGAAGGCTTTGCGCAAGGCTGTGTTAAACGGCTCCACAAACGGGAAGATGATCAGCCCGTTTTGAACATTGATGGTGAGCTCTTCTACAAAGTCGAAATTCCCATCGCGTTGAAGGTCATTTACCGGGTTGAGCCGGTCGAGCCCGAAAATTTCAATCAGTTGGCGGTTGCGAACCGAAACCCCTTCCTGAAGCTGTGGGTTGTCAATACCGGTTCGGTCATCGCGGTATATTATCCGCAATTGAAACCCTTCACGCGAGAGCTGCGAAACGTTGAGGGCGTAAATGTTTTTCATCATAAGGTCCCACGTGGGGATGATTTGCTGTTGGGCGTCACGGATGGCAATTTTCCGGGGCCTCAGTAATTTCAGAAACAGCACTTCATTGTCGGGACGGCTTGCATAGTCTTCGGTAAGTTCGCCCACTTTGTAGGTGCGTCCATTGTAGGTGTATTCAAAAGCAACAGCCAGCGCCTCATCATTCTGGAGTTTGCGTGTTAAGGTAATATAGCCGAGTTGCTTATGAAATGTGTATTCGGTAGGGTTAAGTTTTCGGGCACTCGTAATTTTTTCATAGTCTGTTCCATTAACAAGTCCTCCCGGGCCATACAATACATTACTCAGAATGTTATTGATGTTTTCGGAATTCCGGTCTGTACCCGACAGGCTGAAAACCTGGTTCAAGTCGTTAGCTGTGTTTACCGTTGGGCCCGGTACCCGTGCCTGCACGTTGGAATTGTACACGCGCGAACCTTCTCCAAGGTCCATAAGGCCTACAATGTTGCGCAGAGTTTGTGTGTCGTTGTTTCTGTTGAGGAGGTATACTTCAACACGTGTGATGTTAACACCCGAGTAGATTTGCGGAGGATTTTTCAGCCAGGCTTCATAATTGTCGCGAAAGAAGTGGCTGAGAAAAAAGTTTCGGTTCTCATCGTAGTTGGAAGCGATGATTTCGAAGGGCCGGCCCTGGCCCTGGTTGCCCCCCGGAATATCAATGGAAGACACTTTGCCCCGCTGGGTTGAGGCAATTGAAGTAACGAACAATTTACCAAACTGCATTTGTGTTTTTATGCCAAACAGGTTTTGTGATCCGTGAATGAGAGAGTTATTCAAGGGCAGGCTTACGTTACCAATCTCCAGTTTTTTCAGAATGTCTTCTTTGAATCCGGTATACTCTACTTTCATGTTGTTTTGAAAGTCGAACGAGTTATTGTTGTCGAAGTTAGCATTGACGGCAAGCTTTTCGCCCACCTTACCGATAACACTCATGTTGATTTGCTGATCGAACTCAAAGCCGCCATTGCGTTGCTGCCGGATCGGGATGTTAGGGTTGTTGATGCGCTGGAAAGAGGCGCCAAAATCGAGCGTAACAAAACCACGAGGCACAAGCTCCACGTAACTGCCTCCAAAGATCCGGTCGAGCACCGGGCTGATGAATATTTTAGGCACGAATCCCCTGCCGCTCACGGGACTTTCGCCATCCTGGCTTCGTGATTTTCCCTGCCAGTACCCCTTTAGCATCTGCCGTTCCTGGTACGCGTTAAACTCATCGAACGAGATGGTTGTAACCGGCCGGTAATTCAGTTCACCAATTTTCTCGTATATGGTATAGTTGAGGCTGGAATCCAGTTCGATGTTGTAGTTCAGTTTTGTAGGATCTTTTAAGAAGAGCGGTGATGCGGTGGAGGTGTTGGAGAACGGGTCGCCATACCGGTCATGCAACCGGAAGGTAGGTCTTCGGCTCGGCAGATAACTTTGCTTGGTGGTGTCGGTTGCGGGTTGCTGCTGAAGGTAACTTTCAGCCTGGACATCGGGGGTAAGGATGCCCGTCCAAAGCATGGTCAACGCAAAGACAATGAGTAGCTTCAATCGGTTCAAGGTCTGGCTGTGACTCAGGCATTTTTCAGTGCCTGCTTCACTAAATCCTCCAAAGTAATCGTATTTCCTGATTTTTTCAGGACGCTATCCACACTTTTCTCAGCCGCACTTCGGGTTATACCTAAGGTGATTAAAGCTGTTAACGCTTCATTGCGTAATGTATTGTGTTGTATGCCGGAATTCTGCACAAGGGTATCCTCATGGTAGTCTTTCCTGACCTTATCTTTTAATTCGATGATTACCCGCTGCGCTGTTTTTCCGCCTATGCCTTTTATCCGTTGTAAGGCCACCACATCCTCGCGGGCTATTGCGTGCCGCAGTTCATCGGCCGACATGTAGGAGAGCATAACAATTGCTGTACTCGGGCCGATTCCATTGACTGATATCAGGTGCTGGAATAACTTTCGTTCAGCCTCTGTGCTGAAGCCAAAAAGCAGGTGCGCATCCTCGCGAATGGCAAGGTGGGTATAGATCATGGCGTTCTCCTGATCTTTTATTCCACTGAATGTTTGGAGCGATATGGTTACATGATATCCCACACCGTTCACCTCGATGATAATGTGCGTTGGGTCTTTTTGGATTAACTTTCCTTTGAGGAATGAGATCATGAGGGGTGATTTAGGTTTTAGATTTTAGATTGACGATTTACGATTGTCTACAATCAACAATCTAAAATTCTTAAAGATGATCATTCTGTTCATGCAACTGCGCATCAACTACGGCAATAGCGGCCATGTTTACAATTTCACGAATGGAACTGCCGAGCTGTAAAACATGAACCGGCTTCTTCATGCCCAATAAGATCGGGCCTATGGTTTCTGCTCCGCCTATCTCCATCAACAATTTGTACGCAATGTTTCCGGATGCCAGGTTGGGAAAAATCAGCGTATTGGCTCCTTCCCGGGCCAGGGTGCTGAACGGGTAATTCTCTTGCTGCAATTCGGTGTTCAGGGCAACGTTGGCCTGGATGTCACCATCGATTACAAGGTCAGGGAATTTAACACGTGCCCGCCTTACGGCTTCGCTCGTTTTTTCAGGAACCTCACCTTTTGATGAACCGAAATTTGAGTAGGAGAGTACCGCGATGCGCGGCTCCATGTCAAAGAACCGGACACCACGTGCTGTAAGTCCGATGATGTCAACGAGCTCATCGGCTGTTGGATTCAGGTTTACAGTAGTGTCGGCAAAGAAGTAGGTGCCGCGTTTGTTCAGGATGATGTACATGCCGGCAACACGGCTCACACCCCCGGCCATACCGATGATGTGGAGGGAGGGAAGGATGGTTTTTGGATAATCTTTTGTAAGGCCGCTTACCAGCGCATCGGCCTCACCGGTTTCTACCATCATGGCACCGTAATAATTCCGGTCGCGCATTAGTTGCTGGCAGTCCCGGTAGGTCATGCCTTTGCGTTGCCGCTTTTTGTAAAGCAGTTCCGCATAGGCATTGCACTTTTCCGGTTCATCCAACGTGTTGATGATCGGGCAGTCCAGTTCCAGTTTGTGCTCGGTAATCAGTTTTTCTATTTCTTCTTTGTTACCCAGTAAAATAGGTTTGGCAATTTTCTCGTCCTGTAAAATTTGTGCTGCTTTAAGAATTTTATGATGGTTGGCTTCTGAGAACACAACCCGCTTCGGTACTTTTTTTGCCCGATCTATAATTCGGGTCATTAGCTTTTGATCAATGCCTATCCGGTTGAGCAATTGTTGATGGTAGGCACCCCAATCAGTAATTGGGATTTTTGCCATGCCGGAATCCATGGCTGCTTTCGCAACAGCCGGGGAGATGGCAGTGATCAGGCGTGGATCAAGTGGTTTTGGTATCAGGTAGCTTCTTCCAAAGGAGAGTTTGTCGTTGCCGTAGGCTTTCACCACCATGTCTGGTACGGGTTCTTTGGCAAGTTTGGCCAACGCATTAACGGCTGCCAGTTTCATCTCTTCATTAATCTCTGTTGCGCGAACATCGAGCGCACCCCGGAAGATGTACGGAAATCCCAACACGTTGTTAACCTGGTTGGGATGATCAGAACGGCCCGTGGCCATGATCAGGTCAGTACGCGATTTTCTGGCAACCTCGTAGTCAATTTCCGGGTTCGGGTTTGCCAGCGCAAAAACGATTGGGTTTTCGCTCATCGCCTGCAGGTCGGCCGGAGTGAGAATATCTGCCTTTGAAAGCCCCACAAAAACATCAGCTCCTTTCATGGCTTCCTGCAAGGTGCGTACGTTACGTTGGGTAGCAAATTCGGCTTTGATCGGGTCAAGGTTGGGCCGGTCTTTACGGATAACCCCCCGGCTGTCGCACATGATGGTATTTCCGGGTTTCAGTCCCAATTGAAAATACAACCGCGTACAACTTACAGCTGCAGCACCTGCACCGTTTACAACCAGGGTAATGTCGCCAATTTTCTTACCGACCAACTCAAGGGCATTGAGCAAGGCCGCTCCGGAAATGATGGCCGTACCATGCTGGTCATCGTGCATTACGGGAATGTTCATCTTTTCGCGCAGTTCCCGTTCAATTGTAAAGCACTCCGGTGCCTTAATGTCTTCAAGGTTAATTCCTCCAAAAGTCGGCTCAAGAGATTTAACGATATGAATGAATTTATCAGGATCGGTCTCATCAATCTCTATATCAAACACGTCAATACCAGCAAATTTTTTAAAGAGTACGCCTTTGCCCTCCATAACCGGCTTGGAAGCATCCGCACCAATGTTACCAAGGCCCAACACTGCGGTGCCATTGGAAATAACGGCCACCAGGTTTCCTTTGGCTGTGTACTTATACGCCTCTTCTTTATTGGCTGCAATTTCTTTGCAGGGTTCAGCTACTCCGGGCGAGTAGGCAAGGGCCAGGTCTAATTGAGAGCTGAGCATTTTCGTGGGCACCACTTCAATCTTACCGGGTTGTCCCTGCATGTGATAATTGAGCGCTGCCTGTTTACGTATCTTGAGCGACATACAATCGTGTTGATCGATCAAATATAGTACTCTCGGCAAGAAATCGAACTTTGCTTTCCAGGGTTTATCAGGTTGGGGTGCAGTAATCTACCTGCGTTACCGGACAGGCAAACCGGTGATGCGGAAGGTTGACAGGATGGCCTCCAACTCACGAATGGTTTCGCGCTGGTCTTTACCGGGGCTGTAACAAAAGCCTTCGAGGTAATAAATCAGTCCTTGCTGAGGATTGGCCACAGTGTAACTGATGAATGGCCCACCCATGGTGTTGGTGTTGGTTTTCCACAGGCCGCGCAATTCCATGGCGAACTCATTATTAAAGGTGAACTGCCGCGCTGTTACCGGCTTAAAGGGCACCTGGGTTTCGGTAACCAGAAAACTGTCCGGATTATCCGGATCTTCGAAGAGGTGGCTTCGCAGCACTTCGTTTCTCCAGGTTAACAGGCTATCAGGAAGAAACTGGTATTCGCTTTCGTAGGGTTTCCATGTAATAAAAACACTTTTATCAACTTTTGCATCCATCTGGCGAAGCCACACAAAGTCAGGTTGTTTATCGGCAACTTTGAAACCAAAGGGAACACGGATTTCAATGCCGTTTTCTTTTTTCAGAAATTCAGTTAACGCTTTTGTTGTTGTGGTTGCTGTAAGTGAAGTAACAGCTCGTTTTTTTTCAGTGTCGTTAAAGAAATTCCGGAGGCGCTGCGTGTTCTCAGCAAGGTGCCTGATGAGATCATCTTCGGTGTTGCTAAACAGGTACATCACTTCCTGTCCACGGGCATATTCATCGGTTCGGGTTGAAATAAAAAAGGCGGTGTCGGACTGAATCCGGGCAAGGGTTTCAGCATCAAAGCTTTCTTTCAGGATGCGCGAGCCGGGTGTATCCTGGTCCAGGGTGAATACAAAAACCAGGTTTCGGATTTGTGTGAGCAAGGTTGAGCCTTTGCGAGGATGAACATAGATCAGGTTGAACATCGGCTCCTCGCGGGGCAAGCCGGGCATTTCAGCTTTGAAGATTTTTCGCAGTTCGTTGCCTACTCGTCCGTTCCACTGTACAGAATCCATAATCAGGATCATGTCTCCGGGTTTTCCGGTAGCAACAGGCAAATATTCCGGATTATTCCGGTTACAAGAGGCTGCCAGGAGAACCAGAAGCGTAAGTGCTGCAAACTTGTTCATAGCTGCAAGGTTATTCGGTATAATGCCTGATTGGACAGAAGTCACTCAATACTTTTGAAAAGACTAGTTTGAAAGAATAAGAACTTGCCCCGGTTTTATAGTGCTCGATTGCAGGTTGTTAAGTTCTTTGAGCCGTTCAATGGTCAGGCCTTCGAATTTGCGGGAGATTGTCCACAAAGAATCGCCAGGCTGAACGGTATAGGTCTTTGATGCTGACACGGGTTGCGGTGAGGGGGCGGGTGGTTTTGAAACTACTGTTTGTGTGTTGGCTGATGGCCTTGTCCAGAGGATGAGTCGTTGGCCGGTATGGATGGTTGTTCCCGACAGGTTGTTCCATTGTTGGATATCAGAAACGCGTACCCGGTATCGTTGTGCGATGGAGCCCAGCACATCACCGCTTTTTACATAATGGATAATCCGTTCCCGTCCGTACGGGCTCTCATCGGTTGCCTTTGCGAGTGCCAGAACTTCTTTTCTTCCTTCTTTTGAGGCCGAGTCGAGAATTGCCAACCGGTTATGATCAAGGATATCTTTACTGAGCTGAGGAATTTTCAAGGTATAGGAGCGTGAAGCATCCGGAACGACATTTCGCAGAAAAGATGGGTTTAACCGTTGCAGGTCTTCCAGGCAGGTGCCTGTCAGGTTAGCGAAAGTTTCGAAGTGAAGAAACTTATTGACAAGTAATGTGTCGAACGGCATTTGCGCCTCACTTTCAATCTCATTGAAATTATGTTCCGCCAGGTAATTCAGGGTGTAGATCATAGCCACAAACTGCGGAACGTAGGAGCGTGTTTCGCGCGGCAGGTAGGGGTAGATTTCCCAGAACGACCTTTTATACCCCGAACGCCTGATGGCTTTTTTTACATTTCCCGGCCCCGCATTGTAGGCCGCAAGGGCTAGCTCCCAATCGTTGAACATGCTATGCAGATCGCGCAGGTACCGGCATGCGGCATCGGTTGATTTTTCCGGATCCATTCGCTGGTCGATATACCAATCAACCTGCAGCCCGTAATGCCTGCCGGTGGGGTACATGAATTGCCATAGACCCACCGCACGTGCGCGCGATACGGCCCTTGCATTTAATCCCGACTCTATAATAGAAAGGTATTTGAGTTCATCAGGCAGGTTGTAATGAGCCAGGTATTTTTCGAACAGCGGAAAATACAGGTTTCGCCTCCGGGCCACCATGCGCGTGTACTCCCTGTCGCGGACAGTGAAATAATTGATGAACGAATGAATGCGCTCATTATAATGGAGCGGAATGACCTTCCGGATAGACGCTAACCGTTCGCGAATCACGGCCGGGTCATCATCGCCCGGTATATACTCAATCTCAGTGGGTAAAGTATAATGAAAAAAATCAGTGGTATCTAATTTGGCGATTAACTTCATTTCGGCAGCTTCTATGTCCAATGTGTCGGTAGCCGGAATGCGCTCTTGTGCATGACCAGCCAGGCATACAAGAATGAGAAATATGGTAACCAATGTTTTCATGTCAATTAAGTCTGGTCAGCAAATCCGAAAACTGAATGAGTTTCTGTTCCTGAAAATCGTCAGCCATTACCTGCAGGCCAATGGGTAAACCGAAATTGTCTTTTCCGCAGGGAACAGACATGGCCGGCATACCGCATACGTTGGCCTGAACGGAAAAAATATCGGCAAGGTATGTTTCAACCGGATTTTTTGATTGCCTTCCCACCGGAAAAGCGGTGGTTGGCGTTGTGGGCATGAGCAGAAAATCAACATCGGTAAACAACGTGCGGGTTGAATCCCTGATCAGCCTTCGAACTTTTTGGGCTTTGGTGTAGTAGGCGTCATGGTAATCGGAAGTCAATACAAACGTGCCAAGTACTATTCTGCGCTTCACCTCTTTACCAAAAGCCTCCGACCGGCTTTTTTTAAACATCGTCATGATATCGGTAGCTTCGCTGCTGCGATAGCCGTACCGCACGCCATCATATCGCGACAGGTTTGAACTTGCTTCGGCTGCGGCCAGGATGTAATACGCAGGAAGCAGGTAGTTGAGGTAAGGGAAGGCAACAGGCCTGACCTGGTGTCCGTTTGTTTTCAGCTTCTCCAGTGTTTCCAAAACCGCTTGTCGGATTTCCGGCTGCAGCGCCTGAGTATCCAGGGTTTCGGGAATATACCCGACTTTGAAAGAAGCCGTTGAAGATGCACCCAAAGAAATGGCAGGCACCTCAGTGGATGACACCGTGCTGTCATAGGTATCAGCACCGGCTATAACTTCGAGTACACGTGCTATGTCATCCGCGTTACTGCCGATGATCCCAATGCAATCAAACGATGAGGCATACGCAACGAGCCCGTGCCGGGAGATGCGGGAGTACGTAGGCTTGAGTCCCATTACTCCGCAAAAGGCTGCGGGCTGACGAACGGAACCCCCCGTATCGGAGCCGATGGAAATGCGACACATGCCGGTTTGAACGGCCACAGCCGAACCGCCCGATGAGCCACCCGACACCCGGCTGGTATCAAAGGGATTGAGCACCGGGCCAAAAGCAGAATTTTCATTGGACGAACCCATTCCGAATTCATCGCAGTTCTGCCGGCCGATAATGATGGCATCAGCTTCCATTAGCCGCTGTACAACCGTGCTGCTGTACGGAGGCAGGTAGTTTTTCAAAATTTTGCCCGAAGCCTCCAACGGGTGATCCTGATAGGCAAGCAAATCTTTTATACCAATTACCATTCCGGCCAGCGAGCCGGCTGTGTTTGCTTGAATACGCTGGTCAATCTGCTCAGCCCGCTTGAATGCTTCCGATTCGTAAATGCTAAGAAATGCATTGAGATGAGCGTGTGATTTGATGAACTGCAAATGATGTGTTACTACATCCTTGCAGGTGAGCGTGCCGTTAAATAGATCGTGTTGAAGGTCGCGAAATGTTGCGTAAGCTTTCAACGATTACTCTTCTATTTTCTTCGGTACTTCTTTACCGGCTTCGTCAACTTCTTTTTTAACATCCTTTACGGCATCCTTAAACTCACGGATACCGCGACCAAGCCCTTTGGCAAATTCAGGAATTTTTTTTGCTCCAAAGAAAATCAGCACAGCCAGGGCGATGATGATCCACTCAGCACCACCGGGCAAGCCAAACAACAGCATTGCGTTCATAACTAGAGATTTAATGAGTAAAGATAGAGCTATTCAATTGAATGAAAAAATCGGTGATATGGCTTAAATTCGCTCAAAATCAGTTGCGAAGCCACTGCTGGGGGTCAAGCGCAGTGGTATTCTTTCGAATCTGAAAGCGCAGCTCTGAAATCCCTTCGTTGTTGGAGAGTACCTCACCGATTTCCTGGTTGGTGGTTACCCTGTCGCCCTTTCGAACGAATACTTCCCGGAGCCCTGCATATACGGAGTAATACTCGCCATGGCTGATCAAAACAGTAAGTCCAATCATTTTCAAGTCGGCCACTTCACGTACTACTCCGTCAAATATGGTTTTTACTTTTTCACCCCCTTTTGTCTGGATGGTGAGCCCCTGGTTATCTACTACCACCCCCTTTAGTACGGGGTGATTTTGCCGGCCGAAGCCCAATGAAACAAATCCGGTAACAGGCCAGGGAAACTTTTTGCGGTTTTCCTCGAAGGAGACTGAGAGGGCAACATTGGCGCTGGTGTTGCTTCTGGCCCGCTCCCGTGCAGCTCGCTCCATTTCTTCTTTAATGATTTCGTTGATCATCTTATCAAGCCTTGCTACGGCCTTTCGGGTTTCTTCAAGATCTTTTTTCAATGTTTTCTCTTCCTTCTCTAATGATTTTACCACCAGGTTTTGTTTCTTTTTCAGTCCGGCAAGCTGGTTGCTTTCATTCAATTCATCTTTTAGCAGGTTGTTTTTTTCGGTACGCTTGGATTCAATCAGGCGGGTTTGGCCCATAATTTCTTCCTGTACTCTCGTTATGGCTTCAGCCTGGATCTGTCGCTTTTCGCCATACTGCTTCATGTACCGCAGGCGCATAATCAATTGGTCAAATGTTTGCGCGGAGAAAAGAAACGTTAAGCGGGTAGCACTTGTATTTGCTTTTTGTGCAGCGAACAGCATGCGTGCATATTCCTTCTTCAATTGTACAAGGTCTTCTTCAAGGGCCTGAATTATTCCGTTGTTGTCGGCAATGTCGCGGTTCAATAAGTTTATTTCCTCCTTGATTGAACCGATCAGTTCTTCCTGCATGCGAATGCGATGGTTGATGGCGTTAAGTTCGCCAAGCGTATTCTTCTTTTTAGCGGAGGTTTCCGTCAGGATCTTTTCAACTTCCTTGATCTTTTCAAGGTTTTGCTGTTTTTCTTTTTGAAGTTGTGCTTTGCTTTTCTGCTGGGCCTGGGCAGAAAAGAGTATCACCGCGAGCAGGCAAACGCTTAGCAGGCCCTTACCTCCGTTCATATTTTTTGGGGATAGTAAACGGAAACTTAAGCTCCTTATCACCTACTTCGGCTTTATTGTACTCAAGAATGATGGTGGTGTTTAACAGACCCGAAGCTGACTTGTAGAGTAGGGTAATGGTTCCATTATACGGGAAAGCCTTATTACCAACGGGTTGAAAGTTACCGTAGTTAATCGTAAGTGTATTGTGGGTGTCGGTTTCTTTCATCTCAACTTTTTGAATTTTCATGGTGGTGGCGCTGATGTAATTAAGAACCTCAATACTTCCGGAAGATTGCTTTAGAAGAAACGTGGCACTTTTTTGCTCCACCTCGTCTTCGTCTTTACGAATTACAAGCAGATTGCCCAAAAAAGCAGATTGGATAACCTGGTAATTCACTTCAAATTTGAATCGCCTGGAAAGTTCGGCATAATCAAAAACATAATATTCCTTATCCACATTGCTGATCACAGTAATGGAGTCTTTGTTGATCAACACCCTGCCGCCCTGCACGCCAATAACCGTGAAGTTCATCCAGATTACACTGTCTTTCCTGACCCTGATGTTGGCTTTTACTTCCCGCTCCTTCTGTCCTTCTTTGAGCACCATGTGCGCTTTGCCATGAAAATATTCGAAATCAATTTCTTCGATTATCAGCGATTCTTTCGGTGCGCCTCCAAATTGATGAAAAATCTTTTTACTGCATGAAGCCAGAAAAAACGGAGCGATAAGCAACCACAAGATCAACCGCTTATTCATACAGTTTTCGGTCAGCGATTTTTCGTTTCAGAGCATCGGTTGGCAGTGGTGCCAGTTGGGCTGC
The DNA here is from genome assembly GCA_037443645.1 of Cytophagales bacterium. Lineage (GTDB taxonomy): Bacteria > Bacteroidota > Bacteroidia > Cytophagales > Cyclobacteriaceae > UBA2336. Next base: position 25,754 of record JBBINY010000001.1, read on the forward strand.
CTTTTCCCATTGCTTAACGGCATTATTCACTTCACCTAATTGAAAAAGAATATCGCCATAATGCTCAAGATGAGTGGCATTGGCCATTCCACTTGCAATTACACGCTCCATCACTTTACGTGCTTCTTTATATTTCTGGCGGGCATACAATACCCACGCATAGGTATCAAGGTAACTCAGGTTGTCGGGAAAGTCTTTGATCAATTGGGCCGATAGTTTTTCTGCCCGCTCAAGATTTGATTTTCGAAGGGCCAGAAAATACGAGTAGTTGTTGATCACAACATGGTTATTCGGATTAAATGCCAATGCGTCTTCATAGGCTCTGTCGGATCTGGCATAATCTTTAACTGCGTTGTAGGCATCGCCTAACAGGCCGTTGATTTCGCCAACCATGCCCGGGTTTGATGCGGCCAGGTTCTTACTTTGCTCAAGTGCATTAATGGCTTCGCGGTATTGCCGCTTTTGAAGAAAGGCAGTTCCCCTGAAATAGTACAACATGGCCTGGTTGGGATAGTATTCCAATGCTTTTTCGGTGTGACTGATTACCTCATCAATTTGTCCGAGTTGCATTTCGATGTAGATGAGATTTTGCCACACATCAAAATTCACATCCCCCGATTGAACAGCTTTAAGGTATTCGCGTTTTGCTTCCGGGTACTTTCCCACCGACAGGTATAAATCGCCACTCAGCACCGACACATTAGGTTCAGCAGGGTAGTTTGTCTTAAGCATTTCCAGTATTTCCATGGCAAACTTTTCTTTTGCCGGATCGCTTTCGTTTTTTGCCTTAAGCTGATTTAGTTCTTCGCTATAGGTGCTGAGAACAATCAACTTACTGTTCAGCTCCACTTCCGGATCATCGAAAACTGTTCGAATCAACCTTCGGGCTTTTTCTTCCTGGTTGGTATCCCGGTATAAACCGGCCAGAAACATAGATGCATTGGGCGCTATTTTGTTTTCTTCAATGAATCTTTCGAGTGTGCTGATGGCCTGGTTTTTTTGATTGAATTGGGATTGATTCTCCGCAACACCGACAGCAAGTCTCTCCTCATCAGGAAACGCCCGAAGTATTGTCTCACCTTCTGCAAGCGCATCCTTTGTTTTTCCCATCTCGAAGTACAGGCGCTGTTTTTGAAGCGATGAAGTTTCATTTATCCCAAAGAAATTCTCAGCCCGGTTGTAGGCCTTAATGGCCTCTTCGTTCTTGCCGGCATATTGATAGATAACGGCTAATTCATAAAGGTACTCCTGCGTGTTGGGCACTTCGTGCAGCATTCCTTCAAAGAGCTGGGCGGCCCGTTCATAGCGCGAAAGGCTCATATAGATCGTTGTTCCAAGCATGTAGAAGTACTTGTTTTTCCGGTCTAGCTTTATGGCTTGTTCAATACTGAGGGAGGCACGCAGCATGTCATCCGTACCCTTACCCCGAGAAAGTACATCGGCAATTTTATAGTGTACGGTAGCATTCTCCGGGTTTATCTCCAACACCTTCTGGTAATAATCCAGCGCTTTTGAATAGTCTTCCAGGATATAGAACTTCTCCGCTTCTGTAAAATAGAATTCTGCTTCGCGCGATTTAACGCTGGCAAGCGAAGGCGTATCGGAGCGTTTGCGTTTTTGAGCAAAGCCCTCAGCGCAGCACAAGCAAGCCAGGCAGAAGAGAAGTTGAATGGAGATTGGCGACTTCAACAAGCGCGTTTACTTTCGTTAAGGAACGTTCTCAAATCAAATGCCAAAATTAGTGAATTTTCAGTACTGGGGAGGTGTTCAGGAGGCTGCCGTATTGAGTTGCCTTCGTTCGACCAGGTAGGCAACCCCAACATAAACGATAATAATTCCAATGTGAGATAGTGTTGCGAGCCATTGATTCTGTATGGTGATAAACCCTACGCAAAAGGTTATTCCTATGGAGGAGATTATGTAAAGCAGTGATTTGCCAACCGGGTATGGAATCGGAAAATGTTTTTGCCCGGTAATATAACAGGCCACCGCCATACCAGAATAACAAAGCAATGCCGCGATGCTGCTGCCAACATATCCCCATAAAGGTATAAACAGGTAATTGGCTACTATGGTTACCAATGCACTGCCTGCAGTGAACAGGGTACCATAATGCGTTCGATCTGTTAACTTGAACCATACTGACAGGTTATAATAAACACCAAGAAACAGGTAAGCCAGTAAGAGGATGGGAACCACAGTAAGTCCTGACCAGTACTGCTCATCACCGAGAATATATTTCAGGATATCCAGGTTAATGCTAACGGCCAGCAGGATGATGCTGCAAACAATTACAAAATAGTGGTTAACCTTTGCAAAGAGCTCGGGCGACTTCTTGTCGTTAGCATTGGAAAAGAAAAACGGCTCGGCCGCAAAACGGAACGACTGAACGGTCAGGTTCATAAACACGGCATATTTGTAGCAAGCGCCAAAAACCCCAAGCGCATAGGCAGCCGGTTTGCCCGGGTAAAAATTTTCAGGAAGCCACCACTCCAGGGTGATGCGCGAGAACATCTCGTTAATCATCCCGGCTACCCCGGTAAGCATAACCGGGTAAGCATAGCGGAACATGGCGGGCGAAACCGTGCGGTCAAACACGGGCCTCCAGGCCGAAAGCTGAGGGATGAAAAACAGCACCAGCACAGCGTTGCCCAGCAGGTTTGCCAGAAAAACATAGCCGATGTCGGAACCAGGCCCCATCCATTTAAGGAAATAGAAGTTTAAAAGAACCAGCAGCACCACGCTGGTAATTTTTGCGAACGCAAACCGAATCGGTTTTTTCTGAAGACGCAGTTGAGCGAACGGGATAGCTACCAGCGCATCAATGAACATAACACCGGCAAGCCAGGTGATGTAGTCTTCTTTTCCGGCAATGTTCAGCTGTGAGGCCAGCGGGACCTTGCAGGCAATAAAAATAAGAGACAAGGACAGGCTGATGGTGACCACCACGGTTTGCGCCAGGTTAAACACCCGTTGTTCATTTGAACCTGGTTTGGTGGCAAAGCGGAAGTACGCAGTTTCCATGCCCCACATGTAAACTACGTTGACAAAAGCAACGAAGGCATAGAGGTACGTGATGACTCCATACGCCTCAGGATCAAAGACTGCCGTATGCAGGGGCACCAGTAAAAAATTAAAAAGCCGGGGCAGAATTGTACCTAATCCGTAGACTGCGGTTTCACCGGCTAATTTCTTAATCTGACTCATTTATGGTTAAGGCAAAAAAATAAGGTTTACCTGCCCGGTAAATTTAGAGTATTACGAACGGATTACAGAAGGCAATATCAATATTGCATTTGATAAGTTATGCATAACGTCTTCCTACGCTTAAGCCTCCTGCGTCAGCAACACAGGCAGGTTTTTCAGAATATCAGCGGTCATTCGTGTGAGATCAAAGGAATGCTGCCATCCCCAGTCCTGGCGAGCCCTTGAGTCATCAATGGATTTGGGCCAACTGTCGGCAATTTGCTGGCGGAAGTCTGGCGAGTAGGTAATCTCAAATTCGCGGATGTGCTTCTTAATCTCATTGGCGATCTCAGCCGGTGAGAAACTCATCGCTGAGATGTTGTAGCTGGACCGGACCTTCACTTTTTTAGCCGGTGCTTCCATTAAGTCCAAGGTTGCTTTAACCGCATCGTCCATGTACATCATGGGCAGGTAGGTATCAGGCTTGAGAAAGCACTCGAAGCGCTTGTCGATAAGGGCTTTGAAGAAGATATCGACTGCGTAGTCGGTAGTACCTCCACCGGGTTTTGTTTTGTAGCCGATCAGACCGGGGTACCGCAAACTGCGAACGTCCACCCCTTTGTTCCGAAAGTACCAATCGCACCAGCGTTCACCTGAAAGTTTGGTAATGCCATAGATCGTAGTGGGATCCATTGTGGTGTCCTGCGGTGTGTTGTGTTTTGGCGTTGTTGGTCCAAAGGCTGCGATAGAACTTGGCCAGTACACTTTGTCGAGCTTAAACTCTACGGCAGCATCCAATACATGAATCAGCCCATCCATGTTGAGGTGCCATGCGAATTTTGGATTTTTTTCTCCCGTTGCCGACAGCACTGCTGCCAGGTGATAAACCTGGGTTATTGCGTTTTTCTGGATAAACTCAAAAAGATGCTTCTGTTTTAAAACATCCAGGATTTCGAAATGGCCTTGAGATAAGATTCCCTGCGGATCTTTAATGTCTGTTGCAAACACATTTTCTTTGCCATACAATCTCCACAAGCCCTGAACCAATTCCGATCCGAGTTGGCCGCCTGCTCCGATTACAAGTATTTTTTGTGTTTTCATCCGATACCTGAACAGTCCGAAAGGTAATTAATCAGGTTGTCCATAAGAAGTTTTTGATGCATTTAAAATCAGTAGATGCAAATGTAAGATGCCCGAAAACGAAAAATACCTCATCTACATTCCGTTGAAGCGTCTAACTTTGTACTGCACCACAAGTAAAAAGTATTCAGCCTATGTATAAAACTCTGAAACCCTTTCTTGAAAAAGAGCTCGCTTCTATCCGTGAAGCCGGACTGTATAAACGCGAACGCATCATCACCTCACCCCAGGGGGCCGACATCACCATTCACGGGGGGAAGCAGGTTATAAACTTTTGCGCAAATAATTATCTGGGGTTATCATCACATCCAAGGGTAATTGAAGCAGCCAAACGCACAATTGATTCGCACGGCTTTGGCATGTCATCTGTTCGTTTCATTTGCGGAACGCAGGATATTCATAAGGAATTAGAACAGAAAATCTCAGCATTCCTGGGCACGGAAGACACCGTATTATATGCAGCAGCCTTTGATGCCAACGGGGGTGTGTTCGAGCCGCTGCTTGGCGCTGAGGATGCCATTATTTCAGATGAGCTGAATCATGCGTCTATTATTGATGGCGTCCGGCTATGCAAGGCCATGCGCTACCGCTATAAACACAACGACATGACCGACCTGGAGAAGCAATTGCGTGATGCACGTGCTGCCGGGGCAAAGCAGATCATGATTGTTACCGATGGTGCTTTCTCAATGGACGGAACCATCGCTCAGCTTGATGCGATTTGTGATCTGGCTGATCGGTTTGAGGCGCTGGTCATGACCGATGAGTGCCATTCCACCGGATTCATTGGCAAAACCGGAAGGGGTGTTCCGGAATACCGGGGTGTGATGGATCGGGTTGATATCATTACCGGTACACTGGGTAAAGCGCTCGGAGGAGCCTCCGGTGGTTTTACCTCCGGTAAGAAAGAAATGATAGAATTGCTGCGCCAACGTTCAAGGCCTTACTTATTCTCCAACACGCTGGCACCCTCCATAGTGGGAGCATCCATCGAAGTATTTAATATGCTCAGCGAAACCACCGCGTTGCGTGATAAGCTGGAGCAAAACACAAAATACTTCCGGACAGAGATGACAAAGGCCGGTTTCGATATAAAGCCCGGAGAACACCCGATTGTGCCCATTATGTTATATGAAGCACCACTGGCTCAGCAGGTTGCCGAGAAATTGCTGGATAAGGGAATTTATGTCATCGGATTCTTCTTCCCGGTAGTTCCGAAGGGGCAGGCGCGAATCCGGGTTCAGTTATCAGCCGCGCATGAACGGCACCACCTGGATAAAGCCATCCGGGCATTTATAGAAGTGGGTAAAGAACTCGGTGTTTTGAAGTGAGGGAATTATCGGCTAGGCCTGTACTTCCTCATCCTGCTGCACCTCATCCCAATTGGCCGGTTCAGTGGCATGCAGGAAATCCAGAATCTTTTGTTCAACCTGCTTTAGCTTAAGGGCGCGCAAAAATTTCCCGTTGCGTGCCAATATCAGCCGTCCTGATTCTTCGGATATGGCCATGACCAGTGTGTCCGTACTTTCCGACATGCCGATTGCCGAGCGATGCCTCATCCCGAAGTGAGGCGGCAGGTTATCGTTTTCACTTACCGGCAAAACGCAACGGGCCGCCTTAATCCGTCCCTTGTAAATAATTACAGCGCCATCGTGTAACGGGCTGTTCTTGCTAAATATGGAGAGCAACAGCGGTTTGGTTACCTCGGCATCCAGCGGTTCGCCTGTTTCAGCGTAAAATTTCAGTTCTGTATCGCGCGAAAAGACAATCAGAGCACCTGTTCGCGTGCCCTTCAGTGTTTTAGCCGCCTCAATCACTTCACGCACGTCAAAATCCTCGTGATAGGTGCTGCGCCAGTTTGCCAGGTTTTTAATAAAGTTGTCACGGAATTCGGTACTGCGACCGATAACCAGCAAAAACTTCCGGATTTCCGGTTGAAACAAGATGATCATTGCCAGCACGCCCACACCCATAAACTGACCGAGAATGGTTGCCAGCAATTCCATCTGTGCGGCACGTACAATCAGGTATATCAGATACAAGGCGAGAATGCCCAGGAAAATATTTACTGCAATGCTGCCACGGATCAGTTTATACACCTGGTACAGCAACACACTCACCAGCGCGATGTCAATGAAATCAACCCACGTTACCTCCAGAAATCCGATCTTAAACAACAGCACCATCCTTACAAAGGTACTAAACTACACGCTCAACTGGAGCAGTTTCCGGGTTCAGGTGCGAAAAAAGTCTGATCACCTCCACGGCTTCGCGTACATCGTGCACCCGAAGAATGGATGCGCCTTTCATCAGGGCAACCATGTTTAATGCCGTAGTACCATTCAGCGCATTTTCAGGTGTAGTGGAAAGACTTCGCCAGATCATGGATTTTCTGGATAACCCGACCAGCAGGGGTTTACCCAAAATATTCAGCCCGTCCAATTTTGTCAGCAACTCGAAATTATGCTCAACAGTTTTGGCAAACCCAAAACCAGGGTCAATAATCACATCTTTTATTCCGCTGGCGTGCAAAACAGCTAGCTTATGCGAAAACCAGGCAGTCAATTCGGCTACTATATTTCCGTAGGAAGCAAGCGAATTCATGGTTTGCGGGGTTCCCTTCATATGCATGCAGATGTAAGGGACGCCAAGCCCGGCAATGGTGTCAATCATAGTTGAGTCTAGCTCTCCTCCCGAAATGTCATTCACTATATCGGCTCCTTCGTTAACCGCTTGCCGTGCCACAGCCGATCGAAAGGTGTCCACGGAAAGGATGATGTCTTTAAATTCCTTCCGGATAACTTCAATGGCATTAACCGTCCGCCTTATTTCTTCCTGCTCGGAAATGTCGGTCGCACCGGGCCGCGATGAGTAGCCCCCCACATCAATGATGGAGGCACCTTCCGTTATCATTTTTTCGGATTGCTTAAGCACGGAACTTTCGTCTGTAAACTTACCGCCATCAAAAAAACTATCAGGTGTCACGTTAAGAATGCCCATTACGGAAGGCGTGTTGAGACAAAGCAACCGGCCACCCAGGTTCAGTGTTTTGTTCGTTGAAAATACCTTATTTTGCCCCGCTGAAATCATATGCACGTAAAAACAGAAACCGAATATAGGAACGTGATCAACACCTGCAAAGCCCTCTTTTTGAAGAAGACGAAGGACTATGGTACCGCCTGGCGCGTGATGCGGCTTCCATCGATTACCGATCAGATTTTTATCAAAGCGCAGCGCATCCGGAGCATTCAGGAAAAGGGCGTGCAAAAAGTAAGCGACCCGGTTTCGGATGAGTTTATCGGAATAATAAACTATTGCGTTATTGCCTTAGTACAGCTCAAGCTGGATGTTCACGCTAAAACTGAATTCAGTGCTGCAGAAGTTGAACCTCTTTACGAGGAAGTAATCGCGGAAACATTTGACCTGCAGAAAGACAAAAATCATGATTATGGCGAAGCCTGGCGCACCATGCGGGTTGAGTCTATTACCGATATCATTTTAATGAAGCTTCACCGTGTTAAGCAAATAGAGAACAACGAAGGGAATACACTGGTTAGTGAAGGTGTGAAAGCAAATTACCAGGATATGATAAACTATGCGGTTTTTGCATTAATCCTCTTATCCAACGGTCAAACACAAAAATGAATTTCACGTGCGAATGATTAAAAAATCAATCGATCTGTTTTCTAGGATTCTTGTAGGAGGTCTGTTCATCTTCTCAGGCCTTATCAAACTAAACGATCCGGTTGGAACCGAGATAAAACTGGAGGAATACTTCGAAGTATTTGCTGTTGATTTTAGTTCGTTCTTCCGCGTGTTCATTCCCTATGCACTTGAACTGGGCCTCCTGCTGATTGTGCTTGAAGTAGTGTTGGGCGTTGCCGTGCTTATTCAATACCGGATGAAACTCACCACGGCTGTGTTGCTGGTGCTCATCCTGTTTTTCACTTTTCTCACCGGGTATTCGGCAATTCTGAATAAGGTAACGGATTGCGGATGCTTTGGAGATGCCATCAAGCTTACCCCCTGGCAATCCTTTTACAAGGACCTGGTGCTGCTGGTATTCATTCTGCATTTGTTTTGGTACCGGAAATCGTATGATCCGGTATTACGCACCCGCGAAAGCCATGCTATGGTGCTGGGGGTGGCTTTGCTGAGTTTTTTTCTGGGTATTTATGCCATCCGGCATTTACCGTTTATTGATTTCAGGGCCTACAAAATCGGCAATAACATACCCGAACAGATGATACTGCCTCCCGGTGCCAAACGCGATAGCGTGGTGATGACGTTTGTGTACCGAACCAACGGCCGGTTGGTAGAATTAACTGTGAACGAGCTCAACCGGATAGACTCCACCTACCAGTTTGTTGACCGGAAAGACAAGGTTGTACGGCAGGGAGATAAGCCAAAAATTACAGATTATGCTGTGACTGACCGCGATGGACAAACCGTAACGAAGCAAACATTTGAAGGAGCAAAGCTGATTCTGGTGATCCATAACGTGCAGCAGGCATCCGTTAAAAACATAAACCGGATACGCGATCTGATTAATACACTTGATGGCAAAGTGGATGTAATCGTGCTGACGGCTTCACCCGAAACTGAATTTGAAATGTTCCGTCACGAACACCAGCTTGCTGTTCAATATTATTTTGTTGATGCCACCGTACTCAAAACCATCGTACGCTCAAATCCGGGGTTAACCCTGTGGGTAAACGGAACGGTGCGGGGAATGTGGCATCATAACGATACTCCGGGTGCCGAGGAGATAATACAGTTAGCACGGTAGCGGCATGAAAATCTTTATTATCGGGATGCCCGCTTCAGGCAAAACCACACTGGGAAGAAAGTTGGCCGATCGCCTTGCCGTTCCGTTTATTGATTTGGATGAAGCCGTTGAACGAAAAGAAGGCCGATCCATTCCTCAGTTGTTTGAACAGGAGGGTGAACCGTATTTCCGGCAGGCTGAAGCTTCGGTGTTGCGTGAAGTTGCAGGCAACACACCAGATTTTGTGATGGCCACAGGAGGAGGAGCACCCTGTTTTTATGACGGCATTTCATTTATGAACGAAGTTGGGACAACGGTTTTTCTTAACGTTCCGGTAACTGAGCTTTTAACGCGACTGAATCAGGAAGGTGCAACAAGCCGCCCCCTTTTCTTCGGCACTGCCAACCTGGAGGATTCCGTGAAACGCCTGCGCCACGACAGGATGAAGTTCTATGAACAGGCAACTTATCGGGTAACCGACCCCGATGAAGAAAAGATTTTTGCAGTGCTGAATATCAGAAGGTAAAACCCACCGTCAGCATCAAGGTGTTTACTTTATTTTTCAGATTAACCAGCGGCCCGAGGCCGTCTTGAAAAATGTACGGTCTGTACACACCATCACCTTTGGTGGTTAGCCAGGCCAGGTCAGTGAAAAACTTGCTTAACCGTAACCCAATACCCGCGCTGAAGGTTTGTGTTTTCAAATCGGTTATTGAATTTGAAACAGGGTTTGACTGAATGTTGTACCCGGTGCGAAAGCGCAACTTCTCATAGCGGAACTCCGCCCCGACCCTGTAATTAACAGCACTCGTAAAAAATTCCTGTATTCCTTCGTTTTCCGGAGAAAAAGAAATTCCTGAAATGTCGGACTTGTACTTTGCCTTACCGTAGTTAACAAACTCCACGTCACCGGTAATAAATCCAACACCCCCCAGAAATACAGCAGTGCCTAAGCTGACTTTCATAGGAGTGGTGAGGTTGTACTCCGATACCAAAGGTTGAAATGACCTTTCCTCAATAAATGCACGGCTGTCGTTCCATAACGTTCGCACCGTTGAGGTATAAGTGTCGGTAAGTTGATAATAGGTGGGAGTTACGAACGAGACCCCAAGTTGAACCTGATCGACCGGCCGGTAGATTAATCCCAGCGTAAGATTTACTCCCGAACCGTCAATGGATATCTTCTCCTCAAGTTCCAGGTAATCGAGTGGATTGTAGGAGGGATCATCACTGAAGTCAAAATTTCGTTCACGGTATTTTCGGGAGAAGGTATACCGCAGGGTAGTAATACCGATGTTCGCGCCAAAGAACAGCTTGTCGTTATAGTTACCACCGTAAGCCAACGACCACTGATACTGACTTCCCTTTACCGAAACCTGTTCGTTGCGGGTGAGTGTTCGTATTTCCCCGGGTACGGGCTCCAATTCTGAATAGTAATTAATGTAGTCATCGGGCATAACCGGGCTGTTGTTATTCGGATCATCAGCAAAGGAATTGATCAGATAGGTAAGGTAGCTTTGACCGGTAATGTTGTCGTAATTTAAAAGTGGGATTGAACTGTAGGGCGGAGGGAGCTCATCGGGAACAAATCCATAGGCATCTTCAATAAACCAATCTACGATGGACGAGAAATCGTCTATACCGGTGTAGGTAAAGGTTCGGTTAAAATCATTAATCCTCGACATGCTGATCCCAAACGAACCCCCTATATAACCCGCTTGATTTTGCGGACCATTGAGTACATAACTGAGTCCCGGTAAGGTGAGAACATTTCTTGAGTCGGTTGTTACTGTTCCCAGGTGTTCGGCAGAAGCAGAGTAGAAATTAATTGCAGGCGTGATGGTAAACTCCGAGCGGTTATACATGCCCAGTCCGGCCGGGTTAGAAAGAGCTGAACTAAAGTCGCCTCCAAGCGCTACCTGTGCACCGCCTAACGCTTGTATACGGGCACTGCCACCCGGTCGGGTGCGACTAAACAACAACGCATTTTCAATAAACCCCTGTGCTGCCGCAATGCCCGGCAGGCACAATAGAATAGCCGTGAGGTAAATAAAAACTTTTGCCCTCATGAATCAAAACCGGCTTTACTGTTAGTTACCACCCCTGGACCGGCTTCCGGATGAAGGCGAACTGCTTCGTGTTCCGGAATTAAACGAACCGCTGCGAGACGGTGTGTATGATGGTCTGCTGGGCTGATAGGTGTTCCGCTGAGGCGATGGGGTATTATAGGTGTCGCGTGAGTAATTGCGCGAACGATTCACCGATCCATCGGTAGAAGTGTTTGCGGGAGCCGCTCTACGGCTTGGCCTTACGTAGTACTCATCGTTGCCGCGGGTGCGGCCGCTGCTGTTATCAACAACTTGGTTCGGTGTGTTGGTTGAGTTCCGGCTTCTCATATCGCCAGCCACAGCGGCATTGTTGGAAGGACGCTTCCCATAATTTGCGCGTGTTCTTTCATATCCGCTGTAATAGTAAGGGGTGTAAGGCTGATTCCAGTACGACCATGACGGACCCCACATTACAGGGCACCAGGCGTTGCCCCAGGTGTAGCCCAGGTTAAAATTCCAGCCGCTTCCCCAAGGGCCCCAATAACTGTTGAATCCATAATTCCAGCCCGGTGACATACCCCAGAAGGGATTCATCCATGGATCATAAAATCCGTAATAAGGACTGTACCAATTATTGAAACGGGCAGGTCCGTACCACCCCGGTGCATACCAGTTATTTGTATTCCATGAGTTGTTCAGTGACGAATTGTTGTAATACCCCGTAGTAGCTGATGTAACGGGGGTATATCCCTGGATAAAATAGTTCTGTTCGTCTTCGCTGGCTTGTTCAGCGTTTGATCGGGAAACAAACTCCGGGTTAAGTTGCCGGGCTGAGTAACTATCGGTTGGATTGGTGGTTCCATCCGGTTGGGTTAACGCCTCCGGGAAATGTTGGCGTTTGAAGTTATCGTAATTGCTCACATAACTTTCTGCCGATGCGGTTACTGCCTTTTGCCGATCCCTTGAGCGGAAATACATATCATCGTTCTCCTGGGCTGAAACCACAAGAACCGGTAACCATAATATCCAAAGTCCGATGCGCGTTTTCATTGCTTCCCGTTTAATCGTAATCTTATCTTATTCTTATAACGTTTAGGCAGGCAAAAGTATTCAGTATAAAGGTACAAAAATCAGTCAAAATGTAGGGTAAGCCGTTTACGGGGCCCGCGTACTGGTTTATATTTGCCGACCAGTAACCTAAAAGACAATAATTATACCAGAGATGGCGAAAGGTATACCTACCCGAAATGAGGATTACTCGTTGTGGTACAATGAGTTAGTAAAGAAGGCCGACCTTGCCGAGCATTCTGATGTGCGTGGCTGCATGGTGATTAAACCCTATGGCTACAGCATCTGGGAGAAAATGCAACAGGCTCTTGACACCATGTTTAAAGACACAGGTCATGTTAATGCGTACTTCCCGTTGTTTGTACCCAAGTCATTTCTTGCCCGCGAAGCCGATCACGTTGAAGGATTTGCAAAGGAATGTGCTATTGTAACACACTACCGGTTAAAGAATTCAGCAGATGGAAAGGGTATTGTGGTTGATCCGGATGCCAAACTGGAAGAGGAATTGATTGTTCGGCCGACCTCTGAAACGATTATCTGGAATTCGTATAAGAAGTGGATCCAGTCTTACCGCGATCTGCCTATCCTGATTAATCAATGGGCCAATATCGTTCGGTGGGAAATGCGCACGCGGTTGTTTCTTCGCACAGCTGAATTTTTATGGCAGGAGGGGCACACCGCGCATGCAACAGCCCAGGAGGCTGTTGATGAAACCCTTCAGATGTTGAATGTGTATGCCGAGTTTGCTGAAAAATTCATGGCGCTGCCGGTGGTTAAAGGAAAAAAATCGGAAGGTGAAAAATTTCCGGGTGCAGTTGACACCTATTGCATTGAAGCCATGATGCAGGATGGAAAAGCACTGCAGGCCGGCACTTCGCATTTCCTCGGACAGAACTTTGCAAAGGCATTCGATGTGCAGTTTGCAACCCGCGAAGGAAAGCTGGACTATGTTTGGGGAACCTCCTGGGGTGTAAGCACCCGGTTAATGGGTGCGCTGATTATGGCTCACTCCGATGATGACGGCCTCATCCTTCCGCCAAAACTGGCACCCATCCAGGTAGTGATTGTTCCGATCTTCAAAAATGATCAGGAACTGCAGGCCATTCGGGAAAAGGTAAAGCAAATTGTGCAGGACCTGAAGAAGCATAATGTCTCGGTTAAGTTTGACGACCGTGACACACAAAAGCCGGGCTTTAAGTTTGCGGAATGGGAACTGAAAGGCATACCGGTGCGGCTGGCATTGGGCCCCCGCGATCTGGAGAACGGTACTGTTGAGGTAGCGCGCAGGGATACGAAGGAAAAACAGGTTATGCCTGTAGACCAGGCTGCCGTTAATGTGGTGGTTCTGCTTGATGACATTCAGAAGAATATGTTTAAGAAGGCTGCTGAGTTCAGGCAACAGATGACAACCCCGGTGGATACGTTTGATGAGTTCAAAAAAGTAATCGGAGAAAGGGGCGGTTTTGTGGCGGCTCATTGGGACGGAACACGGGAAACGGAGGCAGCAATCAAGGAACTGACAAAAGCTACGATCCGCTGCATTCCGCTGGATGCCACCGAAGAACCCGGAGTATGCGTGTATTCGGGCAGGCCCTCAGCAAGGCGTGTGTTGTTTGCGCAGGCTTATTAACAGAAAGGCATGAAAACCTCCCGGTGATAGTATGAATTGCATTACCTTTCGGACATGGCATTCGTAAACGCAGTTGCATGGCACTGGTAGTAATTTCCCTGATTGTAGTTGGCATGATCCTCATGATCGTTGAAGTGATTTTCATTCCCGGTACCACGGTGGTGGGTTTACTGGGCCTTGTTTTTCTGATTGTGGGTATTGTCTTTAGCTATGGCGAGTTTGGCCGGGAAGTCGGTAATTTCACATTAATCGCATCCACTGTTGGGTTTGCCTTTGTTTTATACCAGAGTTTCAGAAAGGGTGCGTGGAAACGGTTTTCGCTGAAGACCAGTATCGAAAGCAAAGTGAACGAAGGCTTAACCAGCGGACTGAAGCCCGGTGATGAAGGGGTTTCGGTTTCAGCCCTGCGGCCCATGGGCACAGCCGAATTCGAAGGAAAAAATTTTGAAGTAAAAACCAATGGCGACTATCTTGCGGCAGGTGTCGCAGTGAAGGTGGTGCAGATTCAAGGAAATGATATTTTGGTAGAACCGGTCAATAAATCTTAAATCATATTATTATGGAATTAGAAGGTGTAGCCCTATTGTTTGTGGTCTTTGCAGGAATAATCCTGTTTTTCATTTTCCTCTATTTTGTTCCGATCAACCTGTGGATCACCGCCTTGTTCAGCGGGGTACGGGTAGGGTTGTTCGAGCTGGTGTTCATGCGAATCCGCAAAGTACCTCCGCGGGTTATTGTTGAGTCGCTGATTACAGCCACCAAAGCCGGTTTGAAACTGACGTCAACTGATTTGGAAACACACTACCTTGCCGGAGGCAACGTGCCCAATGTAATACGGGCGCTCATCTCGGCAGAGAAAGCCAACATTCATCTGGATTTCAAGCAAGCCACTGCGATCGATCTTGCCGGCCGCGATGTGTTTCAGGCCGTTCAGATTTCCGTTAATCCCAAAGTAATCACAACACCCAAAGTAGCGGCTGTTGCGGCCGATGGTATTCAACTCATTGCCATTGCACGCGTTACCGTACGTGCGGCCATTCAGCAGTTGGTGGGTGGAGCCGGTGAAGACACCATTCTTGCCCGGGTTGGAGAAGGGATTGTAACCGCTATCGGCTCGGCCAAGTCGCACAAGGAAGTACTTGAGAATCCAGATAAAATTTCAAAAGTTGTATTATCAAGGGGCCTGGATGCGGGCACCGCGTTTCAAATCCTTTCAATAGACATTGCGGATGTGGACGTAGGCGCCAACATCGGAGCAAAATTGCAGATTGACCAGGCATCGGCCGACCTGAAAGTGGCGGAAGCAAAAGCAGAAGAGCGAAGGGCGATGGCTGTTGCCCTTGAACAGGAAATGAAAGCCAAAGCACAGGAAGCACGGGCCAATGTAATTCAGGCTGAGGCGGAAATTCCAAAAGCCATTGCGGATGCCTTTGTTAAGGGTAACCTCGGTGTAATGGATTATTACCGAATGCAAAATGTGCAGGCTGATACAGGAATGCGCCAGTCGATTTCAGACTCAGGCAAGGGCAGCAACGCACCAAAGAAAGATTTATAAAAGGGGCTTAGGCTCCTTTTTACTTTGTGGGTGTCTTTGCATGTCACGAAATTAATCGATCATCTCCCAGGGTTTCTTAACAAGGCCGATGTAAAGATTTCCTTCCGGGTTGAAGAACAGAAAATCGTAGATAAGGGGGATGGCAGTTAGCCCTCTTAAATCCGTAACACCATACTTACCGCCCAGAATCACAATGGCATATCCGTTGTTCAGATCGGTTATGGATTCATACTTTGGAAAAAGCAACACATCGCCTTGTTCGCTGGCCAAACCATAGAGGCCTCCCGCGCTCAGTAAAATCCGCTTGCTCTCCAACACATTCAGTTCATCGTATCGCGTGGGCAACACCAGATCACCGGCCGTGTTAATCAGACCGTACTTGCCGTTTTGCTTTACCCTGCTATGCCCGTTTTCAAAACCGGAAACATGTTCATAAACCGGTTGAACCACAAGCTTGTCATCGTGGTTGATGAAGCCCCACTTGTTCCGGATTCGGATGGGTGCGAACCCGTTTTCAAAGGGCCGGGCTTCTTCATACCGGTTAGGAATCATTAACCGTGCATGGTTATCAATAAAACCATATCGCCCGTTGCGTTTGATCATCCGCAACCCTTCAGAGGCAGGCCATACCTGTTCGGTTTGCCCCGAAGGCGGAAGTTCCCGGGCAATAATCTGCCCGTTCAGGTTCAGCGTCCATTGGCCACCGCTCGACAGGTGTTCACGCAAGGTTTGATCGACCAGGGTTATTTCATTTGTTGTGAAATACAACACATTGCCGTCAATTGATTTTAACGTTACCAGGTTGCCCGATTGTTCAAGGAATCGCTCGCGGTTGATCAACCGTATCGGGTTTGGTTGTGGTGTAACAATCCACGCTTCTTTATCGGAAAGAATGCCGTACAGCCCCCTGAATTTTACGGCCAAAAGATCTTCATTCGTTTCCAGCAGGCTGTCAAACACACAAGCAAGTTGTTCACCGCCCCGGTTGTTGATGGCCCCCTGAAATCCATTTTCTGTTACGCGGAAAAGCCGATCGGTAAATTCTTCGATGTAATCGTACGATTTTTTTGAAACCCGATTGCCGGAATAATCAAATAATGACCATTTGGGGTTACCCTGCCTGTTTTCCTTAACGAAGAGATGGGTGTTGCCAATTTTGATTTCGTTGAATACGGGCCGCAAAATTTCCGAGCCACTGGTATGGATGATGCCCTTCTTTCCCTTTTCCGAAATGACAACCAGGTTGTTTCGACCATGACTGAGCGATTCGAAAAATGTTTTGATTACCGGATTAAGCCGTTCATCCAGCAATTGAGTGCCTTCCGCGGTAACCAGTTTATACCGCGAAGGGCTTACCACTACCATTGAATCGGCTTCCAGTTTTTTGATAACGGAATTGGATGGGGCGAGAACGGTCCATTCATCCGGCAATTTTCCATATAGTTTGCCGTTTTCAGTTTTTAGTTCCCGGTACACGGCTTCTTTAACAACAGTGCCATTGCGGCTGAGTATGCCTTGCTTGCCGTTTTGGTAGTAGATGGCCCTATCGTCCTTTAACGGGCCAATGCTGTCGATAACAAAACCGGTAATTGCTCTCCCGTTTTCTGTAAACAATGCAGTTTTTCCGGCCGTGTTTTGTACTGCATAACGTAAACTTCCCAGGGGATAAATGTTTGAGTAAAGTGCCGGCAGGATGGTCTTGTTTTCCAGATCGATCAATCCATATCTCAGCCGGTTGTTCTTATCGAGGGTATAGGTTATGGCCCTCAACCCATGGAGTTTAATTCCGGTATATTCAAAGGGGATGATGATTTTTCCTTCAACAGAGAGGAGGCCGGTTCGCAGGTGAAAGGTAATCGGTGATTGTACAGTGGCCAGGACGCGCCTTGAATCAGCAGGTACTAACTGATCGTATTCCGGAGCTGTTTTTTGCTGGTTTGAAGTTGTAATCAGTCCCCATTTTCCATTTAGTTTATACCCGGTAACATTTGCCAGAACGGAAAAAGACCCATCGCTCCAGCCGAGTGCTTCATACGCTGCGGGGATCAGTACAATACCTTGTTGATTCTTTAATCCTGTC
Source organism: Cytophagales bacterium (assembly GCA_037443645.1). Classification (GTDB taxonomy): domain Bacteria; phylum Bacteroidota; class Bacteroidia; order Cytophagales; family Cyclobacteriaceae; genus UBA2336. The sequence continues at coordinate 43,229 of JBBINY010000001.1, forward strand.
TTTCCATTCTCCTCGAAGAGTTGGAAGGTGTCAGCCAGCAACTGACTGAAAGGTAAACCAATGAGCAACAACGAAGCAATCAGGCGCATGGCGCGCAAATATAAGCCGGCCTTTGTAAAAGCGTGCACGCTGTCCGGTTCAACCGGTTTTTTTAACTTTGCAGTTCAATTACTCCCGATACAGCATGTACATTGAACAACTCTATACCAATTGCCTGGCCGAGGCGGCATATTACATAGAATCTGCAGGTGAAGCGGCCATTATTGACCCGCTTCGCGAAACGGAACCTTACCTTGTAATGGCGCGCCAGCGTGGAGCCGCAATCAGGTATGTATTCGAAACGCATTTTCATGCTGACTTTGTATCGGGTCATATTGACCTGGCCAAAAAGGTTGGTGCTCCGATTATTTATGGCCCTGGGGCCGTAACCAACTATAAGGCATACAATGCAAAAGATGGCGAGGAATTTAAACTTGGAAACCTGACCATCCGGGCATTGCATACTCCCGGCCACACTCCTGAATCAACCTGTTACCTGCTGTTGGATGAAAACGGAAAGGAGCATGCCATTTTTACGGGCGATACGCTGTTTGTAGGCGATGTAGGCCGCCCCGATTTACTGGATGGCGTGATGACCCGTGAGGAACTGGCCAGCATGATGTACGATTCGTTGAATCAGAAAATCAAAACCCTGCCCGATTCCGTAATTGTCTATCCGGCACACGGTCCCGGCTCAGCCTGTGGTAAAAACATTGGCAAGGAAACATTCAGCACGATTGGAGAGCAAAGGAAATTCAACTATGCGCTCAAAGACATGAACCGTAAAGAGTTTATTGAAAAAGTAACGGAAGGCATTTTGCCCCCTCCTCAATACTTCTTTGAAGATGCCCGCATTAATCGTGAAGGCTATAACCCGATTGATGAAGTTATCGGTAAAAACAAAAAGCCGTTGTCTGTTTCTGCTTTTAAACAGGCTATTGCAAATGGAGCGTTGGTCCTTGACACACGCAGGCCCGATGACTTTGAAAAAGGATTTGTACCGGGCTCAATTAACATTGGATTGAATGGCCAGTATGCGGTTTGGGTAGGCACACTTATCGACATAAATCAACCCCTGGTGCTGGTAACTGAACCCGGCAAAGAAGAAGAATCGGTATTGCGACTGGCGCGAGTAGGCTATGAGAATGTGATCGGATATCTTGACGGGGGGATTGCCTCCTGGGATGAAAAGAGGGACACTATTCAGTCTGTACGACCAACGGCAATGAATCGTGGGATTGATATTCTTGATACCCGGAAGCCGGGGGAGTGGAGCGTGAGCCATGTAAAGGGGGCGAGTTTTCTTCCGCTCGGTGAGATGCCCGGTAACCTGGCTGGTTTGGATAAGGAAAAGCCCTTCTATGTGCATTGCGCTGGCGGTTACCGCTCCATGATAGCATGCTCGATTATGAAACGGGAAGGATTTGCAAGTCCAATTAATGTAAATGGCGGATTTGAAGCTATAATCAAGGCCGGGATAGCCGCAGTAACCGAGGAGATAACCGTGTAGGCATACCCATACTCATGAAGCATTTACCTTTGTTCGTGTTTTTGTTTTTTGTCATTTCATGCGAGGAGGAGACAGACCATTTGAATGTGACCTTTTCCGGAAAGGTTGCCTTCCGCGAAAACGGTGCGCTAGCTGCTGACGTTCCTCTTGAATTGCTCATTATCGATAAGGATGTACCGTTTGATCGGAGTAACCCACTCAATCGAATAGTACTTGTGCTTTCAAATGAAACTGATCTCAACGGTAATTACCTGTTTACCGTCAGCAAAAGCGAACTACCGAAGAATGCAGCCTACGTTCTCAAACTAACTACCAACAGCTTGTTGCAGGTTAACAAGATGGCCGTATTTCCCTGCATGGCTGGCGATGTTATCTATGGAGATGTGAATGCCAGCCAGATTATCAATTTGGTTACGGTGGATCACCCGACCTACTTTCAGGTAAGTTTTGACAAAATTGACCACACATCAACCGACAAGGTGGAGTTGTCTATCTGTTTTATTCCCTATGAAACATCAATGGAAGTTCCTGACACCACCATTACCAGAAGGCTTCCTTTCTCTTATTTTAAGAAATTTGATTTGTACTACACCATCATTAAAGAAACCGGGGAATTTCAGACAAACCAGATCCACGATATCGTGCTTGTAAAGAATGACACAACCAAAATTTTGGTGGAGTACTAAGCCTGTAGACCCGGTCGCATTTTTTTAATAGCCTCCCAGTCCGCCACCGTATCAACATCAACGTCTCCTTGAGGGAATGAAATAAATGCACTTTCCTCAGCATGTGCCAGTATAATGCGTTTTGCCCCCTGGTCATCGGATAATTCCATCAGAGCGGGGAAGAATTTCTTGCTGAAAAGGCAGGGCACGCCAACTCCGTTGGCATAGCGGGCTGCAACCAGTTCAGAAGCATTTGCGATAAACTTTTTCTTTAATTGGCGGAGATGGCGTGCCTCTAGGAAAAACTGGTCGCAAACTGAAATGATTACTGCCGGTGTGCCAGCAAACCGGTTCATTGCAAATTGCAGCCCGGCCTTAATGGAACTCCCCATGCCTCTTTCCCAGTCAGGGTGGATCAGTATGTGGACAGGCAAATGGCTAACCGTAGCACTGATTTCTTCAGCATGTGAACCCAATACAATAATCACAGGTCCGACCCGGCTGTCAACCGCTTTACTGGCCACCCGGTGCAGCAGGGTTTCCTTTTGAAAAGACAGAAGCTGCTTGGGTGTGCCTAACCGGGAAGAAGGGCCGGCAGCGAGAACCATAATGGGTATTGCATCCGGTTTTACTGATGCAACCCGTTCCTTTTTCTTTCCGCGTGAGGCGTGATCACCAGTCATCTTAAAAAGTCCCGTCATTGCGAACCTGCCTGCGGCAGGCAGGCGGAAGTGAAGCAATCCCATTCTTCTAACCGCTCCTCCAGCCACTGGACGGAATTAGCCATTGCCGGTCTTGTTATGCTTTATGTGATTAAAATACACTTGCTTAAAAACCTGGTCGGTTGTTGTATCGCGCTGGTGGATGGGGTTATTGCGGTATTTGAGAAAGCCCCCGGACCGGTTGGCAAATTTGCTTTGAATCTCAGCAATAATGGAGAGCGCAATTTCGTCAGGGGTCTCAGCACCGATGTCAATCCCAACCGGGGAGTGAATGCGGTGCAGATCGGTTTGCGATAATTCAATCTTCAGTGTGCTGAGTTCTTCTCTCATTTTATCGAAACGCTTTCGCGGACCGAGAATGCCGATGTAGGGTGTTGGTGTTTGCAACAGCTTTTTCAATACATCGCGGTCGTACTCATAGTTATGCGACATGAGCACGCAGGCTGTGTATTCAGTGACCAAAAAATCGCGATCAATGAATTCGCGCTGGCACAGCGAGAGCTTGTCGGCTGCAGGAAAAAAGATTGGCGCAATGTGTGCCACACACTCATCAGTAACTTCTACTATCCAGCCCAGCGACTTTGCCAACTCGCTTACCGGCCGCGCATCGAAGCCGGCCCCGAAAAGGATGAGGTGAACAGAGGGTTGAATGAGTTCGAGGAATACTTCAGTAGCTCCATATAACTTCACGTGGCTGCGGGAGGTCGTTGCCAGCGCGGTGAGATCGTGCTTCAGGCTGGCTGTGATTGCCGCATCAAACGAATCCGACAACGTATTTCCGTTTTTATCCATTAGTAACCTGGCGCCTGTAAACTCCCCGCTGCATGCGGTAGCCAGCAGAACGGGGGCGTTTCGGTTCACGATTTCTTCAAACAACTGAATGGGATTGTTTGCCGATGAGGTATCCACAGGTTCAATCAGTACATCGATAATACCGTTACACCCCAATCCGATGCCCAGGTTCTGGTTGCTTTCTTCGCGGGTGTCATACGTTACAGCAACAGGTTTCTTGCTCGTCATGACTTGCCGTGCTTTACGCAAGGCATCGCCCTCCAGGCAGCCTCCGCTGATGGAACCAACCCATTTTCCATCATCCGTAATGAGCATCCGGGCTCCGGGACTGCGGTAGGAAGAGCCCCTGACTTTTACAACCGTAGCAAGTGCAGCCTGCCGTTGTGAAAAATCAATTTTTCGGAATGCGGCCAGTATGGTTCGGAGTTCTTTCACGCAGGCCTGTAAACGTTACATTGGGGTAATGGCCATCTCCTCCTTAATAAAAGGTTGCGATGTGAGTCGTTTGCCTGTTGCAGCAAACAAGGCATTGGCAAACGCTGCACCGGCAGGAGGTAAGCCCGGTTCACCAAGGCCTGTAGGATCAATGCCGTTGTCAACAAAAAAGCATTCGATCTCAGCCGGAGCTTCACTGTTGCGAATCAGTTTGTAATTATGAAAATTATTCTGATCGGGTTTTCCTTCCGTAAAGGTCATTTCGCTGTACAGGGTATGGCCAAGACCATCCACAATACCGCCTTCGAGCTGGTTTTTGGCACCTTCAGGGTTTACAACAATTCCGCAGTCAACCGCACACCATACTTTTTGTACAACCGGTTTTGAATTTCTCATCACCACATCAAATACCTGGGCAACATAGCTGTTGTGGCAGAAGTAAGCTGATACCCCCCGGTGTTGACCATCTTTCTTCTGACCCCATCCTGATTTTTCTCTTATAAGTTTTAAAACACCTGCGTAACGAGCCGGGTCATAATCGTTATTTGTGCCAACCGGATTGGTAGCGGCACGCTCAAGCAGTTCAAGCCTGAAATCAATCGGATCTTTGCCGAGTGCTTCGGCTACTTCATCTAAAAAGCATTGCTCAGCTATAGCCATAAAATTAGAGCGGGGTGCGCGCCAGGCGCCCGTTGAGATGTTCGAATTCAGGGCATGATTTTCAACCAGGTAATGATCAACAGCACCGGCCGGAAAACGGTTTGCAAACACCGGACTTTCGTTCATGCCGGCACCCCTTATTTTCAGGCCCACCAGGTTATTATTTTTGTCGATGGCTGCCTGGTACTTCACCTTATAAGCCGGTCGGTAGGTGCCCTGTGTCATATCGTCTTCGCGGGTGTACACCAGTTTAACCGGGGCATTCAAGCGTTTGGAAATTACCGCAGCTTCGAGACCGAAGTGTCCATACAACCTCCTTCCAAATCCGCCTCCCTGGCGGGTCATGTCAATGGAAATTTTGTCTTCGGGTAAACCAATCACAGCCGAAACAGTCTTACGTAAGAACTCGGGTGTTTGTATTGGGCCTGCCAGTTCTGCGCCATCGGTTGTTACGTTTGCAAAAAAATTCATCGGCTCCATAGTATTGTGCGCCAGAAAGGGTGCCGAATAAGTGCGTTCAATAACCCGGGCGGCTTTCTTAAACACCTCATCGGGATTACCGTCTTTACGGGCAGGTGTATCGGCTTTTTTCTCCAGCAAATCCGAAAGTGCCTTGTTATACCCATCGGTGGTCATTGGTGCCGATACGGTTTCCCATTCGATGGAGAGTGCCTTCTTGGCTTGCATGACATTCCACGTATTATCGCCAACAATCACTACCAATTCGTTGAACGCATTTACATCCGACCATTGCGGTTCTATGCCTTCGGGCAGGGAAGTGATGGTGAATACATCTTTTATGCCGGGCATTGAACGGGCGGCCGAGTCATCAATTGATTTCGGTTTCATGCCGAAGGCAGGAGCGTGAACAATCATGGCGATGAGCATTCCTTCGCGCTGGATGTCAAGGCCAAACAACGGTTCGCCTTTGATTACTTTTTTGCCATCAACATTTTTAGTGGGCTTGCCGATGATTTTAAAATCTTTAGGCTCTTTTAATGCAACTTCTTCCGGTATAGCAATGGAAACAGCCTGTGAGGCAACTTCTCCATATCCAATCGTTTTTCCGGATGAATGTTTAATAACACCTTTTTCGGTGGTTAATTCGTCAACGGGTACCTGCAATTTGTTGGCGGCAGCTTCGATGAGCATGCGCCTTGCTGATGCACCGGCAATGCGAAGCGACTTCCATCCCTGCCGGATGGACTGGCTTCCGCCTGCCAGCTGGCGCACGTACTTCACGGTATTAAGCGGAGCCTGTTCAACCAGCACGTTGCTCCAGTCAACATCAAGTTCTTCGGCCACAATCATGGGCATGGAAGTTTTTACATTCTGACCGATTTCAGGATTGGGCGAGTAGATAGTCACCACACCGTTATTGCCGATTTTCAGAAAGGCGTTAATGTCGAACCATTCATCGGGCATGGTTAGACCGGCTTTATCCTGCGGGGGCGCACACGACATCAGCCAGTTAAAGCCCAGAACAATACCGCCACCGGCAGCAGCCGATACTTTGAGGAAGGATCTTCTGTTATAATGGGTTTTAATGATTTCCATAATGTGTTTGTCTTAAGGTTAGCAAATTGGTGCCTGGTTATTTTATTGTTGCGGCCTTTTTAACGGCTTCGCGTACACGCAGGTAGGTGCCGCACCGGCAGATGTTGCCGTTCATGGCATTGAAAATATCTTCATCAGTTGGATTTTGATTTTGATCCAGCAGCGCAGCAGCCGACATGATTTGACCGGCCTGGCAGTAACCGCATTGCATCACATCCACTTCCTCCCAGGCTTTTTGCACAGGGTGGTCGCCATTTTCAGATAATCCTTCTATGGTCACCACTTCGCCATTGCCTACAGCCGAAACAGGCAGGGAGCATGATCGCACCGCATCGCCATTCAGGTGCACGGTGCATGCACCGCACTGGGCTATACCACATCCGTATTTAGTTCCTGTTAGCCCGAGTAAGTCGCGAAGAACCCACAACACAGGCATGTTGGGATCCGCTTCTACGGAATACTTTTTTTTGTTGATCTTCAGGTTAAATGTTGCCATGATAGGGGATTTTTCAGAATACGATGAAAGTTACGAAATTATCTCACCCGGTTTGTAACTATTTTGTAACCGGATTGGATTTTTCGGATTGATCAATTTTTTGTCGCTAAACGGTTAAAAAGATGAGATTCTGGCTGATTATTTTTTGTGGATTTAGCGGTGTTGGTAACCCGGTTTTCGCCCAGCATACCGTGGAGGTAACCATTACCGATATTAAAACTGTAAAAGGGTCCGTGCGGATGGCGCTCTACGCCAGCGCGGAAAGTTTTATGAAGAAACATAAGGCCGTTCGGGAGATAACAGTAAGCGGTAAAATGGTAAGTGCTGTTTTTGAAAACCTTGAGCCGGGTGAGTACGCCATAAGTTGCTACCATGATGTTAATGACAATAAAAAACTTGATTCGAATTTTATGGGAATCCCCCGTGAACCCTATGGGTTTTCAAATAATGCCCGTGGTACGTTTGGTCCGCCCGGATTCAATGATGCCCGCTTTTCCGTAAAAGCCAATACGAAAATTACCATCAGCCTGAAGTGAGGTTAACGGCATTCCCGAAGAATACGGGATGCCTCGCTTACTTCGATGATCCCCCGCTGGTGTTCCCAGGTGTTGTAAATGTAGGTGGCGATCTCGGCTATTTCCAGATCAGTTAGGGTTGAAACACCCGGCATCGGTTGATTGTATTCTTTTCCGTTTACGGTGATTTCCCCCTCCATTCCTTTTTTCATCAGGCAAATCACCTGTTCGAAGTTGTTTGTCATGAAATCGGATTGGTGCAAAGGAGGGTAAACCCGTCCAAGGCCCGTGCCATCGGGCTGGTGGCAGTTGCTGCAGTGTTTTTGGTAAAGTTGTTCACCCTGAAGGTAATATTGGGTAAACTTAATGGAGGGTTTTTTATCCGATAGAATACGGTTACTGCGGTCACACGTAATTACAAGAACCAATGCAACCGGGAGAATTATCCAAAGGCTACTGCGCATACTCTTTTTTCAGGCGCTTAATATCCTGGATAAGCCGGTTTACATCTTCTTCCCGGGTTCCATCGTACTTGCCGCGTATTCTTCGTTCCTTATCAATGAGTAAAAAGGCACCGCTGTGAATAAAGCCATCGGGTTCGGTGTTATCAACCATAGCGGTGGCAAAGTAACTGGTTTGGGCAATGTCAAAGATCTTGTCCTGGTCTCCGGTAACGAAATGCCACTTGCTGCTCTGTACACCCAGCCGGTCGGCAAAGTCGTGCAGTTTGGCTATGTCATCATGTTCGGGGTCAATGGTGTGCGATAAAATCAATACATCAGGCAGGGATTGAATGGAATCATATACGCGCAGCATCTGGGTTTTCATTTTCGGACAAATAGTGCGGCAGGACGTGAAGAAAAAGTCGGCCACATAAATTTTGTCGCTGAACGTATTTTGGGTTACGCGTATACTATCCTGGTTTACAAATTCAAAGTCAGCAATGGTGTGGTAAACGGTATCTACTACTTTCTGTCCGTTTACCTCATTCACTACCACCTCGCGATGACCTAACACCGGAAGGGGTTTATCTTTTTCAGGCCTACATGCATTCAGGATAAAAACCAATGTAAAAAACAAGAATTTTAGGTTAGTTAAATGCTTCATAAGGTTATTGGTTCTCCGACAGTAACCGTTCCATTGTTAATAGCCAATACATTTTGTCCAAAAAAGGTTTTACCACCTTTTTTCCGGTACGTTGAAAGTGTGCGCAAAGGTTCCCTGCCTTTCGTTCCGGTCTCCGGATCAACGGTTATCAGCACGCACCGGCTGCAGTTTTTTACACCGACAAAACGAAGTGAGCCAATGGAAAAGTTTCTCCACCCATCTTCTTCATACGGCCGCCCGCCTGTAAAAACAAAATTCGGGCGGAACCTGTTTATCGCAACGGGTTTATCCAAACGGGTATTTAAATCATCGAGCGAGGCCTGGCCAATAATCAGAAACGGGTAGCCATCGGCAAGACTCACCTGCTCATTGTGCAGCGCGTAAGCTGGATCTACCGGCCGGTGATTGACTTCAGGAAAATGAACCAGTTTGCATGGCAGTTTCAAGGCATCTGAAAACCATACGTTGAGCTGTTCGTCCACTTCGGATACGGAAACCTCATCGCGCCAAATAGCTGCGGTTAAGAGTTTACCCGGAAGGGGTTCTAAGGAAAACGAAATAGTTTCCTGACTGGCCCGTTGAGTAACGCGTAGCGTGCTGTTGTGTATTTCGGTTTGAAATAAGGCCAGTTCAGGATGTTCACGCTGTGTAATAAAGCGGTTACCAGAATCTATCAGCATGAACCGCCTGTCAAATTTCAATCCTTTTTCCAACACTTCGGCCTGTGTAACACGTATCCCCGAAAGTGATTTTACCGGGTATACCCAAATTTCACTCAGCCTCCGATCGGTCATGTGATCCGTTTAAATTTTTGCTAACTTAAAGAATCTTTTACAGGAAATGAGCAGTACGGCCGCATTTGAAACTTTATTTAGTTCGGAATGTTTGAAAGAATATAATCGCTATGAGTCGAATCTTCATCAGCATTTCAACACTATTGCTCACCATTAGTATGCATGCCCAGGATATGAAATCCAGAATCATTGAAAAGGAAAAACCCATTGAAGCACCCCAAACCGTTTTTAAAACGGAGGACGAGTGGAAGAAAATATTAACTGCTGAGCAGTTTTACATCCTGCGTGAGAAGGGAACCGAGCGGCCCTTCACGGGAAAATATTACAAAACCAATGAGAAGGGTGTTTACTCATGCGCTGCCTGCAATGCAGAGTTATTTAACTCGGATATGAAGTTTGAAAGCGACTGCGGCTGGCCAAGTTTTGACCGGGCCCTGGAAGGCGGAAAAATTAAATACTTGGTTGATCGTTCGCATGGCTGGATACGCACCGAAATCATGTGCGCCAATTGCGGATCTCACCTCGGCCACGTGTTTGATGATGGCCCCACCGATACAGGCAAGCGGTATTGTGTAAACTCGGTTTCGCTGATTTTTTACAGGGAGAAAAAGTAGAGCCTCCCTTTTTTCATTTACCGGTACATCTTCTCGTAATACTCATCGGCCATTCTTGCCGAATCGAAAAAGGGAAGCACGTCTTTCATTCCGGCTTTTACAATCTTTATCCATTTTGCCGGATTTTTGTAGTACATCGGTATAATTTCGTTTTCGAGCAATTCGTACAGGGTGTTGGCTTCTTGCTTGTCTTTTTCATCCTGGGGCAGGTCATCCGCAGCGGGCTGAATGATAAAACTGTTTTTACCATGTTTTGCAAACTCCGGTACCCACCCATCGGGTATGGAAACATTGATGGATCCATTCATAGCGGCTGTCATGCCCGAAGTGCCTGAAGCTTCATGGTAGAGTCGTGGATTGTTCAACCATATATCAGAACCACGTTTCAGGTGCCCTGAAATCCACAGCTCATACCCTGTTAAAACGGTGCAGGTTGGAAGCGGCAGGGTCTTCCAGAAAATCTCATTAAAGATGTTTATAGCGGTGTAGTCTTCCGGATAGGGTTTTCCGGCCCAGATTACCTGCACAGGAAATTCTTTATTACTTACCAGGGCTTTAAACCGGTTGAAGTCACGAAGCAGCAGGTTTGCCCGCTTATAGGATGCAAACCTGCGTGCCCACACAATGGTGAGCACGTTTTCGTCAAACAGTTTTCCGGTTTGGTTGGCCACCACCCGAAACAGTTTTCGCTTGAGCATTTTTTTACGGCTCAGCAGTTTTTTGTCATCGTTTTTTGCCAGCGCTTTGTCAAGCATATAATCATGCCAGTAGGTTTTATTTTGAGCGTTTGTAATGGCCTCGATGGTGCAAATTCCTTTGTACGGCTCCCACATTTTTCTGGCCACATCGCCATGCAGTTGTGAAACACCATTGGCTTTTTTAGCAATACGCAAAGCGGTAAGCGTGTAATTTAAGGTTCCGTTTTCAGGATAAACATAATCGTCAACTTCCTTCAGGGTCAGTCCATTGAAAAAGTTCATGCTTTCCAGCAGCGGTATGTTGTGTTCTTCGTTGCCGGCTTTTTCCGGGGTATGGGTGGTAAACACCACGCGTTTTTTTACTTCATTGAGATTCTTGTATTTATAAAGAAGGTAAAAGCAAAGCGGTAGGGAGTGACCCTCGTTCATGTGGTAGATTTCCGTTTCACGCCCAAGTAGTTCCAGTAATTTAGCTCCGCCAATGCCCAGCAAGACAGATTGTGCAATACGTGTTGTTTCATTCGGGTCATACAGCCGGTGGCTGATGGTTTGGGCAAGGTGGTCGTTATCGTCAATATCGGTGGTTAGTAAAAAGATGGGTGCGGTTTTAAATACTTCCGGTTTCAGCAGGTACGCTTTCACATAAACCCGGGATCCGTGAATGGTTATTGGAAACAGGATGCCCGTGTCGGTTAAAAAAGAATACTGCTTGTTGCGAAAACTCACCCGCATAGACTGGTCTTCGTTTCGCTCCTGATCGTAATAGCCCTTCTTCCACAAAATGCCGATGCCGATCATGTTTTGCTTGAGTTCGTATGCGCTGCGCATGTGAGAGCCGGCCAGAAAACCAAGACCACCGGAATATATTTTCAATGGTTGATCAACCGCAAACTCCATGGAGAAATATGCGACAGGCTTGGCATATTTTTTCGAAATCGGGTACGTGAAAAGTTCGCTCAGGTGAATCATGAGTTGTAAATAAAAGGCGGCAAGCTAAGAAAATTAGCGATTGACTGGATTAACGATTTAATGCAAACGATTGAAACTTGCGGGTCGTGGTTTACTGCCGAAGGTTTGAAAACAGTTGCGCTGAAAGGAAAGTTGTTGAAGAGAAATGATTTTTGTTAATCCTTACCAATACCCGATAGCATATTCAAAAGGGTATTCAAGTTATGGAACAACTCCCTTCGATCCAGAACCCACTCCGGCTTAGACTCTTTTATACGTAAATGAACGGTAACTTTACCGTTTTCTTCAATGCGATATCCGCACCGCTCGAGTGCATTTTTGGTCCATAATACCTCGGGCCCTTCACCAACAAGGTTTATTGTAATCCCGCGCCAGGCTTCATGCTGTACTTTGCCAGTTTTAAGGTCAAAACCTTTTAATTGAAAAATCTCATCGAATGCACCGCTAAGTACCAGGTCTTCCGGTATGCCGGTTTGTAGTTGTTTGTTTTTGCCTGCCAGCCAAATCTGATCGGCCGTTTGCAAAGCAAGGTCCAGTTCATGGGTGGCGAGCAGTATTGCTTTATTACCCTTTCGTGCAACGGTTCGGAGAAGGTTCATAATCTCAACCCGGTTATTCAAGTCAAGGTGAGCGGTTGGCTCATCCAGCAAGATAATGGGCGTCTCCTGGCAAAGGGCCCTTGCAATCATTACCATTTGTAACTGTCCATCGCTTAGTTCGTACAGCTTTTTGTTTTTCAGATGCAGCACATGCGTTGCCTCCATGGCCTTCTGAATTGCTGCCTCATCGGCTTTAGTTAAGCGAAGGCTCCAATCCAGATGCGGGTACCGACCGTAAACAATAAGTTCTTGAGCGGTCATCGATCCTGCAGAAATCTTGTCGGTGAGCACTACTGCAATTTTTCGGCTGATCTCTTTTAAACCAAGACTGCTCTTCCTTGGGGATGAAGTCGGCTGTGATGAAAATGAAATCATTCCTTCCAGCGGTTTTTGTAAACCTGCCAAGGTGCGTAGCAGGGTCGATTTGCCTACTCCGTTAGGGCCCATAAAGCAAACCAGTGCACCGGGCAGCAACGAGAGATTCAAACTGGTAAATAGCGGATCATGCTGATGAGTTGGGTAGCCTACCTTCAGGGTAGTGACGGTTAACAAAGGTGTTTGCTTCTCACGCATGGTTATACCCATATTTTTTTTGCCCGTAGTATTATCCAGATTACTACAGGTGCCCCAATGAGGGCGGTTATTGCATTTATTGGCAGAACCATGGCCGTACCCGGAAGTTGCGCAATGCTATCGCAAACCAACATAGTGGACGCCCCCACAACCAGTACTCCGGGGATGAGTACTTTATGGTTGCTTGTTTTCAAAAAGAGACGGGTCAAATGAGGTACTGCAAGCCCAACAAACGCAATGGGTCCGCATAGAGCCGTTACGGCACCAGTCAACAAACATGTACATATAATAATAAGTATCCGTGCCCTGCGGGGATTGGTACCTAGGCTTTGTGCGTAATGGTCGCCCAGCAGCCATGCGTTAAGGGGTTTTATAATGAAAAAGGCAATAGCTGTTCCAATGCAGGTTACCAAAGCAAGGGCTGCAACCTCACTCCAGCTAAGACTTCCCATACTTCCGAATGTCCACACCAGGAAGTACTGTTGATCCTCCGCGCGGCTGATAAACTGCAGAACGCTCACCAGCGCGGATGTGCCTGCGCCAATCATTAGTCCGACAAGCAATAAGGAGGCATTGTCACGCAGGTGTTGGGCAACAAGAATAATGAGCAGAAAAACCGAAACGCATCCGATACACGCTGTTACCACAACGCCATAAGAACCTGCGGAGAATGTTGAAACACCGGCCATTACTGTCAGCGCAACGAAAAGACTTGCACCCGAGCTCAACCCCAGAACATCAGGTCCGGCCAGTGGATTTCTGAAAAGGGTCTGCATCATCAAACCGCTTACGGACAAAGCACCTCCGGCCAGTATGCACGTCAGTGCTTTCGTCAGCCTGAAATCCAGAATAATTGTTTTCCAGGCCATCACCTTAGGTGATCCGCCCAAAAGGATGGAGAGTGTTTCAATGGGGGGTATTGCCACGCTTCCCAGCGACAGGTTGAGCAGACAGACAACGATAAGTGTGGAAAAAAGAAGCAACCAGGAATTGCGCATTACCATTTTTAGTGTCCAATGTTAGCAAAAACAGCCGGCTTGCGGCTAACCTTGGGATACCGGTTAACCCATCCAAAAATTTTAAAAGGTCGGTTTGTTAACTACCCGTTATCTCCTATCTTTGCAGTCCTTTTTGCGTCAGAAAGGCGCAAAATCCTGAAAAACAAGCATTAAAAGGTTGAACCCATGCCTGGAATTATAGGACGAAAAGTAGGAATGACCAGTATTTACGGACCGCAGGGTGAGAACATTGCGTGTACCGTTATTGAAGCTGGACCCTGCGTAGTCACCCAAGTTAAAAATGTAGAAACAGACGGTTACCGTGCTGTTCAATTGGCATTTGGAGAGAAGAAAGAAAAGAACACCCCCAAGGCGCTCCTCGGCCACTTCAAAAAAGTAAACACATCCCCCAAACGCAACGTTGCCGAATTCAGGGACTTCAGAAAAGAATTTGATGGCATTGTAGAACTCGGAAAGGAAATCCGTGTTCAGGATGTTTTTCAGGAAGGTGATTTTGTGGATGCTGTGGGCACATCAAAAGGCCGCGGTTTTCAGGGTGTTGTAAAGCGTCACGGTTTTAGTGGAGTTGGCGAAGCCACTCACGGTCAGCATAACCGGTTACGGGCACCTGGTTCAATGGGTAATGCATCGTTTGCATCGCGCGTAATCAAAGGAAAGCGCTTGCCGGGCCGCATGGGTAGCGACCGCGTGAAACTCACCAACCTTCGGGTTGTGAAAATTATGCCGGATCAAAACCTGATTGTAATAAGTGGTTCTGTGCCGGGCGCTAAAAATTCAACTGTAATTCTGCAGAAGTGATGGAAGTAGCAGTACATAAATATACCGGTGAGAAAACCAAAAAGAAGGTTTCGCTACCCGAATCAGTATTTGGCATCGAGCCAAATGATCATGCCATTTACCTGGATGTGAAAAGCATTCTGGCCAACCAGCGTCAGGGTACACATAAGTCGAAACAGCGTAACGAAATAGCCGGCTCTTCAAAAAAAATAAAGAAGCAAAAAGGAACCGGTGGGGCACGTGCCGGCAATATCAAAAACCCACAATTTAAAGGTGGTGGCCGGGTGTTTGGTCCGGTTCCCCGCGATTATTCATTCAAGCTGAATAAGAAAGTCAAAGACCTGGCCAGGAAGTCGGCCCTGTCGTATAAAGCAAAGGAGAACGCAATTGCTGTATTGGAGGATTTTACCTTTGAAACGCCCAAAACCAGGCAATACATCAGTTTCCTGACTGCCTTGTCGCTGGCAGATAAAAAAACATTATTGGTTCTGCCTGAAGCAAATAAGAACATCCTCCTTTCGGGCAGGAATATTAAGCGCGCAAAGATTACTACGGCCGATCAGATTAATACCTACGATCTGATGAATGCCGATAACCTGATTTTTGTTGAGAGTTCGGTAAGTAAGGTTGAGAGCCTGTTAAACAAGGAACAATGAGTGTTTTAAAGAAACCCCTGGTAACCGAGAAAGTCTCTGCCTTGAATGAAAAAGGTAAGTATGGATTTATCGTAGCCATTGATGCCAATAAGGTAGCCATTAAGAATGCCGTTGAGAAACAGTATGGTGTAACCGTGGAAAAAGTGAATACAATGCGTGCAATGGGCAAGCATAAATCCCGCTACACCAAAGCAGGCGTTTTGGAAGGCCGTAAACCGAATTATAAGAAGGCCATTGTTACACTGGCCAGCGGTGAAGTGATTGATTTTTACAGCAACGTATAATTATTGAGCGATGGCGTTGAAGAAATTAAGACCGGTAACTCCTGGAACGCGACACAGACTTGCTCCAACCTTTGATGACATTACCTCATCATCACCGGAGAAGTCGTTGGTTGTGACCCGGAAAAAATCCGGAGGGAGAAACAACAATGGCCGGATGACCATGCGATACATAGGTGGTGGCCATAAACAAAAGTTACGTGTAATCGATTTTAAACGTGAAAAGGCAGGAGTACCTGCAACGGTTAAATCCATTGAGTATGATCCTACCCGTTCAGCAAGGGTTGCCTTGTTGTTTTATGCGGACGGAGCAAAGTCGTACATACTGGCTCCGGATGGACTCAGGGCCGGACAACAGGTTGTATCAGGAGCTGATGTAGCCCCGGAAGTTGGCAATGCACTTCCGCTCGCAAAAATTCCACTGGGCACTATCGTTCATAATGTTGAATTGAAACCGGGTAAAGGTGGCGCAATTGCCCGCAGTGCCGGTTCGTTTGTTCAATTGTTGGCCCGTGAAAACGGGTTGGCAACGCTCAAGATGCCTTCGGGCGAAATGCGTAACGTACTGGATGTTTGCATGGCAACCGTGGGGGCCGTTTCAAACCCTGACCACATGAATGAAAGTGTGGGCAAAGCAGGGCGCAGCCGGTGGAGGGGAATCAGGCCACGCAACAGAGGTGTTGCCATGAACCCGGTAGATCACCCGATGGGTGGGGGCGAAGGCCGTGCTTCGGGAGGTCACCCTCGTTCGAGAAAGGGCCTCTATGCCAAAGGCAAGAAGACACGCCATCCGAAGAAGTATTCCGATCGTCTAATCATATCAAGGAGGAAAAAATAAATGGGACGTTCAGTAAAAAAAGGACCGTATTGTGACTTTCGCTTGCTGAAGAAGGTGGAAGCAACTGAGAAGTCAGGGAAGAAGTCAGTGATCAAAACCTGGTCAAGAAGGTCAACCATTGTGCCTGAGTTAATTGGTCACACGTTTGCCGTTCACAATGGAAATAAGTTTATCCCGGTTTATGTAACCGAAAACATGGTTGGCCATAAACTTGGTGAATTTGCACCGACCCGTACGTTCCGCGGACACTCCGGTAATCGCAAAGATGAAGGTACCCCAGCAAGCTAAGTAGTCATGGAAACAACCGAAAAGAAAACGAAACGATCTGTTGTAAAGCGTGAGAAGCGCGATGCAAGTAAGGAAGCTGCCAAAACAGGACCAGTGGTAGCCATGTTGAAGAATGTGCCTACTTCTCCCCGTAAAATGAGGCTGGTTGCGGACCTCATCCGTGGTGAGCGTGTGAGCAAGGCCCTTAACATATTGAAATACGAACCCAAGGTTGGCTCGCCTAAACTGGAGAAATTGTTATTGTCGGCAATCTCTAATTGGGGGGCTAAAAATCAGGAAGCCAAACTGGAAGAAGCTGATTTATATGTAAAAGATATTTGGGTTGATGGTGGCAGAATTTTGAAACGGTTAAGGCCTGCTCCGCAAGGAAGGGCCCACCGCGTGCGTAAGCGCTCAAACCATGTAACCCTGGTTATCGACAGTTTAAAGAAATCTGCCGAAACTGAAACTACCGTAAAAGAAACAAAGGAATAATGGGACAAAAGATAAATCCGATCGGACTACGCCTGGGCATCATTCGTGGTTGGGACTCCAACTGGTATGGTGGTAGCACTTTTTCTGAGAAACTGGTGGAAGACCAGAAAATCAGGGAATATATCGAAGCCCGTATTCCAAAAGGGGGTATTGCCAAGATTGTAATTGAGCGTACCCTGAAACGCATTACCCTCACCATTCACACTGCCCGTCCGGGTGTAGTTATCGGTAAGGGCGGTACGGAAGTAGATAAAATCAAAGAAGAATTAAAGAAGTTAACAGGCAAAGACGTACAGATCAACATCTACGAGATTAAAAGACCGGAGCTGGATGCCAAGCTGGTAGGAGAATCTATAGCCCAGCAAATTGAAGCGCGTATTTCCTATAAGCGTGCTATGAAACAAGCCATTGCATCGGCAATCCGGGTTGGTGCCGAGGGAATTAAGATTAAGGTATCGGGCCGGTTGGCCGGAGCAGACATGGCCCGTACCGAACAGTACAAGGAAGGACGCATTCCGTTGCATACACTTCGTGCTGACATTGATTACGCGATTTCTGAAGCACAAACCGTGTACGGAAAGATTGGAATTAAAGTGTGGATTTTTAAAGGTGAGGTTTACGGTAAACGCGATTTGTCGCCCAACGTAGGCATTGTAAGCAACGCAACAGCCGCTCAGGGAGGAGGTCAACGTGGAGGTGGAAATGAGCGAGGCGGAGGCCGGAGAAGAGGCGAAGGTCGCGGAGGCGAACGGGGCGGTGAGCGCAGATCCAAACGGTGAAAAGCAGATTGATACGAACGCGATAACGGAATAGAACCATGTTACAACCAAAACGCACAAAGTTCAGAAAGATGCAAAAAGGCCGGGTTAAAGGAATGGCCACCCGTGGTCATACCATTGCCTTTGGTTCATTCGGCCTGAAGTGCCTTGAAGGAGGCTGGATAACCTCCCGTCAGCTTGAAGCGGCCCGTGTTGCTGTTACCCGAGCCATGAAGCGCGAGGGTCAGGTGTGGATCAGGATATTTCCTGACAAGCCCATTACCCGGAAGCCCGCTGAAGTGCGTATGGGTAAAGGTAAAGGTGCACCCGAATATTGGGTAGCCGTTGTAAAACCCGGAACCATTTTGTTCGAAGCCGGTGGTGTAAGCGTGGCCACTGCCCGCGAGGCCCTGAGGCTGGCGGAAGGTAAACTGCCGATTAAAACGAGATTCACGGTTCGCAAAGATTACGTAGAGGGTCAGTAAAGTCATGAAGAACACAGATATAAAAGCATTAAGCGTAAACGAGCTCACCGAAAAAATAGCGAGTGAAAAAGAAGCGCTTCGGAAGATGAAATTCGCGCACAAGGTTTCGGCAATAGAAAACCCAATGCGGATTAAGCAAACCCGTAAACTGATTGCCCGCCTGAGTACCGAACTTCGGGTAAAAGAAATTCAAAACTGATTCCTATGGAAAGGAAATTAAGGAAAGAGCGTGTTGGAGTAGTGGTGAGCAACAAAATGCAAAAGAGCATTACAGTTGCGGTTGATCGGAAGGTTAAGCACCCCATCTACGAGAAGTTTGTACATAAAACCACCAAATTCATGGCGCATGATGAAAAGAATGAAGCCGGAATCGGTGACACCGTTCGCATTATGGAGACACGGCCTTTGAGTAAAAACAAGCGGTGGAGATTAGTTGAGATTGTAGAAAAAGCGAAATAATTATGATACGCACCGAAACCAGACTAACGGTAGCCGATAACAGCGGAGCAAAGGAAGTGCTGTGTATGCATGTGCTTGGCGGCAGTAAAAGACGATACGCTTCCGTAGGCGATAAAATCGTTGTAACGGTGAAGTCAGCTATGCCTACAAGCCAGGTAAAGAAAGGTACCGTTTCGAAAGCAGTTGTTGTACGCACAACCAAAGAGATACGCAGAAAGGACGGATCATATATCCGGTTTGAAGACAACGCAGCTGTTTTGTTGAATAACCAGGATGAGCCGCGTGGCACACGTATCTTCGGTCCCGTAGCGCGTGAATTACGCGAAAAACAATTTATGAAAATCGTGTCGTTGGCACCTGAAGTGATTTAATACGATGGAAAGAAAGTTTAATAAACAACCCAAACTTCATATCCGGAAAGGCGATACCGTAAAGGTTATTGCAGGAGATGATAAGGGAAAGACCGGCAAAGTGCTGGAAGTATGGCTGGATAAAAACCGGGCCATTGTTGAAGGGATTAATGTGGTTACCAAACACGAGAAGCCCTCAGCCGGAAAGCCTGAAGGAGGCATTAAAAAGACGGAAGGCTCTATCCACGTAAGCAACCTGATGGTGGTCGACCCGGCCAGTGGCAAGCCTACCCGTATTGGAAGAAAACTGAACGAAAAGGGTAAGCTTCAGCGTTACGCAAAGAAAACAGGAGAATTTATAAAGTAATGGCAACTCCAAGACTAAAAGAAAAGTATCAGAAAGAGATTGTACAGGCTTTGAAAACAAAGTTTCAGTACGAATCTGTTATGCAGGTACCCAAAATTGACAAGATTTGCATCAACAAGGGTATGGGCGTTGCAGTAACCGACAAGAAATTGATTGATGTGGCGGTGGAAGAAATCTCATCCATCACAGGTCAAAAAGCGGTGGCAACAAAATCAAAGAAAGCCATTTCGAATTTCAAACTCCGGGAAGATATGCCGATAGGTGTACGCGTTACCTTACGCGGTGACCGGATGTATGAGTTTATGGACAGGCTGATGAACATTGCCCTTCCTCGTGTGCGCGATTTTCGCGGAGTGAACCCCAAGGGATTTGACGGCCGGGGTAATTACACACTTGGTGTAAAGGAGCAGATCATCTTTCCTGAAATTTCAATTGATAAGGTAAACAAGATAAGCGGTATGGACATTACGTTTGTTACTACTGCCAAAACCGATGAAGAAAGCTACGAGCTCCTGAAAGCATTCGGGATGCCGTTTGCCAATAAAAACTAATATAAACGAATGGCAAAACTATCTGTAATAGCAAGGCAAACAAAAAGAGAAAAGCTGGTTGCCCTCTATGCCGCTAAACGCAAGAGCCTGAAAGAAGCAGGCGACTACTCGGCATTGGATAAGCTTCCTCGCAACGCCTCACCTGTTCGGTTAAAAAACAGGTGCAAGCTTACGGGCCGCCCGAAAGGGTATGTCGGAAAATTTGGCGTGTGCCGGAATGTATTCCGCGAAATGGCCTCAGCCGGTAAAATTCCGGGGCTGACCAAGGCGAGCTGGTAATTGGCCGGCACTACATATTGATTAGGTTGCTGAGTACCCAGGTCGGTTAGTACCGGAGAAGCCGTGAATCCCGAAACCAGGTAACAGTTTGGATAACAGAAATTGTTAGGTATCTTTGCAGCCCGTTAAAAACGGGCTGCTTTATTTAAAGCATTTTAGACTTAGAAATAGAAACATGACAGATCCTATTTCAGATTATTTGACCCGGTTGCGCAATGCCATTAAGGCAAACCACAAAGTGGTGGAAATTCCTGCGTCAAACCTAAAGAAGGAAATAACCAAGGTGTTATTTGATAAGGGGTACATCCTCAACTATAAATTCCAGGATGGACTCGCGAACCAGGGTGTGATCAAAATCGCCCTGAAGTATAACCCTGAGACCCGCGAATCGGCCATCTCACGCCTGGAACGGGTGAGTACACCCGGTTTGCGTAAGTATGTTGATACCGGCCGACTCCCAAGGGTAATGAACGGGTTAGGCGTGGCCATCCTCTCTACCTCAAAGGGTGTGATCACCGACAAAGAGGCCCGCAAAATGAATGTGGGTGGTGAAGTTTTATGTTACGTGTATTAATGAGTTGAGTTATGTCGCGCATAGGAAAACAACCGATTACACTGCCCGCAGGAATAACCTTTACCTTCTCCAAAGAGAACCACAAGGTTATTGTTAAGGGACCAAAGGGAGAGCTTTCGCAGGTTATTGATCCTGATTTCTCAATAAAGCAGGAAGCTAACCGGGTTATTGTGGAGCGGCCTACTGAGCAGAAGCGTCACAAAGCCATGCACGGATTATACCGTGCGCTGATTGCCAACATGGTAGAAGGTGTAAGAAATGGATACAAGACTCAGCTTGAATTAGTGGGTGTAGGGTTTAAAGCCAATGCCCAATCCAACGTGTTGGAGTTAAGCCTTGGGTACTCGCACAATATTTTTCTTGCTGTGCCATCCGAAGTAAAGGTTCAGGCAACACAGGAAAAGGGGGGTAACCCCACAATAACTCTTGAAGGGATCGATAAGCAACTGGTAGGACAGGTTGCAGCTAAAATTAAGTCGCTGCGCAAGGTAGAACCTTACAAAGGAAAGGGTATCCGCTTTGTTGGTGAGTATGTGCGAAGGAAAGCGGGCAAGGCAGCTGCTAAATAACATGAAGCATTAGAAAATAGAGTAATCTATGGCAGGCAAGAACACAGAAAGGCGAACACGGATTAAAATGGGTGTTCGCAAAAAAATTTCAGGGACAGGCGAACAGCCCAGGCTCTCCGTATTCAGAAGCAATACCGGCATCTATGCACAGGTTATTGATGATATTAAAGGGGTAACCCTAACCTCGGTATCAACCCGCGAGTTGGACGGTAAGGCAAAATTGAATGTTGCTAACTCAAAGAGTGCAGGTAAAAAAATTGCCGAAAAGGCTGTTGCTGCCGGGATTACCAATGTGGTGTTCGATCGCAACGGGTACCTATACCACGGTAACATTAAAGCATTTGCTGAAGGAGCGCGTGAGGGTGGATTAAAATTCTAAACCATAGACAACAAAATATGTCAGTTAGCAACATCAGTACCGTTAAAGCAAGTGAGATTGATCTGAAGGAGAAAGTCGTTGCCATTGAGCGTGTAGCGAAAGTGGTAAAGGGTGGCCGGAGGTTCAGCTTTGCTGCCATTGTCGTTGTAGGCGATGGAAACGGAGTGGTTGGATACGGACTTGGGAAGGCCAACGAAGTAACCGATGCAATTACCAAAGGCATTGACGATGCGAAGAAACATCTGGTAAAAGTTCCGATCGCAAAAGGAACCGTTCCGCATGAAGCAATCGGGAAGTTTGGTGGCGGCTATGTGTTGCTGAGGCCGGCAGCCCCCGGTACTGGAGTAATTGCCGGTGGTGCTATGCGGGCAGTATTGGAAAGTGCAGGCGTACATAACGTGTTGGCCAAATCAAAAGGGTCGTCCAATCCACACAATGTGGTAAAGGCAACCTTCAAGGCGCTTACCAGTATGCGCGATCCATTTACCATTGCAAAGAACAGAGGAATTTCATTGTCGAAAGTTTTTAACGGGTAACCATGGGCAAGGTAAAAATCACACAGTTCAGAAGTGACATCAAGCGTCCGGAAACGCAGCAGCGCACATTGCGGGCCCTTGGATTGGGCAAGCTCAATAAATCGGTAGAGGTTGAATTAACCCCGCAAATAGCAGGGATGATTCAGAAAGTAAATCACTTGATTACTGTAAAGGAATTATAGCATGAAGCTGCACACATTAAAACCGGCAACGGGTTCGGTAAAAACCAACAAGCGCCTTGGTCGCGGTCAGGGTTCGGGCGGAACGACAGCCGGACGTGGCCATAAAGGGGCCAAGTCAAGGTCGGGCTATTCCAAGAAATTCGGCTTTGAAGGTGGGCAAATGCCTCTTCAAAGGCGTGTGCCAAAGTTTGGTTTCAAGAATAACAGTAAAGAGTATTTCAAGGCGGTTAACCTGGACGTACTCGAAACCCTGTCTGCAAAATCAGCAGATATTAACCTGCAATTTCTAGTTGAGAATGGAATTGTTGGTAAAAATGATAAAGTGAAAATTTTAGGCCGGGGCGAACTGAAGGCGAAAGTCAATGTACAGGCCCATGCTTTTTCGGATACTGCAGTAAAAGCCATTGAAAAGGCAGGAGGTTCAACAACCAAGATTTAATAATGAAGCGATTCATTACCACCATACGGAACATATTCTCAATTGAGGACCTTCGCATCCGCATCCTGAACACCATCGGGTTTCTTATTATTTTCCGGCTCGGGTCGTTTATCGTGCTGCCCGGTATTGATCCGGTTGTTCTATCCGGAAACGTAGCATCGGGTGGTATTTTTGATTTGATAAACACGTTTCTTGGGGGCTCGTTTAGTCGTGCTTCCATTTTTGCGCTGGGCATTATGCCCTACATTTCGGCATCCATTATCGTACAGTTGCTCACCTTTGCGGTTCCCTATTTTCAAAAACTCCAGAAGGAGGGCGATTCCGGAAGGAAGAGGCTGAATCAAATGACCCGTGTGCTGACTATTTTCATCACCGGCTTCCAGTCGTACGGTTATATCCGTGGAACAATCCCCGTTGAAGCCATCAATAATCCCGGCTTCTTTTTCTATTTCAGTTCAATTACCATTCTTATTGCAGGCACCATGTTTTGCATGTGGCTTGGTGAACGCATTACTGACAAAGGAATCGGTAACGGTATCTCCATGCTGATCATGATCGGTATTGTGTCCCGTTTCCCGGGTGCCATTATCGATGAAGCAGTGAACAACCGGGGCATGCAGGGTGCACTTCTCTTCATTATTGAACTACTCGCATTGTTTTTTGTGGTGATGGGCGTGATTATGTTAACACAGGCTACGCGTAGAATTCCGATTCAGTACGCCAAGCAGGTAATCGGCAACAAGTTGTATGGCGGCAAGCGCGATTTTATTCCACTGAAGCTGAATTCAGCGGGTGTTATGCCAATCATTTTCGCACAAGCTTTAATGTTTATCCCTGCCCTTCTGGCGGGCTTTTGGCGTGATAGCGACATTGGTGCGTATATCGGCTCCACCTTTTCAGATTTCACCAGCTGGCAGTATAACCTGCTGTTTGGTTCATTAATCCTGGTATTTACATTTTTCTATACGGCTATCACCATTAACTCGAATGACATAGCCGATAACCTGAAGCGTAACGGTGGTTTTATTCCGGGCATAAAGCCCGGCAAGCAAACTGCTGAGTTTATTGATACAGTTTTATCCAGAATCACACTACCCGGTGCATTGTTCCTGGTGGTTGTTGCGGTGTTGCCGGCCTTTGCCGTGCGGGCCGGTATCGGTCAGAATTTTGCCCAGTTTTATGGTGGCACTTCGTTGCTGATTATGGTGGGAGTTATACTCGACACCTTGCAGCAGATAGAAAGCTACCTGTTAATGCGGCATTATGAAGGCATGATGAAATCAGGGCGTGTGAAAGGTCGTTCTCAATTTGCTGCGGCTTAAGTGCTGAATGGTTCACTTAAAGTCTGAAGAAGAAATTAGCATCATCAAAGAGGGTGCCCTGATTTTGGGCAAAGCTCATGGTGAAGTGGCTGGGCTGATAAAGCCCGGTGTAAAAACTTCAATGCTTGACAAAGTGGCCGAGGAATACATTCGTGATTATGGAGGCGCTCCCTCCTTTAAAAATTATAACGGATCGTTTCCTGCTTCACTGTGCATATCGGTGAACGAAGTAGTCGTTCACGGATTTCCGTCTTCCTATGAGTTGAAGGAAAGTGATATTGTGTCGGTGGATTGTGGTGTGTTGTACAGGGGGTTTCACAGCGACTCAGCGTATACCTATCCGCTCGAAGGAGTGGATGGCAACGTGTTGTTGCTGTTGGAGCGAACCTATGAGTCGTTACACCGGGGCATTGATCAGGCGAAGGCCGGAAACCGGATAGGGGACGTGAGCAACGCCATTCAAAGTTACGTGGAAAGCTTTGGGTATGGGGTTGTAAGGGAGTTGGTAGGACATGGCGTAGGAAAGAGTCTCCACGAAGATCCGGAAGTGCCCAACTTTGGAAAGCGGGGTAAGGGTGTGAAACTGGTATCCGGAATGGTTTTCGCTATCGAGCCGATGATTACGCTCGGTTCGCGCAAAGTGGTTCAGGAACGTGACGGATGGACCATACGCACAGCCGACAGAAAGCCAGCGGCTCATTTTGAGCATATGGTTGCAATAGGAGAAGATAAAACTGAGGTGTTGACAACACATCAATATATAGAAGAGAAGTATTCGTATAAGTGGCGAAGCAAAAGTCGATAGAGCAGGATGGCACGATAACCGAAGCGTTATCAAATGCCATGTTTCGTGTTCAGTTGGAAAACGGACACGAAGTGCTGGCTCACATTTCCGGCAAAATGCGGATGCACTACATCCGGTTGTTGCCAGGGGATAAGGTTCGGCTGGAAATGTCGCCCTACGATTTGTCAAAAGGAAGAATTGTATTCAGGTATAAATAGGATTCTAAAGCGATGAAAGTAAAAGCATCCATAAAAAAACGAAGTGCCGATTGTAAAATCATCAGGCGCAACGGTAAACTGTATGTAATTAATAAAAAGAACCCCCGGTTTAAACAGCGCCAGGGTTAACGTATTAAAACACGATAAATAAACGAGCATGGCAAGGATACAAGGTGTAGATATCCCCGATAACAAAAGAGGCGAGATCAGCCTGACATACATTTACGGCATAGGCCGCAGGTCAGCCCAGCAAATTCTCACCCGTGCAGGTGTGGAATGGAACAAGAAAGCAAAAGACTGGACCGATGAAGAATCGAATGCTATTCGTTCCATCATTACCGAGAAGTTTCGCGTGGAGGGATCATTGCGTTCGGAAGTGCAGCTGAGCGTAAAGCGGCTTATGGATATTGGCTGCTACCGGGGTTTGCGCCACCGCAAAGGGTTGCCGGTGCGCGGACAAACCACCAAGAACAACGCCCGTACACGGAAAGGCAAACGGAAAACTGTTGCCAATAAGAAGAAGGCAACGAAAGGATAATCATAGTAATACATTAACGATTAGCGATAATGTCAACCGAGAAACGAAAAGATAAGGCCAAAAAGCGAGTGGTAACCGTAGAAGCGGTTGGCCAGGCGCACATTAAAGCCACATTCAACAACATTGTTATTTCCATGACCAACTCTACGGGTCAGGTAGTAACCTGGTCATCAGCCGGCAAAATGGGCTTTAAGGGATCAAAGAAGAACACCCCTTATGCTGCTCAAATGGCGGCACAGGATTGCGCCACCCGCGCTTTTGAGCTCGGCTTGCGCAAGGTGGAGGTATTCGTAAAGGGTCCGGGAGCAGGACGCGAGTCGGCAATCCGAACCATTCAAACAGCAGGAATTGAAGTTATGGCTATCAAGGACATGACACCCCTGCCTCACAATGGTTGCCGTCCTCCAAAGAAGAGAAGGGTTTAATTAAATGATCAAGCTGAATTAAAAAATAAGATAATAATGGCACGATACACAGGTCCAAAAGCCAGAATATCCAGGCGATTCGGAGAACCGGTTTTAGGTGAAAACAAGGCTCTTCAGAAGAAGAGTTTTGCGCCCGGCATGCACGGTCGCGGCAAGAAGCGCAAGCAGTCGGAATACGCGGTTCAGTTGGCTGAAAAGCAAAAGGCAAAGTACATTTACGGATTGCTTGAGCGTCAGTTTGCCAAACTGTTCGATAAGGCGTCACGGAAGAAAGGTGTTACCGGTGAAGTTCTGCTGCAATTGCTGGAGGCCCGGCTTGACAACACCGTTTACCGGATGGGCATTGCACCAACCCGCAGGGGTGCGCGACAACTTGTATTACACAAGCACATCACTGTAAACGGTGAGATTGTCAATGTTGCATCCTTTACACTGCGTCCGGGCGATCGGGTAGGTGTTCGGGAGAAATCAAAGTCACTGGAGGCCATTACCAGCAGCCTTGCCATTCAGAGTGCACGCAAGTATTCGTGGCTGGAGTGGGACGGAGCCGAAATGGAAGGTAAACTTATTCACCTGCCTCCCCGTGAGGATATACCTGAGAACATCAACGAGCAGCTAATCGTTGAATTGTACTCAAAATAATTCTAACCTTTAATCAGAACATACTTATGTCAATACTCGCATTTCAAATACCCGATAAAGTGGTGATGGAGAAAGCCGATGATTTTCACGGCACATTTACTTTTAAGCCTCTTGAAAAAGGCTACGGTGTTACCATCGGCAATGCACTTCGCAGAATTCTGCTCTCTTCGTTGGAAGGGTATGCCATCACGGGAATTAAGATCCCCGGGGTTT
>JBBINY010000001.1:70386-125016 GCA_037443645.1 Cytophagales bacterium
ATGAATTTTCTACCCTGGAAGGGGTGGTTGAAGATGTTGCAGAAATCATCCTCAACCTGAAAATGGTCCGCCTGAAAAAAACAGGTGATAATTTCGACAGCAAGATTACTGTAAACATCAAAAAACAGAAGCAGTTGAAAGCCGGTGATATTGCCCGCTTTACGTCAGCATTTGAAGTGCTGAACCCTGAGCATGTAATCTGCAACCTGGATGAGTCCGCTCAGTTTGAGATTGAACTCACCATTGACAAGGGTAGAGGTTATTTGCCAGCCGAAGAAAGTAAACCGGCTGAGCAGGTGTTTGGCTTCATTCCCATTGACGCCATCTTTACACCCATCAAAAATGTGAAATTCAGCGTGGAGAACACACGGGTAGAACAAAAAACCGACTACGAAAAACTGGTGCTGGATATTCAAACCGATGGTTCAATCCACCCGGAGAAAGCCCTCGAAGGAGCGGCTCACATTCTGATCAAACACTTTGCTCTTTTCTCCGATAAATCCATGGAACTTGAAACGGGCAAAGATGCAGAAGTTGAGCAGGTGGATGAGGAGATGCTTCACATGCGCAAATTGCTGAAAACACCCCTTCATGACCTTGACCTCTCAGTACGGGCATACAACTGCCTGAAAGCCGCTGATGTAAAAACATTGGGCGACCTGGTACAACTCGAAATCTCTGATATGATGAAATTCAGGAATTTCGGAAAGAAATCACTGGCTGAACTGGAACAACTGGTGTCAGAAAAAGGCCTGACATTCGGAATGGACCTGGGGAAGTATAAACTCGAAGAAGATTAATTGAACCATGAGACACGGTAAGAAAGTAAATCACCTGGGAAGAACGGCAAGCCACCGGAAAGCCATGCTTTCCAATATGGCCAGTTCGTTGATTCTCCGTAAGCGAATTACAACCACAGTAGCAAAAGCCAAAGCGTTACGCAAGTTTGTTGAGCCGTTGCTAACCAAGGCTAAGACGGATTCGACCCACTCCAGGCGTACGGTATTTTCATACCTCCAGAATAAGGAGTCGGTAACAGAACTTTTTGGTGCCGTTGCCTCTCGCATTGCCGACCGCCAGGGTGGTTATACCCGCATTATTAAGATGGGTGACGTACGGCAAGGCG
Source organism: Cytophagales bacterium (assembly GCA_037443645.1). GTDB lineage: Bacteria > Bacteroidota > Bacteroidia > Cytophagales > Cyclobacteriaceae > UBA2336. The sequence goes on from JBBINY010000001.1 coordinate 71,513, forward strand.
ATAATGCCGAAATGTGCCTCATTGAACTTGTTGATTTTAACGATTTGTACGGTAAGGAAACGGCTACCAAGAAGGGGAAAACCCGCAGGGGCCGTGGTGCAAAAAGCAAGAAAGATGAGGAAACACTGGGAGTTGTGGAGACATCGGAGCCCGCTGCTGCAGAGGCCGGAACAAAAGAGAAGAGAACGAAGAAGCAGGCCCCGAAAAAAGATAAGAAATAAGGTGGCTACACATTATTACGAAGGGATTGAGCGGCTGTTCAATCCCTTTTTTGTTGCCTTTGGCCCCATCTTGTCAAAATTTGAAAGGTAATCACATGCCGTATCCGTTAGACGTTTATTTTTGCTGAACCTGTTACCCAAGTGAGAAGAAAAGCATACCTCCTGTTACACGATGGCCTCCTGGTGGAGGGCAACCTGATTGGCGCTCCCGGTACAACGGGCGGTGAGATCTGTTTTAATACCGGCATGACCGGCTACCAGGAAATCTACACCGATCCCTCGTATTTCGGCCAGATTATCGTAAACACAACAGCCCATATTGGCAATTATGGAACGGTGGATAATGAGCAGGAGTCTGAATCGCCCAAAATCAGCGGCCTTGTGGTAAACGATTTTTCGGCCGAGTTCAGCCGGGCAACGGCCCGGGAAAGCCTGCAGCAGTATCTTGATAAACATTCCATTACCGGTATAGCCGATGTGGACACGCGCATGCTCGTGCGGCACATCCGCAGCAAAGGAGCTATGAATGCCCTGATCTCCTCCGAGCTCACGCCTGATCAGATGCGAAAGGAAATTCTGAAGGTGCCCTCCATGGACGGCCTCGAATTAGCCTCCAATGTATCAACCCCCGAACCCTACTTTGTTGGAAACAAGCAGTCCGATTACCGGATAGCTGCGCTGGATGTTGGCATCAAAAAAAGCATCCTGACTAACCTGGCAAGCCTGGGGTGCTACCTTCAGGTATTTCCGGCAAGAACTTCCTTCGAGACCATGGAGCAGTGGAACCCGCATGGGTATTTCATCTCGAACGGCCCAGGCGACCCTTCGGTGATGGACTATGCCATTGCTACAGTAAAAAAGATTCTGGCAGCAGACAAGCCGCTGTTTGGTATTTGTCTCGGCCATCAATTGCTGGCGCTCGCCTGTGGCTTAACTACCTATAAAATGCATCATGGTCACAGGGGTTTAAACCATCCGGTGAAGAACCTGATCACCGGCTTGGGGGAGATTACTTCACAGAATCATGGGTTTGCTGTCAGTGAAAAGGATATTGAAAAGAATAAGGAGGTCGAAGTTACCCATCTTCATCTCAACGACAACACCATCATGGGAATTCGCCTGCGTAATAAGCGGGCCTTTTCAGTACAGTACCACCCGGAAGCATCACCCGGTCCGCATGATTCGCGCTACCTCTTTGAAGAGTTTGTCGCCATGATCAGGAAAAGTGAAATGAAAGTAGCCATCTGAAAATTTAACCATTGCCATGAGTTTAATTGAAAGCATTCATGCCCGGCAAATACTTGACAGTCGCGGCAATCCTACCATTGAAGTGGATGTTGTTACGGAAAGCGGTGCAAACGGTCGTGCCGCGGTACCATCCGGTGCATCAACAGGCACGCATGAGGCTGTTGAATTGCGCGATAATGACAAGAAGAGGTACATGGGCAAAGGCGTGCTTAAAGCAGTGGATCACGTAAACAACAAAATCGCTGCCGAGGTTGTGGGTTATCCTGTATTTGAGCAAAACCTGCTCGACAAAATTATGCTTGAGCTGGATGGCACCGCCAATAAAAGTAAGCTTGGCGCCAACGCCATACTGGGTACATCGCTGGCAATTGCCAAGGCTGCCGCCATGGAAGCAGGCATGCCGCTGTACCGTTACATTGGCGGAGTAAGTGCCAACACCCTTCCCGTTCCGATGATGAATATTCTCAATGGGGGTAGCCATGCCGATAACGCCATCGACTTTCAGGAGTTCATGGTTATGCCGGTAGGAGCTGCTACATTCTCTGAGGCCTTACGCATGGGGTCCGAAGTTTTTCATACCTTAAAAAAAGTACTCCATGACAGGGGATTGTCCACAAACGTTGGCGATGAAGGCGGATTTGCTCCGAATCTGAAATCGAATGAGGAGGCCATAGAAGTTGTGCTCAAAGCAATTGAAAAGGCAGGCTATAAGCCCGGGGCGGACATTTTCATTGCACTCGATCCGGCTGCCTCTGAGTTTTATGATTCTAAAACGAAAGTTTATCACTTTAAAAAATCAAATGGTAGAAAGCTGAAGCCTTTGGAAATGGCTGATTACTGGGCGCAATGGGCAAGGAAATATCCCATCATTTCGCTGGAGGACGGGATGGCCGAGGATGATTGGGCCGGCTGGAAGGCCCTGACGGAGAAAATCGGAAAGAAGGTACAATTGGTGGGCGATGATTTGTTTGTAACCAATGTTAAACGCTTGCAAAAGGGTATTGATGAACATATTGCCAACGCTATTTTGATAAAAGTGAACCAGATCGGATCGTTGACCGAAACGATCGATGCGGTAAACCTGGCTAAGCAGAACAGCTACAAAAGTGTAATGTCACATCGTTCAGGCGAAACGGAAGACAGTACAATTGCCGATCTGGCTGTTGCCCTAAATACCGGCCAGATTAAAACGGGCTCAGCTTCACGATCAGACCGGATGGCCAAATACAACCAATTGATTCGTATTGAGGAAGAACTTGGCGAAGTAGCATACTTTCCTGGCCGGAAGTTCTAGCGGCAGGCCTGCAACTCGGGTCAGTTGTATTCTCGCGTATTTAACACTACCTTAGGCATCATTTTTTGAGTTATGTGGAAGCGATTGCCCAAGGCCTTCCGTAATTTTTATGTGATTACCGGCCTTATTTTTTTTACCTGGATGTTGTTTCTGGATTCAAACGACTTGATTTCGAGGTACCGCCTTTCCGCCAGGCTGCGGGCACTTGAGAATGAGAAGGAATATTATCGGCAAAAGATCAGAGAGGTTGAGCAGGATAAGAGCGAATTGTTCGGTGACCGGGAGTCGCTGGAGAAATTTGCCCGCGAAAAATACCTGATGAAGAAGGACAATGAGGATGTGTTCGTAATCGTTGAAAAGTGAAAATCACCTCTATGGCAAAATCACTTATCGTATTTCTGGTTGTAATGGGCAGCGCCTGGCACGCCTGTGCCCAGGGAAAGAACAACAGCCTGGAGGGAGTTCCTGCCGGCCAGCGGATTGTTACGGGTGGCGGATTGGGGTTGAGTTTCGGCAACACACAAGACTTTATTTCTATTTCGCCAATCATCGGCTATGCCCTCACCCGCAGGTTGGTTGCCGGAACAGGCGTAACATACCGGTATACGAAATATAAAACGGTGCAACCCCCTGTTACCTTTAATGATTATGCTATTAACCCGTTTGCACGATTTACCGTGTATAAGGGCTTTTTTCTTCAAACTGAATATGAATACCTCAGCTACGAGTATTATGTTTCGGTGAATGAGAAGGCGCGCCAGGGATTTAACAGTTTCCTTGGCGGTGGCGGTTTTTTACAGCCGATGGGTAAGAATGCAGCGTTCTTTGTGGTGGCTTTATACAACTTCTCGTACACCGCCTCCTCAAGTGTTTACACACCTTACCAAAGCCCCTGGGTTATACGGGCCGGAATCACCATAGGGGGCATAAGCTTTTAGAAGGACAGACCAAACTTCCCTGCCAATTCATTAAGGTCTTTCTCCACATTGGAATTAAGGCGTAATCCCTCCCGCATCCGCCTGGCCGTCATGTCACGCTCGGGATCCCCAGCAATCAATACGCCCGGTTGATCAGGTATGGTTCGGGCTGAACGGAACCGGGTTATCCAATTATCCATATGATGTTTGAATTCGGCTGCCGGACGAAAAGCATCAATGCGCATGGCACCCAGAAAATGACCGATGCCCCTGCCAACCGGATCAGCAGGTGGTTGGAGAAAGGCAACGAATGGTGGAACCCACGGGCCGTAGTTAGCTCCTGACAACACCGCTGAGAGGATGTCCACCATCGCACCAAGCCCGTATCCCTTATGGCTTCCATGTTCATAGTCACTTCCTAACGGAATTAATGCACCACCCTCTTTCAGTTCATGTGGATTGGTTGACGGATTACCTTCTTTTGTCTGAATCCATCCCAACGGGGCTTTTTCATTCTTTCTTTGAAGAATTTCCAGTTTGCCGTTAGCCGCGGTGGTTGTTGCCATATCCAGCACAAAGGGTGGTTCTTTGCCCGCTGGTATAGCCACCGATATGGGGTTGGTTCCCAATAAGCGCTCGGTTGCAAAGGTGGGGGCCACCAACGGACTGGCATTGGTCATTGCCCAGCCGATCATGTCGTGTGCGAGGGCCATCATGGAATGATAACCGGCAATGCCAAAGTGGTTGGAATTGCGTACAGCTACCCACCCTGTGCCGGTGGCTTTTGCTTTTTCAATGGCGATTGTCATGGCCCGGGGTGCAACCACCAGTCCAAGTCCGGAGTCACCGTCAAGGGTTGCCGTTCCGGGTGTTTCATGCACAAGGCGTATGGCCGGCCGGGGATTGATCCGCCCTGCTTCCCAAAGGCGTACATAACCCGATAAGCGAGCAACACCGTGCGAATCAATACCCCGGATATCGGCCGCCAGGAGGGCCTCAGCGGCAAGTTGTGCATCGGGCTCCGGGCATCCGATTTCTATAAACACAGAGAAGGCAAATTCCTTCAGTGCGTCAATGGAATACATGCGTGCATTCATGCCCGGCAAAGATAGAGAACAACATGAAAGCACCGATCGCCCGAAAAAGATTTACTTTCGTTGTGGAATAGGATGTGAGGTTGCATCAATTTGTCTAAACATTTGCTTATGAAATCGCTTTGGATGCCTTTTTTACTGTGCCTGATGATCCTTCAGGCAAATGCACAAACCGAAAAACTTGTAGATTCGAAAATCACGCGTGTAACCGTTTTCTTAAACCGGGCACAGGTTACCCGGGTGCTCAATACCCGCGTGGAAGCAGGAAAAACAAACCTTGTACTTACAGGCCTTACTGCGCAACTTGATCAGCAAAGTATTCAGGTTTCCGGAAAGGGAAATATTACGCTGCTTGGTATTGCCCACCGCCAGAATTTTATCAATGAGTTTAATCAGCCAAAGAGCCTGCGCGTGCTTAACGATTCGCTAGACTATTACAAAAGAGCGCTCACGGCAGAGCAGCAACAGAAAGAAGTATTGAACAAGGAAGAACAGTTGCTGATGGCCAACCAGAGGATAGGCGGAAGCAACCAGAATCTTACGGTAAATGAGTTGAAAGCAATGGCTGATTTTTATCGAAGTCGGTTAACAGAAATTGGAACGGCCAAAGTAAAAAGTGATGAGAAGATCAGAAAAATCAATGAACGTATCGGAAGGTTGAACAGGCAAGTACAGGAGCAAAATGAATTGTTTGGCCGCAATACCAGCGAAATTGTGATCAGCCTTTCTGCGGAGACCTCAGGCCCCGTTGAACTGGAAGTGAACTATGTAGTGAGTAATGCCGGCTGGTATGCAGTGTATGATTTACGTGCAGTGAATACCAAAAGTCCGGTACAATTGAACTATAAGGCCAATGTATTCCAGAGTACCGGTGAAGAGTGGAAGGACGTGCGGCTTAAATTGTCAACAGCAAACCCCGGTTTGGGTGGATTGAAGCCCGAATTATACACCTGGTACCTTGATTTCTATTATCCTGCTTACAAACGAGATCTTTCGCGTACGGGAGCGGTACATCGCAGTGCCGCTGAGAAAGCCGAAGATGTTGAACTAAGCATGGAGGTTCCATCGGTTCAAAGTGTGGCCGAGTTTACTCAAGCCATACAAACTACATTAAACACCGAGTTTGACATTAACTTGCCTTACTCCGTATCCTCAGCCACAAAGCCAACGCTGGTGGACATTCGCAATTACGAAATGAAAGCCGACTACCGCTATGCCGTAGCCCCCAAACTCGACCAGGATGCGTTTTTGTTGGCCCGTGCAACCGGATGGGAAGAGTTTAGTCTGCTGCCAGGTGAGGCGAATGTGTTTTTCGAAGGCACGTTTGTAGGCAAATCGTTTATTGACCCGAATAGTGTGAAGGACACCATTTCCGTTTCACTGGGTCGTGATCAGCGCATCGTGGTGAAGCGCGAACGGGTTAAGGATTTTTCTTCACGCAAAGCCATCGGTTCCAATATCCGCGAAAGTGCAGCCTGGGAGATTTCAATTCGGAACACACGCAATGAAGCAATAAAGGTGGTTATAGAAGATCAGGTTCCTGTTTCAAAGAATAACCAGATTGAGGTTACGGTTACTGATGTGGGCGGGGCTCGCTACAATAAAGATACCGGCAAACTTACCTGGGAAGTAAGTCTGCAGCCCAATGAAACGAAGAAGGTGGTATTCAAATATGAAGTGAAGTATCCGAAAGACCGTACGATTTCGGGCTTGTGAGTGTTGCCGGTACAATTTTTTAATGGATACCCTATGCTGTCTCCGTGTGGGGTTACTTTGTTTGATCTAATTTGGTAGACGGTATGTTGCGAAGTCGATTTTTGGTACATTCGGCTTTGTACTTTTCTGCATGAAGAATTCCAATGTTTATTTCCTGGCCCTGGTTGCTGCCATGGCCGGCTTCTTGTTTGGCTTTGATACCGTTGTAATTTCAGGAGCCAATCTGCCTATTAAGAACCTTTGGAATACATCACCGTGGTTTCATGGGCTCTTTATCATGTCTATGGCGCTGTGGGGTACCGTAATCGGTGCGCTGTTTGGAGGAAGGCCGACTGAATTGTACGGGCGCAAGAAGGTTTTGTTTTGGATTGGTGTGCTGTATACCGTTTCTGCTGTGGGCTCCGCTCTTGCTCCTGATCCCTATTCGTTTTCTTTTTTCCGCTTTATAGGCGGCCTGGGTGTGGGGATTTCTTCGGTGGCTGCGCCCACGTATATTTCAGAAATTTCAACGTCCGCCATTCGGGGCAGGCTGGTGGCGATGTACCAGTTCAACATAGTGTTGGGCATTCTCATTGCTTTTTTATCGAATTATCTTCTTCAGGGAGTTGGTGGTGAGAACGACTGGCGGTGGATGCTGGGTGTGGAGGCATTACCGGCAATTGTGTATACGGTGTTGGTGATGCGTATCCCCGAAAGCCCACGCTGGCTTATTACCCAGCGCAATGATGCGGTTTCGGCCCGTAATGTATTGGTGCAGATTGGTGCTGACAACCCCGACAAAGAGCTAAATGAAATTATAAGAGCTAATGCAGAAGTAGCTGCATCGAACTCCAATGAGAAAATTTTTAGCTGGAAATACCGCAACCCTATGATTCTTGCATTTTTGATTGCATTTTTCAATCAACTGTCGGGCATCAATTTCATCTTATACTATGCACCTGAAATCCTTGAGCGCGCAGGACTTGCTGCCAGGGAATCACTGTTTAACTCAATAGCCATTGGCGGCATTAACCTTATCTTTACGTTTGTCGGTTTGTATTTTGTCGATCGTACCGGCCGGAAGAACCTGTTGCTGGTCGGTTCAATAGGGTACGTGGTAAGCCTTTCCATGGTTTCTTATTCGTTTTTTGCCAATGCCGGTGCGGGCATGATGATGACCTTTTTACTGATCTTCATCGCATCCCATGCCGTGGGACAAGGCACCGTAATATGGGTTTTTATTTCAGAAATTTTTCCAAACAAAGTGCGTGCACTGGGCCAGTCGTTTGGGGCCAGCATACACTGGATTTTTGCCGCTGTAATTACACTGGTCACGCCCGTGTTTTTGGATGCCAACCGGGGTATTCTTCGCAATGATCCATGGATCATCTTCGCTTTCTTTGCAGGTATGATGACGTTGCAACTCATTTGGGTGTTAACCAAAGTTCCGGAGACGAAAGGGGTCTCATTGGAAGAGATTCAACACAAACTTGGTATCAGTTGAGAGCGTTGGACTGCCTGACAAGGTAATTGAACGCACCTTCCTTCAGTGAGTACCCTGAAACCCGAACCCGCCTGAAAGTATATCGTTCTAAAATGTAGCGGATCAGGCAACAAGCCACTACGATCATATCCACACGCATTTCAATCATACCAGGAATAGCCATGCGCTGTGCGCGGTTTTTAGCAATAAACTCATGATAAAGTTTATAGATGCTGTCGATTGTCAAAGGAGTCTCTGGAGCGTAAGCATCTTTTGTAATACCATTTTTAAGACAGTAGATGTCGCTTAAAGTATCAAATGTGCCTGATGCACCTATCAGCGTTATCGGGTTGTGTTGATTCAGTGCAGTGAATAATGATTTTAATTTTGATGCGAGGTATTCGTCCAGTGCCTCTATTTCATCGGGAGTTATCGGATCGTGTTTATGAAATTCTTCAAGCAGCCGTTGCCCGCCAATTTCAACACTTTCTTTCCAGAAGATCCTGTCTTTGTTGCCGATAATGAATTCTACACTTCCTCCACCGATATCCATAATAAGTGACTTTTCAATCCCAAGATTCATCGCGTAGTTTATTCCATAGTAGATGAACTCAGCTTCCTGATCGCCTGTCAGCACAATCACCTTGATGCCAGTTCTTGCTTTAATTTCGGCTTGCACATACGATTGATTTCGTGCATTTCGGATGGCACTGGTACCGAATGCAAAAATGCGGCCGGCCGGAAACTGTTCGATTTGGCGTTTGAAATAAGTGAGCGCAGTAATGGCCCTGGCCAACCCCTCATCGGTAATCAGGTCCTGGTTGATACCACGCTCTCCGATCTTCACTGCTTGTTTTTCGCGATGCACAATTTCATAGTGTTCTTTCCGCTTCTCGGCAATGAGCAGATGAAAGGTGTTTGTGCCCAGGTCAATAATGGCAATTTGGTCCGGCATACAACAAAAAACAGCTTAATTTACTACCTTCTTTAAGTATATTTCGCACAGATAGTTGATCATGGCCAAACGCAAAGCACCGGATACCATCCTCCAGCAAAAGTTTGATGAACTGGAGAGAAAAAACAACGAAGCCCTGTTGGGAGGCGGAGAAAAACGCATTGAACAGCAACACAGCAAGGGCAAGTTAACTGCGCGCGAGCGTATCCACTTATTGATGGATGAAGGCTCGTTTGAAGAACTTGGAAAATTCGTAATGCACCGGGCAAAAGACTTTGGCCTGGATAAAGAGCACTACCTGGGTGATGGTGTGGTGACCGGGTATGGAACAGTTAACGGAAGGCTGGTGTATGTTTTTTCACAGGACTTCACCGTGTTTGGCGGATCGCTCTCTGAAACCCATGCCGAAAAGATTGTGAAGATCATGGAACTTGCCATGAAAAATGGCGCGCCCATTATCGGTCTCAACGATTCGGGTGGAGCCCGAATACAAGAGGGTGTGGTTTCGCTGGGAGGCTATGCCGATATCTTTTACCGCAACACACTGGCTTCGGGTGTAATCCCGCAGATATCCGCCATCATGGGCCCTTGTGCCGGTGGCGCAGTGTACTCACCGGCCATTACCGATTTTATTTTCATGGTGGAGAACACTTCCTTCATGTTTGTTACCGGCCCCAATGTGGTGAAGACGGTTACACACGAAGATGTAACTTCTGAAGAATTAGGCGGGGCACAAACCCACAGCACAAAAAGTGGCGTAACACACTTTGCTTGTACCAACGAAGTGGAATGCATCCGGCAAATTAAGGCGTTGTTGAGTTACCTTCCCCAGAATTGCGAGGACGATCCTCCCCGGTTTCCCTATACCCTTGCCAATGAGAAACGCGAATCATTGAACACCATTATTCCATCCAATCCGAATCAACCCTACGATATGCGCGAGGTGATCATCGGAACGGTGGATGAAGGCAGTTTTTTTGAAGTGCATCGTAACTTTGCTGAAAACATTGTTGTAGGCTTCGCGCGACTGGCCGGAAGGAGCATCGGCATTGTGGGGAATCAACCGGCAGCCCTTGCCGGGGTATTGGATATTGATGCCAGTGTAAAAGGGGCACGCTTTGTTAGGTTCTGCGATTGCTTCAACATTCCGTTATTGGTACTTGAGGATGTGCCCGGTTTCCTTCCGGGCACTGATCAGGAATGGAACGGCATCATTACCAACGGAGCCAAACTGCTATTCGCTTTTTCAGAAGCAACGGTGCCCCGGGTAACGGTCATCACGCGTAAGGCGTATGGTGGTGCCTATGATGTGATGAACTCCAAACATATCGGGGCGGATTTGAACTATGCATGGCCTACTGCGGAAATAGCTGTTATGGGTGCAAAGGGTGCTGCTGAAATTATTTTCAAAAAAGAAATTGCAGAGGCGGCCGATCCGCAGGCCAGGCTCAATGAAAAGGTAGAAGAATATACCAGAAAATTTGCTACCCCTTATAGGGCAGCACATCGTGGATACATTGATGAAGTGATTTACCCGGATCAAACGCGTGAGAAGCTGATCCGGGCATTTGAAATGCTGGAGAACAAGGTGGATAAACTACCGAAGAAAAAACATGGGAATATCCCCTTATGAAATAAATTTCAAATTTTGATATGGACAAGAAAAGCAAAAAATTCCTATTCGATTACCTGAACAATGCTTCGCCTACGGGTTTTGAGCACCCGGGCCAGCAACTATGGCTCAATTACATTAAACCCTATATCGATGATTACGTGGTTGATGTGTACGGGACGGTTGTAGGTGTAATTAATCCAAAGGGAGCGTATAAAGTCGCTATAGAGGCTCATGCGGATGAAATCTCATGGTTTGTAGGCTACATTACCGATGACGGATACATTTACGTAAAACGTAACGGAGGATCAGATCACCAGATTGCCCCTTCCAAACGGGTGAACATTCATACCGAGAAAGGCATTGTAAAAGGAGTTTTCGGATGGCCGGCCATTCACGTCCGTGATGCGGCAAAAGAAGAACCACCAACCCTTAAGAATATTTTCATTGATGTCGGGTGTGACAGTAAAAAGGAAGTTGAGGCAATGGGTATTCACGTGGGTTGCGTAATAACCTTTGAAGATGAATTGATGGAGATGAATAAAAATTTCCTCGTAGGCCGGGCACTCGACAACCGCATGGGTGGCTTTATGATTGCTGAGGTAGCCAGGCGATTAAAAGAAGGCAGAAAAAAACTTCCCTACTGCCTTTATATCGTCAATTCTGTTCAGGAAGAAATCGGGTTGCGGGGTGCTGAAATGATTTCGCGCAGATTGAAACCCGACCTGGCTATTTGCACCGATGTAACGCACGACACCTGCTCTCCCATGTACAGCAAGAAGGACACAGGATACATAAAATGCGGTTCAGGACCAGTGTTGTGTTATGGTCCCGCGGTACAGAATAATGTTCTCAAAATGATACTCCAGGTGGCCCAAAAACGGAAAATCCCGTTCCAGCGGCAAGCGGTTAGCCGGTCAACCGGCACCGACACGGATTCTTTTGCGTATTCGGCTGAAGGCGTGGCCTCCGCACTCATTTCGCTACCCCTTAAATACATGCACACAACTGTCGAAACTGTCCACAAAAATGACGTAGAAGGCGTAATTAAGCTGATTTTTGAGGTTCTTTTGCAGGTTAAACCCGGGCATGATTTCCGATACATTAAATAAATTACGGAAAATCTTACATCCATAAGAATCCCCAGCGGATAGGCCCCTCCATCGAAAAAGAGGGGCCTATTTTTGTATCGTTAAAATCAAAAAGAAGAACAGATTTGCTCCTATGAAAACGATCAAGAAAATCCTCTTTACCCTGCTGGTGGTTTCTGGCAGTACTGTATTTGCCCAGGAACGCCCCATGCACGAGGTGTACTCCATGATGGTGTACAACTTTGTAAAATATGTTCAATGGCCCGACCACACTGAAGGTGGCGAGTTTGTCATTGGCGTAATCGGTAATGCCGATGTGTTTGCTACCCTCAATACCTGGTATGGAGGCAAGCCTCGCGGCAGCAAAACGTATGTGATTAAAAAGTTCAACTCAGCTGCCGATGTGGCTGGTTGCCATGTGGTGTTTATCGACAAATCGAAAAGCGGTGAGTTTGAAGCAGTAAACGCAAAAGTGAAAGGCCAGGGCACCCTGGTAATTACGGATAAGGCAGGCCTTGGCGAAAAGGGAAGCGGAATAAATTTTAAGAATGTTGATAATAAATTAAAATTTGAGCTGAACCAAAAGGCAATTGAGGCCTCTAACCTGAAAGTTTCAGGGTCGCTTACCTCGATCGCCATACTGATTTAAAATAAGTCATTGTAAACAAAAACCTCTCGAATTATGAAAAAAGTTGTTCTGTTTTTTTCCGGCTTGTTAGCGATGTGCGCTGTTCAGGCCCAGGAAAGACCAAATCATGAAATACATGCGGCCATGGTGTTTAACTTTATAAAGTATGTGCAATGGCCTGATGAAGGAAGCGGTGGCGAGTTTGTTGTGGGTGTTATGGGTGAGGATGATGTGTTCAATACGCTCAAAACCTGGTACGATGGCAAGCCTAAAGGGGCAAAGAAGTATGTAGTGAAAAAACTCACTTCTGCCGAAGATGCCGCTTCATGTCATGTTGTTTATTTGGGCAAATCCAAGAGTAAGGAATTTGAGAACATCAAAAACAACATTACGGGGAAACCGGTATTAACGGTAACCGATGGCAGCGGACTTGGCCAAAAAGGAAGTTGTATTAACTTTAAAGTGGTTGACGGCAAATTGAAATGGGAGTTGAATCAGGGCACGTTTACCGGTTCAAACCTGAAAGTGTCAGGCCAGCTCAGCAGCATGTCCATCCTGATCTGAAAATCTTGGTCATAAGCAAATACGGGAACGGATGGAGGGAATGGGCTGGTTTTTTAAGGAGTTGGTTGAGCACTCTGGTGATATTTTTACCGTGGTGGATAAGGATTTCCGGATCCGCTATATTTCTAAGGGTGTCAGAGAGTTTGGGGCTGAGCCCATCTCCTTACTGGGTAAAAGCATCTTTGATTTTGTTAGCCCGGAAAAAATAGACGATTGGAAGCAACACCTGGCGGGTGTTGATGAAAGACGGTTGTATGAAATCGGGCTTCGGTTAGCGAAGGATACAACCACTTATTTTGATGTAACGATCTTCACCATCACCCAGAGCGGTGAAGGACACGGACAGGTGTTGAAGCTACACAACATTACCCCTAAAAAGGTAAGGGAGAAGAAGCTGATCAATTCAAACAAGCAACTGGATCAGGTTATTTACAAAACCACCCACGACCTGCGCGCACCACTGCTCTCGGCTATGGGGTTGGTTGAACTGGCAGAAAAAGCTCCTGCCGATCAGAAAGATGAGTACCTGGCGCTGATCCGTAAAAGCCTGTTTAAGCTTAACGGATTTATTGAGGAGATGAATCATTTCTTCCGTGCTGAAAAAATGGAGGTACAACGTGAGGAAGTGAAGCTGATGGAATTGATTAAAGAGGAACTGGAGAATCAGCGAAATCTTTATCAGGCAGACCGGTTAGTGATTGAAACTAATGTGGATGAGAAATCAATCTTTTTCTCGGATCGCATCCGGGTCAAAACGATTCTAACCAACCTGGTTACAAATTCCATTAAGTATGCCGATGTGACAAAAGAAAAATCAGTTATCCGCATCAGTGCTACAACGGATGACAGGCAGTGTGAGTTGATTGTGGAAGATAACGGGATAGGGATTGAAGAAAAGTACCAGGATAAAATTTTCGACCTGTTCTTCAGGGCTACTGCGCAATCACAAGGCACGGGGCTCGGATTATTTATCCTGAAGGACACCGTTGAACGGTTACACGGTACAATAGAAGTGAAATCGGAGGTAGGCGAGGGAACGAGGTTTAAAATTAGCATTCCAAATCAGGTGACCGCCATGAGGGTTGCCGGTTAACGATATGCGCGCAGGGTCACGGAGTTTTTATTGAGAGGGTCTTTCTTCGTGTGCTCTGTGCGCTTTTTTACTAAAGGCATCTTCGGAAGAGGATGCCTTTTATCTTTGTTTCCAAATGAGTCATCGTGTGTTTACTGATCAGATGAATAACCGGGTGGTTGTTTCCTTTCCGCCCCAACGGATAGTTTCCCTGGTGCCTTCGCAAACGGAATTGCTTGCCGACCTGGGTCTTGAGAGCCGGGTTGTTGGAATCACTAAATTCTGCGTACACCCCGCTGGCTGGAGAAAAACAAAACCTGTTGTGGGCGGCACAAAGAATTTTGATGTGGGTCGGATTCGGGCACTTAAACCAGACCTGATTATTGGCAATAAGGAAGAAAACTATAGTTGAGTTATCAGCCGACTACCCGGTGTGGATGAGTGACGTTGTAACGTTGACGGATGCACTACATATGATTCGGGAAGTCGGGGCTGTTACCGGTACATCAAACCGGGCCGGTGAACTGCTCCGGCAACTTGATGACTCCTTAGCGCTGCTCATTCGGCCAAAACCGCTAAGGGTGCTTTACCTGATCTGGCGAAATCCATGGATGGCTGCAGGTGATGAAACGTTCATCAATTCCATGTTGGTTCGGGCGGGCTTTACCAACGCTGTGCGAACGGCCCGCTACCCCGAATTAACTGATGAGGAGATCAGGCAGTTAAATCCGGAAGTTATCTTTCTTTCTTCCGAGCCATACCCGTTCGAAGAAAAACATAAAATTCTTCTTAGCGAAATCGTGCCGGGCGCCCATGTTGTGTTGGTACATGGAGAGGTATTTTCGTGGTACGGGAGCCGGCTGCTGCAGTTTGCGGATTATGTTAATCGGCTCATTCCTCAATTGCCCTGATTCCCAGTGACTGTACATCACGCCAGAATCCCGGATACGATTTTTTTACCACATCCGGGTTTTCGATGCAGATCTGCCGCAGCATGCACAGGGGGGCAAAGGCCATGGCCATGCGATGATCAAGGTAAGTTTGTATCGGGGCGATTTGATCTGGCAGTATTGCTGGCGGAGTCAGTTGCCAGGCATTGCCTGTGGGTATAAATTCTGCACCAAGCTTTGATAACTCTGCCTGAAGAGCTTTCGTCCGGTCGGTTTCTTTTAGTTTGAGGCTCTCCAGCCCCGTAAAGCTAGCATGGATGCCTTTGGCAGCGCATACCACAGCCACCGTTTGGGCCAGGTCAGGACAGCTTGTAAAATCCCAGGTGAAATCCGGAAGGTGTTCTTTGGAGGTAATCAGCAGGTCGGTTCCTCGTGGCTCAGCTTTAGCACCCAGTTGTTCCATCATGTCAAGGATAACCCGGTCGCCCTGAACCGACTTCATGGTAACCTGAGGCAGCCTGAGTTCGGCCCGTTTGGCCAAGGCAGCAAATGCAAACCAATAGCTGGCCGCTGACCAGTCGGCTTCAACCGTATAGGGAACACTCAGGTAATTGGTAGCTTTAACTTCAATCCGGTTTTCAATGAAACGGGAATCAACCCCAAAAGTGCGCATCAGCGAAAGCGTCATGTCAATATAAGGCCGGCTGCTAACCTTCCCCTGCAGGTCGAGGGTAAGGCCCATGGGCAGGGCCGGGGCAACCAGAAGCAGTGCCGAAATAAACTGACTGCTTACATCACCCCGAATGCTCAGGCGGTTGGTTATTTGGGTAAACGGCCCTTGAATTCTCACAGGCGGATAACCTTCTTTTTCGGTATAACTGATCCGGGCTCCAAGCTTACGGAGGGCCTCAACCAGCACGTGAATAGGTCGTTGTTTCATCCGCTCGGTGCCTGTAAGCCGTTTGGGCGAACCCGAAACAGCAAAATAGGCGGTAAGGAAGCGCATGGTTGTGCCAGCGTCCTCGGTATCCGCCACCTCATCAGCACTGGCAATTAAACGTTCCATCAGGCGCGTGTCGTTTGCTTCTGAAAGCCTCGTGATGGGAGCGTTACCTGTGCTTAATGCCTGTATAATCAGCACACGGTTGCTGATGCTTTTTGAAGCAGGCAAATGCTTGATGAGTCCCGACACATTGGGTTGATGTTGAAGCGTGATACGGTTCACTGAACAGTCGTTAGCACAAATTACGTTTTGTAAAAGATTTTTTTCTTGTGGTGAAACATTTACCTGTATTTACGAGTTAACTTTGTTATACAATTTATGAGTACAACCAGAAAATTAGCGATTGGATTGGGAATTGCCTCAGGGGCTTTGCTGGCGGCATGGTTACTAACGGGTGACCGGAAGAAGAAAACCGTGGATTTCATTGCCAAAAAAGCCGATGATGTTAAACGTGCCATTCGTAAAAGCAAGGAGTCGTTCAACGACTCGGATGCCCACTACGTGTGAAGCGAACCATAATATGTCAGTGAGTCAACGATCTCGTCCATAGACACCTCATCATCCCACCGGGCCCTTCCGATGCCATTCAGCAGGGCCATTAAAACCTTATT
Source organism: Cytophagales bacterium (assembly GCA_037443645.1). Taxonomy (GTDB): domain Bacteria; phylum Bacteroidota; class Bacteroidia; order Cytophagales; family Cyclobacteriaceae; genus UBA2336. Next base: position 87,891 of record JBBINY010000001.1, read on the forward strand.
GTCTTTGTTCTTTTTATCCTGATAGCACAGGTTCGCTATTTCTCTGGGTTGCTCCGGCAGGTTCAGTTTTCCAAAAACTGCTAACAGGTAGCCTGATACGTCCTGCAATTCGTGTTGGGAGAGCATCCTCTTTTTCCAGGCTATAAACGATTCACAGATCAAACCGGCTGCCACGGCTTCACCATGCAGCACCGGATTATGATTAGCCAAAAACCAGGATTCAATGGCATGACCTATGGTATGGCCGGCATTCAGAATTTTACGCATTCCGTGTTCCTGTGGATCGTGTTGGACAACACGCCACTTCAAAACGGCAGACTGGCCGATCAGGCTGTTCCAGTCGTTGTTTTTCCAGGGCTTATTCCGGATTAAATCCCACAGGGTCGAATCCGCAACCAGGGCATGCTTAATGATTTCAGCAAATCCCGACCGTAGCTCTTGTTCAGGAAGTGTGAGCAGAAAGGACGAAGAAATAAGGTTTAGTGCCGGCTCACGAACAAGCCCGACCTGATTTTTATAATATCCGAAATCAACACCCACCTTACCGCCAATACTGGCATCAGTCATGGCCAGCAAGGTTGTTGGTATCAGCACAAAATCAATACCCCGTTTGAAAGTGGAAGCGCAGAAACCGCCCAGGTCGCCAATCACACCTCCGCCCAATATGATCAGCACCGCATGCCTGTCGAGTTGCTGGTTGGTCATGGCCTTCCACACCTCCATACAGGTTTCTATGGTTTTAGCCGATTCTCCTGCCGGTATTTGTATCACCGAGTGGGGGGGCAGGTGGCTTTTAAGGCCCGGATAACAAAGGGCTGCTGTGTTTTGATCGACAAGCACGGAGATGCGGGAATACTTTTTTCTGGCGAGGAAGTCGGCCAGATCGGCTTCGGGCCGGGTTGAAATCCGGATATGATCAGGGAGCATCATGCCGGCTTTCTGATTGGTTCAGGATTTCGGTTTGGATGCGGATGGATTCATCGTGAATAACCCGGTAAAGTTCCCGGATGAAATCGGCCGCAAGGCTGGCATGTTGCCCCCACTCGGGCCGGGTTTTCATGATCTCATTCCACCGCTCAAGCTGGAATACAGTTACATTATTTTCTTTCTTATAGTCCCCGATTTTTTCAACCAGCTTCATGCGGGCAGCCAGGGTGTTGATTAACTCCTGGTCCATTTGGTCAATCCGTTCGCGTAGGTTTTCTAATTGATTCAGAAAAATGGCATTGTCGGATGAGTGCCCGGCTACACGCAGGCCGGCAAGCCCTTCCTTCAATGCTGTTGGTGTGATTTGTTGTTGCGCATCGCTAAGGGCCCTATCGGGGTATGGGTGAGTTTCTATCATCAGTCCGTTATACCCCAGATCCAGTGCCTTTTGTGATACCTCAAAAATCAGTTCCCGGTTGCCGGCAATATGACTTGGATCGGCAATCAACGGAAGTTCGGGGTTTCGGATTTTAAGTTCAAGGGGCAGCTGCCACAAGGGCTGATTCCGAAACCGTGAGTTTTGAATGGAGGAGAAGCCCCGGTGGATGGTACCGAGCTTTTTGATGCCCGCCCGGTGAAGTCGCTCCAGCGCACCGAGCCATAGTCCAAGATCGGGGTTGATGGGGTTTTTAACCAATACGATGGTATCGACTCCCTGCAAGGCATCGGAAAGTTCCTGGACCAAAAAAGGGTTTACGGTTGTTCGCGCCCCAAGCCACAGCACATCAATGCCGGCCTTCAGGGCAAGGTGAATGTGCTCAGGGGAAGCAACTTCAGTGGCAACAGCCAGACCGGTTTGATCTTTCACGTCCTTTATCCACGACAACGCCTCCACGCCCCTTCCTTCAAAGGTGTTGGGCCGGGTTCGCGGCTTCCAAACACCTGCGCGCATCAGCCGGATGCCCTGCTGTTTGATGGCATCCGCAACCGTGAGCAATTGTACGGCACTCTCAGCACTGCAAGGGCCTGCAATGACAAGGGGTTTATCAGGGGTTGTAAAAGCTGAAATCCAGTTAGAGACCTCCATCGGGGTTGAAAGTTAAGAAAATCAACAGATCATAATAGATAATGACCACCGCTATCAAATTGTTTCTACCATTGCAGATATACCGGCTTGCAACCTAACCGGCACAGCCTATATTAGCGCCACCTTTTTCGTATGGAATCGATCCCGAAAATTTCATTTGAAGACACGCAAGCCGCCTTTGCCTACAAGACGGACGCTGAACTGAAAAGAGCTCATTTTATTTTTTCACTGGTTAATCACCCATGGATTTCGGCTGTGGCCATTGCATTGGTAAAAGCTGGGTTATTTCTGCGCCTGCCCATAAACGGCCTTATCCGGAAAACGGTGTTCAATCATTTTTGCGGTGGGGAAAGCATAGATCAGGCCGATGAGGTCATGCAGGTGCTGGCCCGGTTTAATGTTAAGCCTATTCTGGATTATTCAGTGGAAGGTGAGCACACCGAAGCAGGTTTTGAACTGACTACTCAGGAAACACTTCGCACCATTGAAAAAGCAAAGGCGACAGGCACCATTCCATTTTGTGTATTTAAAGTTACCGGGCTGGCTTCGGCTACCCTGCTGGAACGGGTGCAACTTGGATCGCAACTTTCCAATGAAGAACAGGCTGCCTTCACCCGGGTGAAAGACCGGATGGACCGGATTTGCGCCAAAGGCTTTGATTACAGCATTCCTATCCTGATCGATGCGGAGGATTCCTGGTACCAGGATACCATCGATCGCATGGTATTGGATCTGATGAAAAAATACAACACCCAGAAGGCAATTGTTTTTAATACGTATCAGCTGTATCGTACTGCCGGTCTTCCTAACCTGCGAGACCACTTCCATGAAGCCGTGATGCACAATTTTTATTTTGGTGCAAAGCTGGTGCGGGGAGCTTATATGGAGAAGGAACGCGACCGTGCCAAGAAATTGGGGTATGCCGATCCGATTCACCCCAACAAGCAGGCAACCGATGACGCCTTTAATCAGGCTCTTGCCTTTTGCATTGATAATAAGCAACGCATTTCGGTCATGTGCGGCTCCCACAATGACTACAGCAATTATTACCTGACCATTCTCATGGAAAAACACGGCATGGTGAATAATGATGAGCGCGTTTGGTTTGCCCAGCTGTATGGCATGAGTGACAATATTTCGTTCAACCTGTCGAAGGCCGGTTATAATGTAGCCAAGTACCTGCCCTACGGACCTGTACAGGCCGTTATGCCTTACCTGTTTCGCAGGGCAGAGGAAAACACATCCGTTGCCGGACAAAGCAGCCGGGAGTTGACCCTGATTAAAAAGGAGTTGAAGCGAAGGAAAAACCCGGCATAGCTTCCTGCCCTGATTAGCAGTTTTTAGCTCGGCATTATTACCTTATTTTTGCCCGAAAGCGCAGAGACCATGTCATTAAGTGAGCAGGAAATCATCCGCAGGCAAGCAAAGGAAGAACTTGAAAAACTGGGCATAAACCCTTACCCGGCCGAATTGTTTGAGGTAAACGTTTCGGCAAAGGAAATTCTTGAAAATTATCCCCGGCACAAAAGCGATTACCGCAGCATCTCCATAGCCGGGCGCATCATGAGCCGCAGGATTATGGGCTCCGCCTCGTTTGCCGAATTGCAGGACGAAACCGGACGCATTCAGCTCTACTTCCGCAGGGATGATATTTGCCCTGGCGATGACAAGACCCTGTATAATGTTGTGTTCAAAAAGCTGCTCGACATTGGCGATATCATTGGTGTAAATGGATACGGCTTTACCACTCAAACCGGGGAGATATCCATTCACGTCACCGGATTCAAAATCCTCTCCAAATCATTACGTCCATTGCCCATTGTTAAAGAAACCGTTGATGAGCAAGGCCAGGTACATAAGCACGATGCCTTCAGCGACCCCGAGCAACGGTACCGCATGCGGTATGTTGACCTGATTGTGAATCCGGAAGTTCGCGATGTATTCATTAAACGAACGCAGTTGATTAACTCCATGAGGGAATTCCTGAACGGAAAGGCCTACCTCGAGGTTGAAACACCCGTATTGCAACCCCTGTATGGTGGGGCGGCCGCCCGGCCGTTTAAAACACACCATAATACACTGGATATGACGCTCTACCTGCGTATTGCCAACGAGCTTTATCTGAAGCGATTGATTGTTGGCGGGTACAACGGGGTGTACGAGTTTTCAAAAGATTTCCGTAACGAGGGCATGTCGAGGTTTCATAACCCTGAATTCACGCAGGTGGAACTGTATGTAGCTTACAAAGACTACAATTGGATGATGGACCTGGTTGAAGAAATGATTGAGAAGGTTGCGCTTGACCTGCACGGTACAACCGAAGTAACCGTAGGGGAGCATCGGATTGATTTCCGAAGGCCTTGGAAGCGCTTCACGATGTTTGAAGCCATTGAACATTATACCGGAATTGATATTTCGGAGATGGATGAACCTGCTCTCCGCGAAACGTGCCGGAAACTGCACGTGCCCATCGATGACACAATGGGCAAAGGCAAACTGATTGATGCCATTTTTGGCGAGCAATGTGAACCTCACCTCATCCAACCTACATTCATAATGGATTATCCGGTTGAGATGTCGCCTCTTGCAAAAAAGCACCGCAGCAGGCCCGGACTGGTTGAGCGCTTCGAAGCCATTTGCAACGGAAAAGAAATATGTAACGCTTTCTCGGAATTAAACGACCCGATTGACCAGCGTAAGCGATTTGAAGAACAGTTGGAGTTGGGCAAGCGGGGCGATGAAGAGGCTATGACGCTGGATGAAGACTTTTTGCGTTCCCTGGAGTTCGGTATGCCACCAACGGCCGGCCTGGGTGTTGGCATCGACAGGCTTTGTATGATCATGACCAATCAACCCTCAATACAGGATGTGTTGTTCTTTCCGCAAATGAAGCCCGAAAAGCCTGTACCTCTATTTGATGTAAAGGAAGCGGAGCAGCTCGGTATCCGCGCTGAGCTTTTTCCGATAATTCAGAAACTGGGTATCCAATCGACAGCACAACTCAAGTCCATGAAGGCCTCAAAGTTGTTTAACGATGTATGCGGCATGCGCAAAAAAATGAAACTGGAGGATGTTGTGAATCCCACCCTGGAAGAAGTGGAGTTGTGGTTGAAGTAGTGCGCCATCTACCGGTTATCGTAGAAGGGTTTCCTTCGCTCCAGTTTTAAGTCCGAAAGGATAGAGGCCTTGATATTAATCCGGAAATTGTAAGAAGTATAGGGTCCGAAAGGAACCCAATTGAAAAGTAATGTCCAGCAGTGGAGGTCGCGGGTAATGCCAATATTGGTTTGGGTTAGCTGTTTGGTTTGGAAATCGTAGCCGGAGTTAAATGTTGCTTTCCACTTTTCAGAAAGTGCCAGGTCGCCTGAAAACTGGAGGGCCTGCGTTATTTTGATGTCGCTGTTAAGCGGATGAGCGTACTGCAGGCTGTAGTTCAGGCGCACGCTCCAGGGAATTTCAAAGTCAATGTACGTATCGGGGTTGTTCAGGTAATATTGTTTCTCCTGTTCAGGAAGGGCCGATTTGGCAATTTTCTCCCGGCTCTTTTGATCTTGCTCACGCCCCTTCGGGTTAAGGTTTGTACTCAGTGCAATGGTGCCTGAGGTGATGCGCCCGAAACCACCGCCTTTCAAGGCATATTCATCTATTCTTCGTTCGGTTTTCTTTCCGGTCTCATCCACAACGGTAAGGATGGTGTATGGATCGAGCGTAGCATTCATATTCAGGTTAATCAGGTCATCCAGAATATTGGTGTTGGCCGCCAGGCTGATGGGAGCAAGCTTGAACGAGTCGGCAACAAGGTTGTACGCTGTACTAAGAGAAAGGTTATTGAGCAGGTTCACCTTACGGGCAACAGTGTCCGCAGCCGATTTTACTTTCATTTCAACTGTGTTGCCCAGGCTAAACCCGATGGAGCCGCTGTTTCCAAGGGTTGAGCCTCCGTATAAAAAGCCCTGGTGCCGTGACTGGTACCTGATTTTGCCATTTTCATTAATGGCCTGAAAGTAGTTATTGTTTTTGGTGTAGTCGGGAACATAGCTGAACGAAATGGAGGGGTTCATTACATGGCGGATCGCCTTAACATTTCCGCGTTTGAAAAAGTAAGTGCCATAAATGCGGGTGTTCAGCCCGGCTGACAGGGTGTAGTTGGCAATCCGGTTAAATCCCTTGATCGTATCGGAAGCATCCAATACAGGTTGATTGTTCCTGATGTCATACGTCCAGCCCAGTTTTTCAAAGTACCATTTCTCCTCGTATGAAAACTGTGGTGTAATGGTAAAATAGCGCAGGGCTTTAAAGGAATACCCGATGGGCATTGCATGGCGGATTCCGTTCCGGCCATTTTCTATAAACTTCGAAAAATTTTCGGGAGTAAACGGGGCAATGCTGTCCTGGGTGGCATTACCAATACGCCCCAGGTTATTGGTAATCCGGTTTGAGGCTGTCATGCCGTAGCCTATCGAAAAATTATCGAGCACCGTAGGCTTACCGTCTTTGCGTTGGAATGGATACAGGTTCTGCATGTTTACGGTAAGCGTTGGCAGGGTTAGATCAACCTGTTTGGTTTGTAAGTCCTGGTTGTGACTAACATTTAAACCCATCGTAAACGGAGTACCGGTAAACTGCTTGTTGTACGAAATGTTTGAATTCATTTTACGGGTTGTGTTGTTCAGCCCCTGGGAGTAAATACTTCCGGGTACTCCCTGGTTAAGGTTGTTAATCTGGTTGTAGGTATTGGTAGCAGCCGACACGGAAGCTGAAAAACGACCGGTGCCTTTGCTTTGCGGTGCATGGCTCCAGGCAATCTGAAAATCTTTGCGTTCAGTATTGCTTCCAATATTTTCATCAAATGGATATTTGGAATAACTGAAGTTCAAATTGCCGGAGTACCGGTATCGTTTAGTGTAAGGAAGGATAACTTTTCCGGCAAAGCCCCCCTTTGAATACAAGTCGAACAGCAGGGATAGTTTCATATACTCACTCACATCAAAAAAATAACCCATATCGCGAAGGTTAAAACCAAGCATCCGGTCTTCACCAAATGATGGAAAGATGATACCGGATTTGCTTTTCTGTTGTGCCGGAAACATGCCGAAGAGAAAACCAATCGGGTAAAGGGGCACATCGTTGAATTCGCTATAAAACGGTCCGGAAACGATTTTGTCCTCCGGAATGGCCTTTGTCCGGGTGGAATGGATACGGAAGTGCGGATGTTCGAGGTTACAGGTGGTGTAGGTGTTATGCAAGCTTAGCAGCTCATTACGTTCATTCTTGTACACCACATTGCCATGAAGGTATCCTTCACCCTGTTGGGTAACCACTTCGGAGATGCGCGCCCTCCCCGTTTTGAAATTATAGGTGATGTCTTTGGTTTCATACACTTCCGGCCCGTTTTTGAAAATCGGAAAGCCGACCCTGCGGCCGAGGGAATCGCGTTTACCGGATGCAGTCAGGGTGCTGTTGGCGTAATCGATAACAATTTCTTCGGCCTCCAGTTCAATGGGCCCATATACAATTCTGGCATTTCCGTAGAGCCAGATGATTTTGCCATCAATACTGGTATGGATGGAATCGCGGGCACTGTATATAATGGTAGTTTCAATGTCGCCTTTTTCAGGAATTGTATCGGCAGGGTTTTTGGTGGTATCACCGGGTATGGTGTTTCGTAAACTATCAGGCTGCACCTGGCTGATTGCGGGTAAGTAAATGATCAGAAAACAAAAAAGAAGTAGGCGGAAACAGGCTGGGGGCACGTTCGAAACGTTGAAAATCCGGTATAAATTCACAACTTTGCGTAAAGGTATTGCAAATCGGTTGAACATTGTAAGGCCCGTGAGGAATATAGGAATATCAGCGCTCTTGGTAGCAATAACCTTGCTAAACTCCTCAAACACCTTGCCGGTACGGGAGTATAAAGTAAGCACCATTGTAATTGATGCAGGCCATGGCGGTAAGGATCCAGGCACAATCGGTAAAGCCAATAACAAGGAGAAGGATATTGCACTAAGTATATCGCTGAAGTTGGGAGAGTACATTCAAAAGAATATTCAGGGGGTTAAGGTGTTGTATACCCGCAAAGACGACCGCTATGTAATTTGGGATGATCGCGCCAATCTGGCCAATAAAAATAAGGCTGATCTTTTTATCTCCATTCATGTAAATGCCAGTCCTAGCCCGCAGGTGTATGGCACTGAAACCTGGGTAATGGGTCTTCATAAATCGGAGAGTAACCTGGCTGTTGCCAAGCGCGAAAATTCTGTCATTTTGCTTGACGAGAACTCCAGGGAACGAGCGGAGGGATTTGACCCGAACAGTCCGGAGTCATACATCTTGTTTTCATTGACGCAAAGTGCCTATACGGAAAGCAGCCTGAAGCTGGCTGCGAAAATTCAGGAGCAGTTTGAAAAACGGGTTGGCCGAAAGAATCATGGTGTTAAGCAAGCCGGCTTTTTGGTGTTGTGGAAAACGGCCATGCCCAGTGTGCTGGTTGAAGTAGGCTTTCTTTCCAATGAAAAAGAAGAACAATATTTAGCTTCCGAAAAAGGGCAGGACTTACTTGCCTCCGGTATTTACCGGGCCGTTCGCGAGTATAAAAGTGAAGTAGAATCCTTAAATTAAGGATCTAAAAATCCAGGTTAAACTATCCTCCATGAAGATATCCAAAGAAGTTCGAGTAGGCCTGTTCATGGTCGTGTCATTGGTTTTGCTGTACCTGGGTTTCAATTATCTGAAAGGAATAGATTTCTTCTCTTCGCGAAAAAGGTATTATGCCGTGTACGATAACGTTGACCAGCTAATGCCGTCAAATCAGGTTTTCCTCAGTGGTGTTTCGGTTGGGCGGGTTAGTCGTATACAAATTGATCAGAGGAAAAGGCGTGTTATTGTTGAGATGGAGATTGATTCGTATGTGCGGCTTGGCGATTCCACAATAGCCATTCTAAATGGCGACTTTCTCGGAACGAAGTTTATCCAACTTAATGTTGGCCGCATCACCCGCGAACTCAAGCCCAAAGACACACTTCGGTCGGATGTTGCCAAAGGCATTACGGATTTTCTTACCGAGACAGCAGCCCCGGTTACTGATAACCTGCAAAGCACCTTGAGGAAACTCAATACCATCCTGGATAACCTGGGTCGAAATTCCAGTAAGCTGGATTCCATATTTGACGGTTTTAAGCAAACACCGGTGCTGCTCAACAAAACCATTAGCAATGCCAACAATAAACTTGACAGTGTTTCATCCAGCATCGGTTCATTATCAAGAAGTATTCAAACCACCTTGCTTGAGTTGAGGCCAACCATCAACAACCTTAAAGTATTCTCGGATTCGCTGAAATCCGTTGAAATGACCAAAACACTGAAGAACGTTGAGGGCACATTAGCCAAGCTGAATGAATCGCTGGCACGTCTCAGCAAGGGAGATAACACCATGAGCAAACTGATGACGGAAGACACCCTGTATGTCAATCTTAATACGTTGTTACTTTCCCTCGATTCGTTGGCCACACACCTTAACCAGAATCCAAAACATTTTCTTGCCCCGCTAGGCAAGAGTCAAAAGAAAATCCAACGGGATTTGGAGAAACAGCGGAGAAAAGAAGAATCTGAAAAGTAGTTCGATGATCGAAAAGGACCTGGCGTTTAATAAGAACGAGGATCACTACAAGCAGATGATTCATCGCCTGCACGTAAAGGCTGTGGCTACCAAACTTGGTGGTGGCGAAAAAAAAGTTAAAGAGCAGCACCAGAAAGGCAAACTCACTGCAAGAGAGCGAATCACCTACCTTCTCGATAAAGAGTCAAGGTTTCTTGAAATCGGGTTATTTGTTGGAGATGGAATGTACAAGGAACAGGGCGGTTGTCCATCCGGTGGCGTAATTACGGGCATTGGTTATATCAAAGGACGCCAATGTGTCATCGTTGCTAACGATGCCACCGTTAAGGCGGGGGCCTGGTTTCCGATAACAGCCAAGAAAAACCTTCGCGCTCAGGAAATTGCTATGGAGAACCGCCTGCCGATTGTATACCTGGTGGACAGTGCCGGTGTTTTTTTGCCCATGCAGGATGAAATTTTTCCTGATAAGGAACATTTCGGAAGGCAGTTCAGAAATAACGCAAAGATGTCGTCCATGGGCATTGTGCAGATAGCAGCCATCATGGGGAGTTGTGTTGCCGGTGGGGCATACCTGCCCATTATGTCAGACGAAGCAATGATCGTGGACAAGACCGGCTCCATTTTTCTGGCCGGCTCCTACCTGGTAAAGGCGGCCATCGGAGAAGACATTGATAATGAAACATTGGGTGGCGCAACAACCCATTGTGAGATTTCGGGCGTTACCGACAATAAATTTTCAACGGATGAAGCCTGCCTGGATTATATCCGCTCGTTGTTCGATAAAATGGGTCACCATGAGAAGGCGGGATTTGACAGGGTTAACCCTGTAGAACCGAAGGAAGACCTGAATGAAATTTACGGCCTTTTTCCCAGCGATCGTGTAAAACCGTATGATACCCTGGACGTGATCAAGCGGCTTGTCGATGATTCAGTGTTTGATGAATACAAAGAATTGTACGGCAAAACCCTGATCTGCGGAACCGCCCGGATTGACGGCTGGGCCGTAGGAATTGTTGCCAACCAGCGAAAGGTGGTAAAATCAAAGAAGGGGGAAATGCAGATGGGAGGCGTTATTTATTCTGATTCGGCCGACAAAGCAGCCCGTTTCATTATGAACTGCAATCAACGGAAAATTCCTCTGGTATTTCTTCAGGACGTGAGCGGATTTATGGTGGGAAGCAAAGCCGAGCACGGTGGAATAATTAAAGACGGAGCTAAAATGGTAAACGCCATGGCCAATTCAACCGTACCAAAGTTTACCATCATCATGGGGAACTCCTACGGGGCGGGTAACTACGCCATGTGCGGTAAGGCGTACGATCCGCGGCTGATTTTTGCCTGGCCATCGGCCCAGATTGCGGTGATGAGCGGTGCCTCCGCAGCCAAAACGCTGTTGCAGATACGGGTGGCCACCCTAAAAGCCCAGGGAAAGGAGATCACAAAAGAGGAAGAAACCAACCTGTTAAAGGAGATTACCGACCGGTATAACGAACAATTAAGTCCGTTTTATGCCGCAGCAAGATTATGGGTTGATGGTATTATTGATCCGGCTGAAACCCGGCAAGCCATCTCGATGGGAATTGAAGCAGCTAACCACTCACCGACCGAACGGTTTAATGTTGGGGTAATTCAAACCTGATGACAGACAAGGAACTAAAGGCACTTGTTTCGCTGCTTGATGACAATGACAATCAGGTGGTCTCTGAAGTGACCGACAGGATCCGGTCGCTCGGTAAAGAAGTTATCCCTTACCTTGAACAGGAGTGGGAGAATAATTTCAATCCGCTGGTACAACGTAAAATTGAAAACCTGATTCATGATTTGCAATACGAATTGCTAAAGCAGCGGATAACGGAATGGTATGAAAGCAAGGATCAGGATTTACTTACCGGGTTGTGGTTAATTGCCACCTATCAGTATCCTGACCTTGAACTTGAAAAATTAAAGCAGGACCTCGAGCAGATTTATTACGAGGCATGGCTTGAGTTTAAACCTGATTTGTACACGTTCGATCAGGTTAAAGTGCTTAATGGTGTGCTTTTCAATAAGCTGAAATTTGGAGCGAACACCAAGAATTTCCATTCACCCGGAAATTCCATGATCAATGTGGTGCTTGAAACGCGTAAGGGAAACCCGATTTCCCTATGTGTTATTTATATGTTAGTTGCGCAAAAATTGAAACTCCCGATTTTTGGAGTAAACCTGCCTAACTTATTTATTCTTACCTACAAGGACGACAAAACTCAATTTTACATAAATGCCTTTAACAAAGGCTTGATCTTTTCGCGGCAGGATATTGAAAATTATATTCATGAGTTGCACCTAACGCCTCAGTCGTCATTTTTCGAACCATGCTCAAGCCTTGAAATTGTGCGCAGGGTTTTTCGAAACCTCATTATGTCGTTTGATAAGATGGGCGAACACGGAAAGGCCGAGGAAGTTAAAGAGTTGCTGTTGCTGATTGCCGATGGTGCGGATCTGGGTGTGTAGCACTTATACCCGCTCAAGCACTTTTTGAATCAGGGAATCAATTACGTTGTCGTGATCTTTCATGAATTTCTTTTTGATCCGGTTGGCAATAATGGCATTTACACTAACTATTTCATGATCCAGTAACCGGCCGAGGGCATAATAGGCAGCCGTTTCCATTTCAAAGTTGGTAAGCCAGAAGTTGCTTGCTTTGTTGTGGTAGAACGTGAATTCATCCAGTAATTTTGGGTAACGTATGGCAACTCTCAGCTTCCTTCCTTGCGGTGCGTAAAACCCGGGAGAAGTAATGGTGTTGCCAGTAATCATGTCATGCCCGATCCGGTTGAGCAGCAGCTCCGACCCGCGAACCACATAGGGAATAAACGATAATCCTGTCTGCCGCTTAATGTCCTTGCCTATTCGTTTTTCAAACGTGGTCAAGGGCAGGTTGTAAAAATTCATCAGGTTATCCAGCCCGATCCCGTATTCTGAAATAAGGTGCGAACCTACAGGAATGTCTTCTTGCAGCGCCCCGGAGGTTCCTATGCGGATGATTTTTAATTTCTTTTTTCTGGATTTCGGCTCCCGTGTTTTCAGGTCAACGTTAATGAGAGCATCCAGCTCGGTCAAAGCTATTTCAACATTGTCGGTGCCGATGCCGGTGCTGAGCACCGTAATTCGTTTACCGTTAAAGTGCCCCACATGCGTGATGAATTCGCGCTTGTTCATTTCAAATTCGATTTCATCAAAAAACTGGCTTACCCGGTATACACGTCCCGGATCACCCACCAGAATAACGGTATCGGCAATGTGGCGGGGAAGCAGGTTTAAGTGGTAAACGCTTCCGTCTTTATTCAGTATCAGATCGGTTTCGGAGATGCGGGGCATATCGGAAAATTAGTGATTAGACCAATATGAACGGATTACACAAAGGTTATTTATCTGTAATAAGGTGCTGACAACTGCTGACGCGTGTGGTGCTGCCCTGCAACAACGGCACCATCAACCGCCTACATTTAGGGCATGTATCTGAATTGCCATACCGCCTTCAGTTTTAAATACGGCACCCTTACGGTGCGTCAATTACTTGATGAGGCACGTAAATGTGGGGTTAAAAAGCTGGCCTTAACCGAGATCAACAACGTGACTTCCTACATCGAAATGTTACGAATCAGGGGAGATATTGATGTAGCCCTCGGAGTTGAATTCAGAAACAGAGAGAATGACCACGAACCGCTATATATCCTGCTGGCGCGCAACAACACTGGATTTGAAAAGATAAACCGGTTTTTATCGTATCATAATGAAACCGGAAAATCGTTTCCGCATCGCGCTCCCGGGTTGGACGACACCGTTGCAATTTACCCCTTCGGCCGGCATGAACCGGAGTTACTTCGGCAGCACGAGTACATAGGCGTGGGTTTGCATCAACTCAATTTCTATGCCCGATCGGCCGTCCGGAAAGAGTTCTTTGATAAATTTGTTCTCCTCCATCCGGTAACGTTTTCATCAAAACAAGATTTTAATGTTCATCGCCTGTTGCGTGCCATACACTACAACACGCTGCTGAGCAAGTTACAACCCCATCAACAGGCCCGTGCCGATGAACTGATGATGTCGCTGGGTGAACTCAGGGAGCGTTTGGCAAGTTTTCCGGAACTGGCAGCAAATACCAATCGGTTGCTGGATGGGTGCTCGGTTGATTTTGCACTGGGAGAAGACAAGAATAAACGATTTGTTACTGACAGTGAAGAAGCCGATTGGGATTTTCTGGTTACGCACGCCTGGGAGGGGTTTCAGAAACGGTACGACACGGCCAACCCCGGGTTGCGCGAGCGCTTTCAGCGCGAACTCAGCATCATCCGGCAGAAACGGTTTTGTGCCTACTACCTTATCGCTTACGACCTGGTTTGCTTCGCACGGGCCAGCCAGTATGACTTTGTTGGCAGGGGCAGCGGTGCCAATAGCATGGTGGCTTATTGCCTGGGCATTACAAACGTGGATCCGATTGAACTGGATCTGTACTTCGAGCGCTTTCTGAATACTGAACGTACCTCCCCGCCCGATTTCGATATTGATTTTTCATGGGATAACCGCGATGCCGTGTACGAATACCTCTTTAACCGGTATGGCAAGGAGCATGTGTGCCTGCTGGGTACACACGTCACGTACCAAAAACGTTCAGTACTGCGCGAGTTGGGAAAAGTTTTCGGTTTACCGAAGTCAGAGATTGATGCCCTGGTAGAATACCCCGAACAGAACAGGCATCGCGACCACATCACGGAGTTGATTGTTAACTATGCTGAACGGATAAAAGACCTGCCCGCCAACATCTCCATCCATGCGGGCGGTGTACTTATCACCGAAAAGCCCATCTATGCCTACACCGCCACCGAATTTCCGCCAAAGGGCTTGCCGGTATCGCATTTTGAAATGCACAGTGCCGAAGATTTTGGCATTTACAAGTTTGATATCCTCAGCCAGCGGGGGTTGGGCCACATCAAGGATACGGTAAAGCAGGTAAAGCGAAACAGGAATGAGGATGTGGACGTGTATCGGTTTGGCGAATTTAAGAAAGACGAAAAGATCAGGGCGTTACTCCGCACCGGAAGAACCATGGGGTGTTTTTATGTGGAGTCGCCCGCCATGCGGATGTTGCTGGGCAAGCTGCGGTGTGAAGATTATTTAACGCTGGTGGCGGCAAGCTCCATCATCCGGCCGGGCGTGGCGCGTTCAGGAATGATGCGCACGTACATCGAGCGGTTTCATGCCGTGCGCAGAGGCGAAACCTATGAATCCGTTCATCCGAAAATGGATGAACTGATGAAGGAAACTTACGGGGTAATGGTGTACCAGGAAGATGTGATTAAAGCTGCCCATTACTTTGCCGGGCTCACCCTCACCGAAGCGGATGTGCTGCGCAGGGGCATGTCGGGCAAATACCGGTCGCGCGAAGAGTTTCAACAGGTGAAGGACAAGTTTTTTGAAAACTGCCGCCAGCATCAATACCCGCAGCACGTTATTGAACGGGTGTGGTATGAAATTGAAAGTTTTGCGGGATATTCGTTTGCCAAAGGGCACTCGGCCAGCTATGCCGTTGAGAGTTACCAGAGTTTGTACCTGAAGGCGCATTACCCGTTGGAATTCATGGTGGGCGTGATCAATAACTTTGGTGGATTTTATAAGACTGAATTTTATGTACACGAGGCCCGGATGAACGGGGCAACCATTGAAGCGCCCTGTGTGAACAAAAGCGAATACCTCACTACCATTCATCAGAACAGTATTTATTTAGGATTCATCCACCTGAAGAGCCTCGAATTAAAGGTGGCGCAGCAGATTTACCCGGAGCGGCAACGCAACGGCCCGTATAAAAGCCTTCATGAATTTTTGTGCCGGGTTAACCTTGGGCTGGAGCAGGCCAGAATATTGATTCGGATCGGGGCATTTCGCTTCACCGGCAAATCAAAACAACGGTTGTTGTGGGAAGCGATGCTGTATTACAGCCAGACACGGACAAAAGTGCCTGCGGCCGAATTGTTTGATACCGAGCCGGTGGATTATCCATTGCCCCTGTTGCAGCGGGGTGAACTGGAAGATGCCTTTGATGAAATTGAATTGCTGGGCTTTCCGCTGTGCGATCCGTTTAAGCTGGTTACTCCGGCAGAGGCACCGCACGTGGCAGCCGGGCAGTTGGCCGCTGTGGGCAGGGCGGTGTGCCTACTCGGCTACATGGTAACCATCAAATACACCAGCACCCTGAAGGGCCACCCTATGTATTTCGGTACGTTTTACGACAAGCAGGGAGAGGTGTTTGATACTGTTCACTTTCCTGACGTAGCCAGGAAATTTCCGTTTCGGGGAAGGGGCTTCTACCTGATTAAGGGGGTGGTGGTGGAGGATTTTGACGTGTGCATGGTTGAAGTTAAATCCATGGAGAAAGTGCCCATGGTGAACAAGCGGGCAGAAGAATTCATGCGCGAAGAGATTTTTACCAGGGATAAGGAAAAAGTGTAACCGGTTTTTTGGCAAGGCAAGAGCGGCAGCGTGGCATCTTTTTTAAATTACTGGTTGTTCTAACAAAAGGTCCTTCTCTTCGCTCAGGACGACAATGAGGAGGTCCTTCTCTTCGCCCAGCTTGCATGTCATGCCGAACGCAGTGAGGCATCTTTTGTGTGTTATGTCAAGTCAAGTGGTAGCGAAGCATCTTTTACTCTTTGTCATGCTGAGCAACAGCAAGGCATCTTTTTTAAAGTACTTCTACAGAACCGAAACGGTTTTTATCCGTAAATAGAGAAAAATTGTAGCAGATATTGACCTTTTCATGAGTGCCCGATCAAGTTACCTGCCTTATGTCGCGTTGGGTGCAGTGTGCCTCATCTGGGGCACAACCTACCTTGTACTTCGCATTGGCGTTATGGAGTTTCCACCGTTTCTGTTTACGGCCATCCGGCAAACGGTAGCGGGCATCCTTCTTTTTGGTTTTATGCTGGTTTTTGTAAAGACAAAGTGGCCTTCGGGAGAACATTTGATACGGCAGGCGATAGCCGGCTTGTTTCTGATTACCCTGGGCAACGGGTTGGTGGCGTGGGCCGAAGTACACATTCCGAGCGGAGTGGCCGCCATTATTTGTTCCCTTATGCCCGTTGTGGTTATTCTGATTAATCTTTCCATCAATAAAGAAGAAAGGCCCACTGTGGCGATAATTTTAGGCACGATGCTGGGGCTCAGCGGTATTGTCCTGATGTTTGGTGAGTATGTAGCAGACTTTTCAAAAAGCGAATACCTGTTGGGAATTGGGCTCACGTTGGGCGCGGTTATCAGTTGGGCATTCGGAAGCATTTGGATTAAAAAGCACAACTCCCAAAGCAATCCGTTTGTCAATGCCGGCCTGCAGATGTTTTTCGGAGGAGTGTTTTGTCTCCCATTAAGCCTGCTTTTTGACGATCTATCCGCGGTTGTGTGGACACCTGAAGCGGTGTACTCTTTGCTCTACCTGATTGTATTTGGCTCCATTGTGGCCTACGCAAGTTATCTGTATGCTTTGCGCAAGTTACCCATGACGATCGTTTCGCTGTATGCCTATGTAAATCCTTTGGTCGCTGTGGTGCTGGGTTGGGTTGTGCTTGATGAAAAGCTCAACGTCAAAATCGGGCTGGCCATTCTGATAACCATTGCCGGCATTTACATCGTAAACCGTGGCTACCAGTTGCGCAATTTTTGGAAGGCTCAGTTTTTACGTTAAACTATAGTTACGGATAATTTACCCTTCAGCACTCCTGAAAGGAGAAAAGAAAAGGCCGGTAATTCACAAATTGGGTTTTACTTCGAAATTGAACCAGCCGATCGTCATTTGGTGAAGATCAGCTAAATAATTTATACCTTGAAGAAATAATTCCAGCTATGACTATTGCTGAAAGCATACCCGTTGAGCGGATTGCCAGATCGCGCATCAGCGAAATTGATTTTAAGAACCTTGACTTCGGCAAGTACATCTCCGATCACATGGTGGTTGCGGAGTATCGTGATACGAATTGGCATTCACCGGTTATTAAACCGTATGGTGAAATGGCCATGACTCCCGCTATACTCTCACTGCATTATGGCCAGGCTGTGTTCGAAGGCATGAAAGCATTTAGAATGACGGATGGAAGTATTTCCATCTTTCGGATTCACAGGCATCACCAACGGCTTAACAAATCGTTGGCGCGGATGTGCATGCCGTCAATCGGTGAAGATCTGTTCATCCAGAGTTTGCATGCACTGATTGAAGTGGATCATGAGTGGGTGCCCGATGACGAAGGGAGTGCACTGTACATTCGCCCGGTAGTATTTGCCACCGAGTCGAGGTTGGGAGTAAAAATTTCGGATCAGTACAAATTTGTTGTGATGACCAGCCCGGTTGGTCCGTATTTCAACAAACCGATTAAGGTGAAGGTGGAGGAAGTTTATGTGCGCGCAGCCGAGGGTGGCACGGGGTTCGCTAAGTGTGCCGGAAATTACGGGGGTGCATTTTACCCCACGCAACTGGCACGGCAGCAAGGTTACGACCAGGTATTGTGGACCGATGCCAGGGAGCATAAGTACATTGATGAGTCGGGCGCCATGAATGTTATGTTTGTGCTGGAGGGTAAATTGGTAACACCGCGGCTGACGACCGCATTGCTGGATGGCGTGACCCGCGATTCGATATTAACGCTTGCTAAAGAAATGGGTATGCCTGCCGAAGAGCGGAAAGTGAGTTTGGATGATTTGATTTCGGGATTTGAAAAAGGAACGCTTACCGAAGCCTTTGGTGCCGGCACAGCTGCTGTAGTTGCCCCGATTGCCACCATCAATATTCACGGAAAGGAGTATCAGTTGCCGGCAATTGACAAAGACTCGTTCCAGGTGAAGGTGAAGAAGAAACTCTACAACATCCGGCATGGGGTTGAACCTGATGCGCACAACTGGAACTATAAGATTGTTGTAAAATAAATGCGTGCTGTTTTTTTCCGCGGTAAGGATCATCCGCTGGAAATTCGTGAGATCAAAAAACCACGACCAGTAAAAGACCAGGTGCTAATACGCCTGCATTATGCCGCGTTGAACCATCGCGACTATTGGATAATGCGTGAGCAGGCTATGCCACCTGATGGCGGAGTTATCCTCGGATCGGACGGTTCGGGCATCATCGAAGAAGTAGGGGAGGATGTTGATCCGATGCTCATCGGGATGGGAGCAGTGGTTAACCCGAGCCATGAGTGGGGCACCAATCCGGTAGTGCAAGGTGATTCGTACAGGATTTTGGGTTTCCCGGATAATGGCACCTTTAGCGATTACCTTGTTGTTTCGAAAAAGTACGTGGTTGAAAGACCTGAACACTTATCGTTTGAGCAGGCTGCTGCCGTTCCGCTTGCCGCACTCACGGCCTACCGGGCGCTATTCAGTAAGGCCCGTTTGCGCACCAATGAAAAAGTACTGATAACCGGAATTGGCAGTGGAGCCGCACTTTGGGCCTTGCAGTTTGCTGTTCAATATAAAGCACGGGTGTATGTTACGTCCGGTTCGGATGAAAAGCTGGAAAAGGCAACGCAGTTAGGGGCTATAGCCGGTTTTAATTATAAAGACAGCAAGTGGAGTGAATTGGCTAAAAAAATAGCCGGTGGATTTGATGTGGTAATAGATAGTGCCGGTGGTGAATCTTTTTCGAAATTGCCCGACCTGATGTTGCCGGGTGGCCGCATTGCAATGTTCGGCCGGACAGCCGGTGAAATCCCAACACTCTCTCCACGTACAATTTACTGGAAACAACTTTCCATTTTAGGTACTACCATGGGCACACGCGATGAATTTCTCTCCATGCTTGAATTTGTGGAAGGCCGAAGCATGAAACCAATTATTGACTCCGTGTATCCGCTGGAACAAATAGAAGAAGCCTTAGCCCGCATGGAAAGCGGCAGGCATTTTGGAAAAATTGTATTGAAAATAGCCACGTGATCCCATGAGCGAATTTCAGAAAACCGACAGAACCATGATAACCCGTTTGCCAAAACGTGGTTTGTATGACAAGGCAACCATTTACTCTGTTTTGGATGAAGCGTTGTATTGCACGATAGCATTTGTGCTGGATGGAAAACCTTTTCAGATCCCGACCGGTTTCTGCCGCGTTGGCGATAAGTTGTACATCCATGGCTCGGTAGGAAGTCACTATATGCGTAAACTTGCCGAAAGCGGAATGGAGGTTTGCGTATGCGTTACACTGATGGACGGCCTGGTGTTGGCACGTTCGGCATTTCATCATTCGGTGAATTACCGCTCGGTAGTTTTGTTCAGCAAAGCGGAGCAGGTAAAAGATCAAAACGAACTGTATGATGTGCTTGAAGTATTCACCAATAAAATGCAACCGGGCCGCTGGAACGATGTACGAAAACCAACGGAAGGCGAATGGAAAGCAACCATGGTCTTATCGTTCACCCTAGAAGAAACCTCAGCTAAAGTGCGTACGGGGCCCCCGAAAGACGATGATAAAGATTATGACCTTGATATTTGGGCAGGGGTTGTTCCGTTAAAACTCCAACGTTTGGAGCTGGTTCCCGACCCTGCATTAAAGAAAGGTATCCCCATTCCCCACTATTTGCTATGAAAGGGATTGTCCGGCCATCGCTTATTCTTGATGAGAAGAAATGCAAGGCCAATATTACGAGGATGGCTGAAAAGGCTGAACGGCTGCGAGTTGATTTCAGGCCACACTTCAAAACCCACCAATCGCGTGAAGTCGGAAATTGGTTCAGGCAGCAGGGTGTGAACAAAATAACCGTATCATCGCTGTCCATGGCCCGCTATTTTGCTGACGATGGATGGGATGACATTACAGTTGCTTTTCCGGTAAATGTTTTGGAGCATGAACTCATCAATAAGCTGGCGGGATCAATTGCCTTGAATTTGTTAGTTGAATCGGAAGAGTCGGTACAAGCGATTAATGAAAGGATTAATCATTCCCTCAATTTGTTTGTTAAGATCGACAGCGGTTATCATCGCACGGGCATTAGCCCGGCTTCATCAGAACGTATTGATTCCATCCTTGAACGGATTAAGCTTCATAAAAAACATCGTTTTGCAGGTTTTTTAACGCATGCCGGGCATAGCTACAAAGCACGATCAAAACAGGAAATTGCACGTGTGCATGCCGAATCACTGGGTGTTATGCACCAAATTCGAAGGAAATATCAGGATCGCTTTCCTGAAATGATAATTTCGGTAGGCGATACACCCTGCTGCAGCGTGATGGAGGATTTTTCTGGTGTTGATGAAATCCGTCCCGGTAATTTTGTTTTCTATGATGTTACCCAAGCGGTGATCGGATCCTGTTCACTGGCCGATGTGGCCGTGTGCATGGCCTGCCCGGTAGTCAGCAAACATCCGGAACGAAGTGAACTGATCATCTATGGGGGCAGTGTCCACTTCTCAAAGGATTCGGTGGCTGAGCAGGGAGTTCAGACTTTTGGCAGAATAGTGAAGATCACGGATGCAGGATGGGAACTTCCGGCCGCTATGTATGTAAAATCCCTTTCGCAGGAGCATGGTATTGTACACGCAACTCCGGCAGAACAGGCTTCGATTAAAGAAGGAGATGTGCTGGGAATTTTACCGGTGCACTCCTGCCTTACAGCCGATTGCATGGGAGGGTATATTGACTTGAATGGAAACCCGATAGACCACTTCCATTATGCCTGACGAGGCCGGAGTATCATGCCGTCACTCATTTCAATAATTCTGTCAGAACGTTTGGCAAAGTCCTCATCGTGGGTTACCGCAATGATGGTTTGATGGTAGGTATGGGTAAGTTCATGGAGGATATCAAAAACCACGTTAGAGTTGTAGGAGTCGAGGTTGCCGGTTGGCTCATCGCCCATGATGATATCCGGATCATTTATCAGGGCACGTGCAATGGCTACGCGTTGTTGCTGTCCACCGGATAGCTTAGCAGAAAGTTTTCTGGCTTGATCTTCGACCCCCAGTATTTTTAATTTCTCATAAGCCCGGCTTTCAATTTCTTCGTGACTGTATTTGCCCAACTTTAGTGCGGGCAGCATTACATTCTGCAGCGAAGTGAACTCCGGCAGCAGGTAATGGAATTGAAAAATGAAGCCAATGTGCCGGTTGCGGAACCCTGCCAGGTAGTTTTGATTTCTTCCGGTAAGTCGTTCTCCTGCAATTTCAAGTTCGCCTTCATAGTCGGTATCCATGGTAGAGAGCACATACATAAGCGTGGATTTTCCACAACCGGATTTGCCCATCAGGCTGAGAAATTCTCCCCGGCTTACATCCAGATCAATGGCTTTAAGAACCTGAAACTTCTCCGGCTCATAGAAGAACTTATTTACGTTGCGGGTGCGAAGTACAACGTCAATCATTGTCCGCGAATGATTTCAATCGGATCAACGCGCGCGGCCTTCCTGGAGGGAGTGTATCCTGCGAGGGCTGTGGTGATTACACCAAATACAATCCCGATAAGGTAAAACTTTGGATCAAAGTTTACCGGGAAATGCTCCAGGCTAACGATATCACCCCCTTCAAAGGGAGCTTTGGAAATCAGCCAGGAGAGTATATACCCGATGACCAGCCCCATCAGTCCGCCCGTAAAGCCTATTACCAACGACTGGATCATGAAAATCATCCGGACATCGTTGCCGGCAAAGCCCATTGCTTTAAGGATGGCAATGTCTTTCATTTTGTTGTAAATGGTCATGGTGAGAATGTTGTAGATCCCAAAACCAGCAACGATGAGTAAGGTAATGGATACGGACCAGGTAATAATATTCCGGATGGAGACGCCCGTAAGAAAAGTGGCGTTAGCCGTTTCCCAATCCTCGGCCTTGTAGCCGAACATGGCCTGGTATTCGGGCGCGATGGCCTTTGCGGTATGCCGATCCTTCATCTTTATGTTGATGTCTGTAATATAGGTTTGATCTTGCTGCAGGATGGTTTGTACTGTTGAGATGTTGGCATATGCACGTATGTTATCAACCGCGCCAATGCCCATTTGAAACATGCCCACAATCTTTAGCGTGAGTGTATAGCCTTGAGGCGTAGTGATCACCACCCTGTCGCCCACCGCAGCATTGAGTTTTTTAGCCAGCCCCGTTCCGACCAGAATCCCATCGGTACTTATTCTTAAATCATCAAGGCTTCCGGCTTTCATTTTCGAGCGCAGATCGAAGAGTTTGTCTTCTTCCAGGATTTCAACGCCAAGGATAAGACCATTCAACTGAACAGGCCCGTAATTATAGAATACCTGCGAGGATAGGGTAGGGGCTACTCCGGAAATCCGCGGGTCTTTGCGGATTACGTCAGCGATCTGCAAGGCATTGCGAATTTTTGAGGTTTCTTGTTTCGGTTTTTGATGGTGGACATACGTTAAGGCGGCTGGATTGATTTCTTCCAGAATGGTCTTTCGGTCTTGTGTAATGTCGTTGAAAATATGAATATCTGGCGATGAGGTCATGGTTACTTCCTCAGTAAATTGATTCAATCCGGTCATCAGGCTGATCAGCGCGATATACATGCCAATACCGAACGTTACGCCAAGCATGGCTACAATGGTTTGCTTGGGTTTGGAAACGATGTGCGTCCAGGCGATTTCAATTACCGGTTTCATACCTACTGATGCATCACTTTGATCCGGCTGTTTTCAGTAATTCCTTCCAGTACTTCAATTTCATCAAGCGTATGGATTCCTTTCCGGATCTTCACCTTGCGATCACCACTTTCGGTGCCCAGAATAATAGTATCTCCGGGCAGAAGTGCATTCTTTGGGATAACGAGTGCCTGTTTGTTTTCGCGGATAATAATGTTGGCCTCCAGGGCAAGGCCGGAAAAAGCACCGGGCAGAGGTTCTGTTAACCGGGCATCCACACGAAACGCCTGCTGGCGACTATCCACAAGCGGGTAAATGCGACTGATCGCAGCATGAAAGGCCTGATCCGGATACGCATCAATTTTAACCACTGCCGACTGTCCCACTTGAATTCTCCGGATGTCCAATTCATCAACATTAAGTTGAAGGTAAAATGCAGAAGCGCTGCCTAGCACAGCAATCATTTCGGTGCGTTTAATAAGTTCTCCGGTTTCCTTTAACGTTTTATACACCTTGCCATCCACCAGGCTTCGGATGACATACCGGTCTGATTCATCGCGTGCGATGCGGTATTGATTTTCGGCATTCTTATAGTCGAGGTAGAGTTGGTCGTACGTGCGGGTATAGCGGCTTTTTGCAAGCAAGTAATCGTTTCTTGAATTTTCATAAATCAGTTTAACCCGGTCATATTCGGCTTGTGATGTTGCGTTGTTCTTTATCAGGTTGGAGTACCGCGCATGGTTTGTAGAATCAAATTGCATTTTTGTGTGAGCATTCGTCAGGGCCGCTTTCAACTCATTTAGTACCGGTGAATCATCCTGCAAATTGCGTTGAGCCAACTCGTAGTTCTCTTTGGCAATCCGGTAACGGGCGTTCTGTTGATCGGCCTGAATACTGTAAAGCGGGTCCCCCCTTTTTACTGCGTCTCCGTCATGCACCAGCTTTTCGGCTACATAGCCGTCAACCTGAGAGAAAGCCTGGTATTCATTCACTGAGACCACCAAACCGGATGCATACACCGCTTCAATGAGTGGTTTTATGGCAGGGCTGACATACTCTGTTTTGTTTCCGCAGGCTGTAACCACCCCC
The DNA here is from genome assembly GCA_037443645.1 of Cytophagales bacterium. Taxonomy (GTDB): domain Bacteria; phylum Bacteroidota; class Bacteroidia; order Cytophagales; family Cyclobacteriaceae; genus UBA2336. Next base: position 112,197 of record JBBINY010000001.1, read on the forward strand.
GCCAGAATCAGAGCAAATGACACGCGTTGCATCACCGAAATAAACACAAAGACTTTATTGACATATCGGTTTTTCACTTTCTTTTTTTCTTTTTAGCAGTAAGTTGTCGTTCAGTTTTTACCAGGATTTCGAGCGTATCTGCTTTCAGCATTTCAACGGTTGTATTTCGGATGTCTAAAAATGCCTTCCGGATGCTGCAGGTAGCTTCGTCTTCGCACTCATTGCACGACTCATAGTATTTGTAGGTTGCACAGGGTACTGCAGCAATGGCCCCGTCAAAGAGCCTGACTACTTCGGCAAGATTTACATCCCCGGTTGATCTTCTTAAAAAATACCCGCCCCCCTTCCCCGCCTTGCTGCCCAGGATGCCCGCATGCTTCAGTTCAAGCAGGATATTTTCCAGGAATTTTTTCGGAATGTTGCAAGAAGAGGAAATTTCCCGGATCAGAAATTTTTCATCAGGATTCCGTGCCATGTGCACCAGCGCATGGATAGCATATTTGCATTTTTTTGAGAGCATGGATCAGATCACAAACCTCACCGTGAAGAGCCGAGGATGAGATTTGAACTCACGACCTGCTGATTACGAATCAGCTGCTCTACCCCTGAGCTACCTCGGCAGGGGCATCAAAAATACATATTGCCGGCAAATTGTACCCCGGGGCTACAAAATTTGTATGGGTGTTTTCTGGCAGAGTGTTAGGTCAGTATAGTTTCTGTTCCTGCGGAATGTGCTCATGTACTCTTCGATCAACATTGTCTGGCAGGCCGACATAAATATAATTTCGATGCAGGCTGTTAATGACGTAAACAAAGAACATGGTAATCCATTGTGCCGAAGGTGGGACTCGAACCCACACAGCTTGCGCCACACGCCCCTGAAACGTGCGTGTCTACCAATTTCACCACTTCGGCTTTTGTGCCCAGGACTGGATTCGAACCAGCACACCCTTTCGGGCGCTACCCCCTCAAAGTAGTGTGTCTACCAATTTCACCACCTGGGCATTCGCCCGGTGTCTGCCTCCCGATAGCTATCGGGATTCACCACCTGGGCAATCAGGGCGACAAAAGTAATAACCTTTTCCGAATTTGCACAGTTCAAACCCGGGTTGCCCCCGGAATTAAAACACAGCCTGATTCTATACCGATGTTTCCTTAAATTCGCTTTTGAACAGTATGAAATTGCTACCTTATCTTTTCATTTTTCTTCTTTCTTTATCTGTGGGTATGACACAATCTATAGACAAAAGCGAGCGTATCTCTTTTTTGGCGTTGGGCGACTCTTATACTATTGGCGAAAGTGTTCTGCAACAGGAACGTTGGCCCGTGCAACTGGCTAACCGACTTAATGCAAAAGGGTATTCCGTTGAGACACCCCGCATTATTGCCACTACAGGCTGGCGCACCGATGACCTGGCGAAGGCCATCGAAAATGCTAACCTGAAAAATGAATATGGACTGGTTTCCCTATTAATTGGTGTTAATAACCAATATCAAGGCAGATCTGCAGAAAGTTATGCGCCAGAATTTGAAGGGTTGCTGAAAAGGGCCATTGAACTGGCGGGCGGACGAACAGAACGCGTATTGGTTGTGTCTATTCCTGATTATGGGTTTACTCCTTTTGGAGAGTCAAAGCGTGAAATAATCTCAAAGGCAATCGATGAGTTTAATGCAGTAAACCATGAGATCACGGTGCGGTATGGTATCCGGTATTATTACATCACCGATCTCACCCGTAAGGGTCTTGAAAGCCCTGAACTGGTGGCAGCGGACAAGTTGCATCCGTCAGGTAAAATGTATGCCCAGTGGGCTGACTTGATCGCTAAAGATTTTTAGGCTGTTGCTTATTTACCCGACTTGTATTCAGTAACCTCTCTTGATTTTTTTACCTGATGGGCACTGTAGAAAATCAGGCTGTAAAGCACTGTGATCGTTGCAAAAAAAATATAAACCATATCTCCCGTTAATTCCGCTACAAAATTGCGTTGAGGTGGTCAATTCCACGGGAAGAAGTTCAACTCCCTTTTACCAACGTAATGTTTGGCACGATTTTGCAGTTTTATGACTGGTTACCGGTTCCTGTGGCAGGTGCTTGAAAAATCCCGGCAACGTGTAACTTGCAGTTTCTTAATCTTTTAAACTGAAGCTAATGATCATGAAATTGAGGTGGATTGTCCTGATTGGTATACTGGTGTTTCCCACAGTACGGGGAGCGGCCCAAACAAGCGCAATAGAAGTCGGGCCAAAAACAGTACCTGCCGACTGGTTTTTGCTGGATCCGGAAACGGATTTGTTTCAGGGGGTAAGCGCTGAACGCGTTTACAATACACTGCTCAAGGGAAAACCCTCGCGCACGGTGATTGTGGCTGTTATTGACTCGGGGATAGACATCTTTCATGAGGATTTGAAAGACGTAATCTGGATCAATACAAAAGAAATATCCGACAACGGCATCGATGATGACAAGAATGGTTACGTGGATGATGTGTATGGGTGGAATTTTATTGGAGGAAAGAAAGGGAACGTAAACGAAGACACCTATGAACTTACACGGGAATATGTGCGGCTTAAGCCTAAGTATGAAAACACCGATGAAAAAAAAATCGGCAAGAAACAACAAGCTGAATATGCCTATTGGAAAGACATTAAAACCAAATTTGAAAAACGATCGAAAGAAGCAACAAGCCAATACAACTTATATAACACTTTTTACAGGAATATTTCATTTGCCAACGACACGTTAAAACAACTTTTGGGGGTTGAGCGGATTACAGCGGAAATGGTAGATACCCTTAAACCCACCACACCTGTTAAGGCATTTGCAAAAAATGCAATGAATGTATTGTTTACAAATGCCGGGCCTGATACCGATCCAGAAGACTTTCTGGAACAACTGGAAGAAGCAGTTCATTACTATGAAGTGCAGGCGCTTTACGGCTACAACGAAAAGTTTGATCCGCGTGACGTAGTGGGCGATGATTACAGTAACCCCTATGAAAGAGGGTATGGGAACAACGATGTGAAAGGCCCGGATTCGGAGCATGGCACTCATGTGGCAGGCATCATTGGTGCAAACCGTACCAACAACCTGGGGATTAAAGGAATTGCCGATAATGTAAAGATCATGTCGGTGCGGGCAGTGCCCAATGGCGATGAACGCGATAAAGACGTGGCCAATGCCATCTACTATGCGGTAGATAATGGGGCACACATTATTAATATGAGTTTTGGCAAATCATACTCCCCGCAAAAAGAGGTAGTTGACAAAGCCGTGCGGTATGCCGAATCGAAAGGAGTATTACTGGTTCATGCGGCCGGTAACGATGGTAAAAATTCGGATGAGGATGTAAACTATCCGTCACGATTTTATAAGGATGGAAAAGAATCTAAAACCTGGGTAGAAATCGGTGCTTCGGCCTGGGGTGCCGATAATTCATTTGTCGGATCGTTTTCAAATTATGGCAAGAAAACGGTTGACCTGTTTTCGCCCGGGGTGATGATCTATTCCACCATTCCGGAGAATAAGTACCAAAACAACGATGGCACCAGCATGGCCAGTCCGGCAACGGCAGGAGTGGCAGCAATCCTAATGTCGTATTTCCCTGACCTGACGGCCGTTCAGGTTAGAGAGATTTTACGGCAATCAACACGGAAGTTCGATAATCTGAAAGTGGCCAAGCCAGGAAGTGGTGAGGAAGTATTATTTAGCAACCTGAGTAATACCGGTGGGCTGGTAAACGCGTATGAAGCAGTGAAGTTGGCCATGACAATAAGCAAGGCGGTAGAAAAGTAGACTGGGTCCAAAATCAAAAGAAGAAATACCGGATAAACCCGATTGCCCCCAACACCAGCAATACCAGCCCGGGAATCATCCGGATGATGCGGTTGTCGCGGAAGGAAGAAGCAACCCGATGAGCTAATAGGGTGAGCAGGGAAAGTAGAGCAAATGCGCCCAATGACGTTCCCAGAATATAACTGTGCCTCCATGCAGTAGTACTGATATCAATCCAACCCTGGTATTTCAGGTAGGCTGTGAGGGCAATCCAGAAGGGGATTGCCTGCGGGTTAAGAATGCTTAGAAAAACACCTCTGCGAAAGCCGCTTTGCTGAAGTTTAACAGAAATGGAAGATGGTTTGCGCACTGTCCATAAACTTACAATACCGATAAGCGTCATGATGATGGCTCCCCACAATTGCAGATTGCGAATGACCAGGGGAGAAGATGTGATGACCTGCTCAAAGGTGATGGCTATCCAGGTATAGGGATATTCCACCAGAGCCACGGCCAGAGCAAAACGTAAGGCAACTTTGACTTTGCGTTCCAGCCCCAGCTGCAAAACCATCATGTTTAGTGTCCCGGGGGGTATCGACCCTAAGAAACTGAACACAAAACCAAGAAGGAATACCTGTACAATCACCGGCTTTAAAATTTCAGGTTACAAAGAAGGCGGATTTTACGGATTTACGTGCGTCCACCTAGTTGTCAATCGGCTTACCGGCTTGCCGCCATGCAAGGAATCCTCCACGCAGGTCATAAACCTCTTTAAATCCAAGCTTGATGAGCATGGTTGCGGCAGAGTTGCTGCGCACACCGCTTGCACAGTAAACAAATACGGGTTTTGTTTTATCGAGGGTGGTCAACCGGGCCTGGAAATCGCGCTGGTAATAGTCAATGAGGATGGCGCCTTTGAGCCTTCCCTGGTTGTACTCAGATGCTGTGCGCACATCCACAATATTTTTTTCGGACAATTCACGGAGCCGTGTTTCATAGGCTTGAACGGAGAGCACCTGCGCGCCCGATTGTCCCTGGCAGTTGCCGGAAAGGGCAAGCAGCACAAAGCCCGAAAAAATGGAAAATGATCGGAACATAGCTTTCGGTATTGACGTAAGAAAACAAAATTCGCAGAAAAAAGACAGGAAACGTGTGATTCAAGTTACAGTTAGTTCACCGAACACTAAAATGGGTATCAATGGAAGCGATACAGGTTAAAGAATAACCATTTATTAAATATTCATCGAACCCTTCAGGTATGCATCCGTAGCTTGTTTGCCCGAATCGTAAAGCCTGTTTTTCTGTGCTTCGGTAATGTCAAGGTCGGTAGAGGGAATGCCAAAGTCGTTAATTTTAACGGTCACCGCTTCGATTTCTTTATCTGTTTCGAAGGCAACGGCCTGGGCATTGCCGGTGGCCTGATACAGCAGTTTTACAAATTTCAGCAATTCATCAAAGCCTAAGTCTGATACGGTGTTGAGGGTATTATAGACGTAGAAGCCGAGTGTTTTGGAAAGGTCTCCGAATGCGGTGATGGGATAGACATATACGGTACCGCCATCAACATAGATATGATCATCGGGCACCTGGTTGCTGAATTGCCATGATGCAAAGAACAGCGGAATGGCCATGGAGGCACGAAGGCTTTCGGCAACCATAACCGATGGAGTGGCCGCATTCGAAAACTCGCGCACGTTGCCCGTGTTAAGATCAGTGGCAATGACTTTTAAATCGCGGAAACCATGAGCAACCAACTCCGAAAATGTGATTTCGCCATTGCCCGTCTTGGTGTTGATGATGCCTTTCATCCACTCTAAAAATTTATCGCCCTTGTACAGGCCGTAGTGTGTAGCGATCCGCAACGGGTTCCAGTGATCCCCGAATTCTTTGAAGTCAATAGCACGTGCAATGGCATTGATTTCGGTTGCCGAATAGCGCAGGCTAACGAGTGCGGCCATGATGGAGCCTGCCGAGGTTCCTGCGGCAGCTTTCACGCCTTCAAACAATCCGTGCTCATCGAGCGATTGGATGCCGCCCGCATAAGCTATGCCCAGCACGCCCCCGCCTTTAAAAACCAGGTTTTCGATTGCTCTCATATATTTTTTTACTTAGGTCTCAATACCTGGTACAAATCCACATCGCCTTTGTTTTTGGCAGCCACCTTGCCTTTGTAGTCGCAAACAAATTTGTTCTTGATGTGTTCATAGGTAAAGCTGGAAATGTTCACTCCGCCCACCTCACCGGAGCTTTCCATGCGCGAGGCCAGGTTCACGGTATCGCCCCAGATGTCATACACAAACTTGTGTTTGCCGATAACCCCTGCCACAACCGGCCCGGTGTTTATTCCAATACGGATTTCCCACGCTTTTTCGTGCGACATGTTGGTCTCCTGATTTCGGTTTTTGACCCATGCCTGCATTTCCAAAGCAGCCTGTACGGCATCCACGGGATTTGTCCGGTTCGCTACGGGCACACCGCCAACGGCCATGTAGCCATCGCCAAGGGTTTTGATCTTTTCAAGATTGTATTTTCGGCAGATGTCATCGAAGGCGAGAAAGCAATCATTCAATGATTGGATCACTTCTTCGGGCGCCAGCCGTTCAGCAAAGCGTGTGAAGTTTTTAATGTCGGTGAAAAGTACGGTGGCCATCTCAAAATTGCGTGGCACCGTTTTGCCGGTTTCTTTCAACTCCAACATCACTTCTTTGGGCAACACGTTCAGTAACAACGCATCCGATTTCTCGCGCTCGGCTTCCACTACGTGCAGCGTTTCATTCAGCTTCTCGTTGGTTTCGCTCAGTTGTTTGGTGCGCTCCTTCACTTTTTGCTCCAGTTCACGGTTCACACGCTGCTGGGTTTCTATCAGGTCCAGCTGCGCTTGTTCTTTTTCTTTGCGGAAGCGGTTGTAGCGGTCAGCCAGCGATAGGGAGAGCAGAGCTACTTCGATAAGGTTGGCGATGCGTATTCCGTGTACAGTGAAGAAATTGTTTTCCAACAAACCAAAGTTGCGGAAGGCCGTAATCAATCCGCTGGTGATCAGCAATACCCAGGCAATTACATAAAAGCGCGCGCCCTTGTTGCCGCGCGACCAACTGGAAATGCCCGCAGCAATAGCTGCCACCAACAACACAATAATAAGCATGCCGGCCAGTGAGGTGCCCAGTCTGAATGGCAACACAAACACCAGGGCCGTGAGCAACAAACTCAGGCCGCAGGCAATGTAAAGTGTCCATCGGAGAAACGGAGCAATGTCCCTGGGATGCAGGTATAACAACGAAAACAAACCGACAGAGAATGGCGTGAATGCCATTAGCACCGGAATGGCCATGTTGGCCGCAAAAACCTGGTTTGGAAAAATGTATTGAAACAGGTGGCCGCTGTACGAATTCATCAGGGCCAGGTTGGTGAGGATGAAAATGCTGTAAGCCAGGTACGAATAATCGCGAAGGCTGAAAAACACCACTAAGTTGTACAGGAACATGATGAGCAGTGCCCCGGCAAAAAGTCCGTACAACATTTCACCCATTTGAACTGCGCTTTGATAGTGGCTTTTCGAATGCACTTCAATAGGTATTTGCATGGAGCCGGTGGTGATAAACCGCATGTAGCACGTTGCCGTTATCGTGTCGGGCAGGGTGAGGTAGAAGCCAAAGTCGTGATCTTTGATGGGCCGCTGGGCAAACGGAAGGTGGTCGCCCGCCAATTGCTTTTGCCATTGGTTTTGTTGGGATGTAAAAAGCCAGAGGCTGTCAATCAGCGCATTCTTCACCAATAAAATCCATTCTGGATTTTTGGCCGGATCGAGATTTTTCACTCTAAACTTTACCCAGATGGCGGAGTTGGTTACACCAAAATTTAAGGTGGCGTTACCGGATGGCGCGAAGTGGTCGTCATAGCTTCCTGATAGAATATCAAAATCGGGAATAGCAGCCGACTTATCTTCAAAGAATAACAGCTGAGAACCCTGCACTGAATGTTTTTCGATTTGCGGTGTGAGGTTAAGTGAGGATTGGGCGGTAGCAATCAGGCTAACACATAAGAAAAGGGCAATTAAAAACCGCAGAGGCGTTAGACAGGTTTGAATCGCCTGGATGCCTTTTATAATTCTTAATATCGCTTCGATTGGCTTCAATTCAGCGTCAGAAATTCTCTGCAATTATTCGCTTGCTGTAAGCTACACTGTTGCCCACGCACTCGAACGTGAGCGCACTTGATGAATAGTATGTGTTCTTTTTTCCCTGCAAGGCCTCGATCGTGTTGAACGTGGCGGCCACATCTTTCTCAATGTGAGGGAAGTAGTGCCATAATCGTTGATTGATAAACTCCAACACGCGCGGATGCACGCCCTGGTAGGGAACGATTCGTTTCAGCACTTCTTTGATTTTTTCTTTCGCAACCTCGCCCGTAATGTTTTCGCTGGGTGCCAGCGAAAAGAAAATGGCGTAAGGCTCATCGCTAAAGTCTTTTATATAACCGGTATATTCCCCTTCCTGAATATTGTTCATGGGATTGCTCGCTACCACACCCGGGGCAAGACCCTCCACCGTACAAAGAGTTGTATAAAACCTGTACGATGAAAACTGACTGAACAGTTCCCGTTCAACAGGATTCAAATCAAGAAAGTGTAGACTACTCCCTTCCACTGGTGTGGAAATGATAAGCTTATCGAAAACCAGTGGCTCCCGTTTACCTTCAAGGTAAACATGAATACCGCCCGCAGCGACATTTTCTTGCCGTTCGATGCGGGCAATGGAAACACTCTTACGTACATCCGTGCAAGTGGCAGCCATGCGGTCGCACAGGTTTTCCATGCCATAGGTAAACACGCGCGGCCACTTTTCATAGATGCCCATGCCCGACAGCAGCAGCGAAAGCCAATTGCGCCAGCCCATAAACTTTACTAAGTAGCATGCCGGTGTGGTATTAAACTGGCCGTAGCCCTGCACTTTGATGACAAACACCAGGATATCGCGAATGGCATTGAGGTTGCGATGGGTAAGCCACTCATCGAGGCTGAGCGTTAATTCGTGGGGCAGGTTTTTAAAACTTGCCGAAGGCGTTGAGTGCGACCGGAACGTAACACCCACAAGCCAGAGGTACCGCATCGCAGCCCATCCCACCTGAAGCAAAGAATATTTTCCTGAGGCTGTGGCTGATTTTGAAAAATTCAAATAGGCCTTTTTGGAACTGTCGTACACCAAAGGCGGAATGCTTCTGCGTGTAGGCGCGTTCAGTTCCTCTCCAATGCTTACAACATCAGTATAGCCGGCCAGCATTTCATGTCCGCCTATATCGAAGGGAAGGCCATCTTCAATTTTAGTTCGACACTTCCCGCCAACATAGTTGGCCTTCTCCAGCACGGTAACGTTGATGTACCCTTTTTTACCGAGTTCATAGGCAGCGGTTAGTCCCGAAATTCCTCCGCCCACAATGCAAACACGCAGGGGGTTTGTTTTCGGTGCGCGCCAATCATACAACCACGACAATAAAAAAATCAAAAAAAGCAATCCGAAAAAGATTTGTTGGGGCAGGCTCCAGAAGATGAACGCGGCTATGAAACAAAGTACCCAGAGCATAGCGTTGCTCCCGGCTACGAATTTTCCTACTGCCGGCTTGCCCGATGCCTGTCTTAACCCCAACATCGACATCAGAACCGTGAAAACGACAAACGATGCCCAGGTGAGGTCATAGCCCCAGATCGTTTGGTCAAGCGTGTGTTTTTTGCCGGTTGAATATTCGATTTCATACGTTCGCATGAGGTCGAGCAGTTCGTGGCTTTGTGCGTCTTTGTCGGGGATGGGCAGCCCGTGGCGGTTGTTGTACAGGTGGGCACAGATCAGCAAGATCTGCACCGCCAGCCCGATCTTTAAAAAGATATGCTTCATGAGGTTGGGTTTGGTTGATATGGTTCAGTAGTGACGTTCTTTTTGCGGTTTCAGGCCGCCTGACGCCTTAACTCAAATCCTTTTAAAATTCTCTTTCACCAACACGCGGCTGTAGTTCACAATAGTCTCCACCAGTTCAAAGTTCATCAGCCCCCCAGCAAAAAATGTTTTGTTCTTGCCTTGCAACGCTTCAAGCCGATCATAAAATTTATTGGCCATTTCCGATGGCCCAACGTGCGGAAAGTATGGAAATTCGCTGTACGTATAGTAGTCGGGCAACTCCACACCACATGCCTTGAACACAAACTCTTTGTTGATGGCCAGTATTTTAGTTTTGTCAACAGGCTCTCCGTACGGTGTGCGTGTGTAGATAGATACCAAATCGTTATCGGCAAATTGACGTGTGATCACGGTGGGCTGGTAGCTCGGAGGTTGTGGTATCATAAACGTGGCCGCAGTGTAATTCTCAAGCCCGGGTACGAAATACGTAGTAACAATAAATGGGTCGAAGGAAACTTTTTTGAAGAGGTCATGTTCTTCATCGGTCATGTCCGAAAGAAATGCTTTCAGGGTATCATAAATCAAAGGTGTTGCGATGATCAGGTAATCACATTCCAGCGTTTGCGCTGAGCGTGTCAGGCTGCCAAGTTTTTCTTCTGTCATCAGGTACTCTACGCGCACCTTTTCTTTGCGCTCCACACGGGTAACTTCGGCACCGGTCTTTACTTCAAGTTGCCAGGAGATTCTGTCCCACAGGCGCTGATAGCCTTCGGTAAACCGTTTGGGATAACCTAATATGTTGGGCGATATGGCTGCCAGCACCAGGTCAATAAACGTAGCGTTCGACATGTAGGTGAGGGCATAGGCCGTTGAGATTTCGGAAAGCTTTCCGTAGCCCATCAGTGTAATGGGAATTTGAAATAATACCGTCAGGTCTGCCAGCCCGTTGGCCTTAAGCCATTGTTCGAACGGTTGACACAAGTCCGGTCGTGATGAAATGGTTGCGTAGCCCGGGGCGTCAGCGGAGATTACGCTGCTCAGGCGCCAGCGCTTGAACATGTAGACGAGCGACAGCCAGCCCAACTTAAACAGTGAGGTTTTTTGAATGACCGCCTTGAACAGTGATGAAAACTCCCGTGACTGATAGTCATACGCGCGCAAACTGCCTTCGGTGTACATGGTTGCGCCAACCTTTCGGGCAAGGCGTTTTACCTGTTTGTAGGCCGAAGTAACGTAGTTGGCACCCAGATCGAACGATCTTCCTTGCACGGTAACGGAATAGCATTTTCCTCCCACCCGGGCTTCCTTCTCCAATACCATCACATTTTTGTAGCCGCACTCTTTAAGAAAATAAGCAGCCGAAAGTCCGGCCGGGCCCGACCCAATGATGCAAATGGAGGGCTGCTGGGTGGGTTGTGAATCAGGCATCGGGCTATATGAGCAAAAAGACCATACAACTTACGAATTATTTAATGACTTGCAGGTAACTTTTCAGCGTAAGCTGTAAACGAGTGTTCAGGCTCAGGCGAAATGCCCTGGCCTTCTCTCCGAAAATGAAAAACGCCCTGACTTAACCGTGAGGGCGCTTGCTTTTGGTATCTGTGATCCCGCTGGGATTCGAACCCAGGACCCTTACATTAAAAGTGTAATGCTCTACCAACTGAGCTACGAGATCGTTTTTCCCCGATTTCTGCAACACATTACCGATAGCCACCGGGATAGCTATCACTGCACTTTGTTACTTCAGAACTTCAACCAAATCCCTGCGTCCCGACCGAAGCGTCAGGGCTCTACCTCCCGATAGCTATCGGGAGAGCTCCGAGATCGTTTTCCCCGATTTTTGCTCTACCTCTTCCTGATAACAATCGGGACTATAGGGAGAGCTACGAGATTCTCAACATTTAACTTTCTTGCCTTATTTGGGGGCTTTTCCGTTATTGAGGGCACAAAAATAGCAGAAGGGCACAACTATGCAAAGCGGGTTTTTAAAAATTACCCTTATGAGTTTTGGGTTGCTTGTTTTGCTCACCACGGTGCATGCTCAGTCTTCCGAAGAACAACTGGCCAAAGCGGACTCACTTTTCAAGCTCAGAAAATATACCCAATCGTTTGAACTTTATTCCACGCTGTTTGCTGAAAAAAAATATTCCCCGGCCATGCTATTGCGGATGGCATTTATCGAGGAAGGTCTCGCTCATTACGCCAACGCCATGTACTATCTAAACCTCTACTACCTTCATACCTACGATGGTGTCGCACAGGAAAAAATCCGGCAACTGGCAACTGGGCAATATCTTTCCGGATATGAGCTATCGGATATGGATCGGTTTGCCGAAGCATGGCAAAGGTATGGGTATATTGTAACTGCAGTGTTGGCGGTAGTGGCAGTTGTGTTTACTGCTCTGCTTCTGGTTACCAGGCGTAAGGAGACCAAAACTTTGCTTTGGATATGCCAATCGGTTGTGCTTGCCATGTTCTTAGTTCATCTGCACTTCCCGTTTGCAAAAAAAGCTATTGTTTGCGATGGCACTACGTTCCTGATGACAGGCCCTTCGGCCGGGGCATCGGTTGTGGCGAAAGTTGGCGGAGGTCACCGGGTTACGATGTACGGCAAAACGGATGTCTGGGTCAAAATAGGGTGGCAAGGGAAAAAGGTGTTTGTGCGTGAATCAAGTCTGAAGCCTCTTGAGCGCTGATATCAGAAACGGAGGGTAACCGTGCCCTGGTATTCTTTGTTCGTGTACTTAACCATGTAAAAATATACCCCGTTGGGCAGGCCGTTTCCGAACCACTTAAAGTCGCGGTTGGCGCTTTCAAACACCTGCCGGCCCCACCGGTTGTAAATCCGGATGTTCACAAATTCCCCAACACAATTATCCGGGGGAAGGATATTCATAAATTCCTGAGCTTGCTCATCCCAGGCCATCATTGCAAAAAAATCATTAATGCCATCGTTATTAGGCGAAAAGAAATTGGGGGGAAGGAAATTAATGCCGGAGCTTTCAACGTCTTTAATGGTGATGTTCAATTCCAGCGTATCGGCTTTGGCATTAAAACACCGGTTATCGCTCAGTAAAAAGGTGAACACATAGTTGTTTTCGTAAATGCGGTTTTGAAAAATGCTGCAGTCCGGCTCCCAGGTAAACGCAGCGGTAAGCAGTGA
>JBBINY010000001.1:125026-126291 GCA_037443645.1 Cytophagales bacterium
TGTGCATTTTCAAACTGAAAGCCCGAGGGATTAACGTTACCGGTTTTTTTAATCAACTCCAGTTTCAGCAGGTCTTTCGATGGTGCAAGGTCGGCATCAAACCCGGAGAGGGAGAGTGTAATGGGTGTTCCCAAAAGTGCAGTTATGGAATTGCCGACAATAACAACGTCAGGGTTTGCGCTTATTACCGACAATTCGGGCGCTCCGTTATCAGGAGGTTCAATATGAACAAGCACATGCAGTGTATCGGCTTTGTAAAAGCGGCATTTGTTGGCGTTGTCCACCACAATAAACCGGAAGCCAAACTGGTCATTGTTGTTCAGGTCAATGGTGGCGCAATCGGGAAACCAACTGAACGTGGATGTCACCAGGCCCCGATCGGTTGCCACTGGAAACGACACGCCAACGTTAGCCGGACTAAATCCCAGCCCCTCAGCGTTCAGCACCAGCAGGTCGTTATCGGCATCGGTGCCGGTAACCGTGAATGACAAAGGCTCATAAATTTTACGGGTTATTTCAATGAATTTTTCGGAAGCGGTTTGAAGCGAGGAACTGATCACCGGATCACTGTTACCGGGCAGGATGATTTTCAAGGTGATTAACAGGGTGTCCGGATGGGCAAACCGGCACTTGTCGCGGTCATCGGTAATGATTTTGAAGTTAAAATTTGTTTTTTGTGTGAAGTCGTACACATCACAACGGGTATCCCACACCAGTTGACCGCTGAGTTGACCGGGAGGTGACGTGCTAAGCGTAAGCGTCATCCCTACATTGGAAAGAATAAAGCCGTCATTAATCACAAACACATCCAGCTGATCGCCATCGGCATCAACCGCGTGGATGGGTATAGTGAGCGGAGGATCGCCTTCATTTACAGTTGTGTTTACATTGGCGGTAATAAATGAAGGCTTATTGTTGGGAGGAGGCTGAACGAAAACATTTACGACCAGTGTATCAGACAGGGGCAGACTGCAGGCATCATCGTAAGCAATAATACCAACCTGGTAATTTCCATCGGGCAGGTAGGGGCATTCTGGGAAGCAGATTTCAAAGTCAATGGTGCTGCCGTTAACCAGGGTTGCATTGCTCACTTGTGGCAGTAGTTCATTCAGGTAGCGGGTGCTTCGTTTGAAGTTCAACGGGAACACCCGTATAAAAACCTTTTCCTGAAAATTATCATCTATTTTCTCTGAATCCGGATCAGACACTCGCACCTGCACACAGCGGTTGGCATCGGGTACCGTATTGGCAAAGGTTACCGTTAA
>JBBINY010000001.1:126391-177448 GCA_037443645.1 Cytophagales bacterium
GAAAAGCCGGTTTGCCATTTTACATTGGGGAATGGCCGAATGCCCGGCCCGTTTGCAGGAATAGCCACTGCCGAATGGGTGTTTAGAGGCGTAACCAGCGAATAAACCAGCGAATCACCATCATCGTCCGTGCCGGCAAAGTCAGTATAGTAGGGTTTGCGCGGGCAGGCATAATCGTTAAGCGGAGGAAACAGGCGAGGTGTCGAGTTAATAAAAGGCTGTCCGTCTTTTACCACGGGTGGGAATTCCAGGTAAAAGGTTTGCCCGGCCGCATTCGGAAAAAAAGGATCGTTAGGTGGGGGAGCCTGACTTACAATGTTCGTGATGGTGTAATTCCGGCAACAGCGTTCCCACACCAGGTAGTACCCCTGCGGATGGTTGTAGAGGTTATCCGGAAGGATCAGTGTTGTGGTATAGGTTAGTTTCATCGTTTGGATCTCACCATTTGAACATTCAGGCTGGGTATAGGAAACTTCTTCTTCGGTGGTGAGCGGAAGGAATACATCCGTCATGCGGGCATTGTCGTGCATGCGGTAAATGCGGGCAATAACACTAAGGTCCTTAGCGCCAATTGCTCCGTTAATCTTATCGAAATAGAGGATGAGATTTATCTTGTAGGTATTTCCAGAGAGGTGTTTGATCTCAAACTCACCACCTACAATGTGGGACGCACGGGTGACAAAGCCAACCGCACAGCATAAGCCAACAAGCCATATTTTCTTCATACCCGGATTGGAAAGTTAAGAAAACTCGTGTTGCGGATAAAACCGCATATTTGCAATTTCTGCGAAAATGAAGAAAGGGCAAATTATCGAGGCCATTCGGGTGGAAAGCATGGCTGCCGGGGGCAAATGTGTAACGCGACTGGATGGTAAGGTGCTTTTTGTGGAGGGCGCAGTGCCTGGCGACACGGTGGATGTTGAGTTGACTAAGATAAAAAGCAATTTTCTGGAAAGCCGTTCGGTACGGCTGGTACAGGCTTCTGAACACCGCGTTACTCCTGCCTGCTCACACTTTGGTTTTTGTGGCGGGTGTACATGGCAGCATCTGCGTTACGAGATGCAACTCCGGTATAAACAGCAGCAGGTAACCGATAGCTTCAGGCATATTGGCGGGCTGGATTTTCCGGAAGTAATGCCGATACTTGGTTCAGCGAAAACCTATCATTACAGGAACCGGCTGGATTTCAGTGCTTCCGCACAACGATGGTTAACCCGTGAAGAATTAGCTGCAGGCGTTCCGTTCGGAGAACCGGCTTTGGGCTTTCATGTTCCCAAAAGTTTCGACCGGGTGTTTGATGTTGATACCTGTTACCTACAACCCGAACCCAGCAATGCCATTCGCAAGTGTATAAAGGAAACGGCTATCCGGCACAACATACCTTTTTATGACTTGCGCAAACAAACAGGATACCTACGCACGGTTACGATTCGTTCCACCAACATAGGCGAAATCATGGCCATTGTTCAGGTGGCGCAGCATCAGGAAGAATGGCTTTCGCTGATTATGGCTGCACTTGAAGAGCAGTTTCCGCAGATCACCTCTTTATTGTACATCGTCAACACCAAGCGCAACGACACGTTTCAGGATCAGGATGTTAAATGTTGGACAGGCAGGCCTTATATTATTGAGTCAATGCCAAAGCCTGATGGAACAGGCAATCTTGAATTCCGCATCGGGCCGAAATCATTTTACCAGACAAATTCAGAACAGGCGTATGAATTGTATAAAGTTGCCTGGAGGCAGGCTGCATTAACCGGGAATGAACTGGTGTACGATTTGTATACCGGCACAGGAACGATTGCCAACTTTGTGGCCGGCCAGGCAAAAAAAGTAATCGGGCTGGAGTATGTAACTGATGCCATCGAAGACGCTAAAGTCAATTCGCAGGCTAACCATATAACCAACACCGACTTTTACGCGGGCGATATCAAAGACCTGCTAAACGAAAGTTTTCTGAAACTGTACGGCAATCCGGATGTAGTGATTGCCGACCCGCCCCGTGTCGGCATGCACGAAGATGTTTGTAAGGTGCTGCTGCAAGCAGCACCAGGCCGAATCGTTTATGTAAGCTGCAATCCGGCTACCCAGGCGCGCGATCTTAAAATTCTTTCTGAAAAGTATCGTATTACCGAAGTGCAGCCGGTGGACATGTTTCCGCACACCATGCACGTGGAAAATGTGGTAAAGCTTGAACGCCTCTAACGGTTTGGATCAGGATGCAAGCGCTTGCAGCAGGCGCGCGGGTACGCTAACCATTTTCCGCTTATCGTAATCAAAACAAACAATTCCGGTTTTGCCTCGGGCTACTTCTTTTCCGCTGGCTTTGTTAGTAATCCGGTACAACAAATCGAATCCGTACTTGTTGAAGTCGGCAGCAGCAATTTCGATGAGCAGCGTATCACCAAGAAACGACTCCGACTTGTATACAACAGCCGCATCGGCAATAATTTGACCGATTGTACCTTCCAGATTCACCTCACTCTCAAAACCCAAATGCCGGTAAAATAACACCCGTGCCTCTTGCATTAGGGTAAGAATAGAATCATTTCCAACGTGTCCGCCATAGTTCAGATCGGAAACCCGAACCGGCACTTCACAGGAAAAAGAAAACGAGGGAGGTAAAGTCAGGTGAATGCGTGCCATGGGTAGCTTATTCGGTCTTGAAAGTAATCAGTTTTTCATTTTGATGGAAAGTCTTCATTCGTATTTTCGCTCTGATATCAATTGTAGAAATCATGCCTGCTTACGTTATTGCCGAAATTAACATCACCGATCCTGTTACCTATGAGGATTACAAGAAGCTTACCCCGGGAACCCTTGATGCCTACGGTGGCAAATTTATTGCCCGCGGTGGACAGACTGAAATGCTGGAAGGCACCAACCCGCCCGCCAGGATTGTGATCCTTGAATTCAAAGACCTCGAGAGCGCCAAACGATGGTATCATTCACCGGAGTATGCGCAAGCAAAGGCTGTCAGACAGAAAGCCTCTGTTGGAAGGCTTATCGCTGTTGAAGGTCTTCCCTGATTACCGGATTTAATTCAGCCCTGCGCCTAAAACTCATTCAGGCAATCTTCGCACCGGCTGACCCTTTTTGGCGGAACCAGGACAAAAAAAATCGAAGCAAGCAACGACAGGAGCACCGAAGCGGGCTTGCTGGAGTAACCTGAAACAATGTTTACCGACCGGCACCGGGGGCAACGGGTCGGTTCATCATCAGCCAGGGTTGGACGTTCATTCAGTACATCCTCTGCATGGGCTTTGTCCTTCTCAAAAACATGAAGCCGTACACTCATGCGCGGACTGCGTATGGGGTACAGGTTGGCCAGATTTTCTTCGGTTAAAAAACACGGAACCCCGTATGCATCCAGTTTTGTTTTTGCAATGTTCGCCTCAATGGTGTCATCAAAAATTCTTAGCACAACAATCTTTTCGGGTGCTTCCACAGTTCTCCTTGCCTTATAATGTCAAAATCAAGGCTAAATATCTGTATAAAAAACTTTTGGGTTCACTGTAACAATTAATTCCATTGGGCGTCTGGTTAATGGATTTGAAAGAATGGATTTGGAAGCTTTTCAAAACCGCGTTCTTCCGGTAAAAAACAAGCTTTTTCGGTTCGCACTGCGCATGCTGGGCAGTGAAGATGAGGCGAAGGATATTGTTCAGGAGGTATTTATAAGAGTTTGGAACGGGCGTGAACAACTGGCCGAGATCCAAAATGTGGAGGCCTGGTGTATGCGCATCACAAAAAACCTGAGCCTTGATAAACTCAGATCCTTTCAGCGAAAGGGTACGTACCCGATGGCTGAGGGCCTTGAAGTGCACCAGGCTGATGTTACACCCGATGTTAGGATTGAACTGGGCGAAAGTATGCAGAATGTAAGTCAGTTGATAGCGGCACTACCTGAAAAGCAACGACAGGTCATTCACCTTCGTGATGTGGAGGGGTACACGTACAATGAAATCTGTGAGATTCTGGAACTGGATATGAACCAGGTAAAAGTGAATCTGTTTAGGGCACGGAATACGGTTCGTGAGAAACTGATGAAAATCAACGCGTATGGACTTTGAGAAATTGAATGAATTGCTAAAGAGATACTGGGAGTGCCAAACCAACCTGGAAGAGGAAGAACAACTTCGTCAGTACTTTGGAAAAGGGAATATACCGGAAGAGTTGAAAACAACAGCCGCATTGTTCAGGTATTTCGAGCAGGAGAAACACAAGACAGTTCACGCAGAATTTGAAAAGCCGGTTATACAAAATAAAAAAACGGCAAACCGAACCCGGAAAGGTGTGAGTCATACATTGATTACCTACTCGCTTCGAATTGCTGCCGGTGTAGCTGTTTTGCTTGCCGCGATCTTCCTGGTTCGGCAGGAACTCAGAAAACCGGACGCCATGGCCATAAGCGGAGAGTTGGTTGATACCTATGACAATCCTAAAGAAGCCTTTGAAGAAACCAAAAGGGCACTTGAAATGATATCGAAAGGATTTGGAAGGGCCGAACAGCAAGCAAAAAAGATCAATGCGTTCAATGATGCGCAGGAAAAAATACAATCACAATTAAAAAAGGATTCTGAATTATAATCTGGGATTAACTATGAAAAAGATAACCATTCTATTACTGTTTTTCGCTTTGGGTACGGGAGTGTATGCACAGGGCGAGGCGATTGCGAAATTCTTCAATAAGTATGCTACAGATGATTCCTTCACTACACAGGTAACGGTTTCGAGTAAAATGTTCAGCCTCTTCACCAATATGGAAGTTGAGACGCCCGAAGACAAAGAAGTGCTGGATGCCATCAGCAAATTGAAAGGACTAAGGATTATGGGTAAGGAAAACACCAGTGATGCGCGCAACCTGTATAAAGAGGCTTATGGTATTATTTCGGCCAACAAGTACGAAGAACTTATGGCCGTAAAGGATAAGGACAAAGACATGAAGTTTTACATTCTGGAACGAAGCCCGGGTAAGATCAGCGAATTGGTGATGCTCTCTGGCAATGGCCAGGACTTTATGCTGATGAGTTTATTCGGTGAGATTGATCTGAAGCAGGTATCCCGGATTGGTCGCAAAATGAATGTTGACGGCCTTGAGAAACTTGAGAAGGTGAACGAAAAGAAAAAGAACTGATTAGAACAGGATTTTGATTGAAGAGGCAATCGCTCCAACCTGCGATTGCTTTTTCGTTTTATGTTTACCACCACAATATGAAAAGAATTTTCGCCATTGTTTTCACGGGGCTGACCATCGGAGCAACGGCCCAAAGCAAAACCACAACGCAATTACAGCAAAAATACCCTGACTCGTTTTCTGCCTTCTTCTACCACAACACCCTCCGCATGGTTAATCAAACTGAGAATAAAGAGTTTGATGAACTGATCAAGGACATTGAGAAAATGAAATTCCTGATGATCGACAAGAAAGACCTCTTCCGCACAACCGATTACCTTCGTTTGAAAAAGCAATACCTGGCGGAAACGTTTGAGGAGGTGATGACAACCCGTTACCAGGGCAGAAATCTTGACGTCCTGCTGAAGGAGCGGTCGGGTAAAACACAGGGGATGGTTGTCTTGGTAAATGATTCGGCAAGTTTGTATGTACTTGATATTGTTGGACGTATTGCCTTAGATAAGGTCACTTCGTTGTATAAGGCTATAGACGAGAGTGCTGACATCGGCACAAAAATTAAAAACTTCACCGAGCGTAACGCAAAGCGCAAGGAAGACGACAAAGATGGAGTGAAGCACTAACCAGGGCAAACAACAATAATTTGAAAACGGTTCTCTCCATACAAGACCTGACCAAACACTTTGGCCGGATTAAAGCGGTTAATCATCTGAATCTCGAAGTGAAGTCGGGACAGGTGTTTGGCATGCTTGGCCCGAATGGCAGCGGCAAGACAACCACGTTGGGTATGCTTATGGGCGTTACAAACCCAACGGAGGGGAAATTCTTTTGGTTTGGCGAAGAGCCTGCTCCACAGCTGAGAAAGAAAATCGGAGCCGTGCTGGAGCATCCTATTTTTTATCCCTACCTCAGCGGCCAGAAGAATCTTGAACTCAACGCAATGATCAAGCAATGTCCTCAGGAAAATATCCCAAAGGTGCTGGAGTTGGTTGAACTTTCTGACCGGAAAGACGATAAATACAAAACGTACTCATTGGGGATGAAACAACGCCTGGCTATTGCCTCTGCATTGCTGAACAATCCAACAGTTTTGATTCTGGATGAACCAACCAACGGTCTTGATCCCATGGGCATTGCGGAGATTCGCGATATCATCAGGAAGATTGCCGCGCAGGATAAAACAATCATTTTGGCAAGCCACCTGCTTGACGAGGTTCAGAAAGTTTGTACCCACTTTGCTGTTCTTAAGAAAGGAAACCTGATCCATACAGGCGCGGTAGGAGAAGTGGATTCAGGTGCAGAGGTAGTTGAAGTCAATGCCGACATTGAAAACCTGAATGAATTACTCCTTTCGTTTAGCGGCACTTCGTCCATCAATCGTGAAAACGGTTGTTACCAGGTATCGTTACGCGAGGGGTTCCACAGTAAGGACCTTAATTTGTTTCTGTTTGACAAGGGCGTGGTCGCTTCTCATCTGCTGACCAAAAAGAAAAGTCTTGAGAAGCAATTCCTGGAAATACTTTCAGAGTCAAACTGATCCTCTTATGCTTCACCTGCTGAAAATTGACTTAAAGAAACTGCTGAACTACCGCACATTCTGGATCATTTGCGGTCTCTATTTTTTTACCTTGCTGATGGCCACAGCAAGTGGTATGGAATTCTTAAAGTGGTTGGCGCGTACCGTGGAAGGGTTTGGTCAATCGTTGAATATCAATCGCATTCCCTTATACCACTTCCCTGATGTGTGGCAGAACCTTGCCTGGAGTAGCGGCCTGCTCAAGATTATGATTGCCATCATGGTGGTTATTTCGATAACCAACGAATACAGTTATCGCACCATCCGTCAAAACATTATTGACGGGCTAAGTCGGAAAGGTTTTCTGGTTTCCAAAATCCTGACGAACCTCGTACTGGCAGCGTTGAGCATGGTGCTGGTTTTTTTAGTGGCACTGGTAACCGGGCTCATATACTCACCTTCGCTGGATCCGGCCTATATGTTTGATGGCGTTGAATTTTACCTGGCGTATTTTCTCGAGGTTTTTGCCTTCCTTTCGTTTGCCCTTATGCTGGGCATTTTTGTTCAGCGGTCGGGGCTGAGCATTATTTTGTTGCTGAACTCGTATTTGATTGAACTGATCCTGAAAGAAAATCTGGATAACTACTTTCCTGAAGCGATAAGGTTTTTCCCACTGGAGTCCATCATGAACCTGGTGCCCATGCCCTTTGCGCGTTACGCGTTCCAGGAAATTCAGGATTATGTTAGCCTCTCTGCCGTAGCAATAGCCCTTGCATGGACGTTCCTGTTTAACTACTTCAGTTACCTGAAACTTAAAAAGTCTGATATCTGATTTCCTTCTGGCGCTGAAACTATACCGGGCGCATTACTGATCGTTGCATTCACAATATTTTTCGGATGAAGCTTTCTCAAAGCATTCTTTTCCTTCTTTGTAGGAGAACCAGGCAAGCCCCAGTGTTCCAGCGGCATCGATATACGGCAGCCCGGTGAATTCGTATAACGCGCTGGAGACTAGGAGGATGATGGACATGTACACGCATACCAGCGTACAGTTGGCATCAGCCAGGATGGCTTCTGATTTTAACAGGTTGCCGGTTTTCCGTTTGCCATAAATCAGTGCGAGCATAACCATAATGCTGATGGCCGCGATGACAACACCCCAAAAGGTAGTTATAGGTTTCTTACCGGTATACAGTATGATAGTGGCCCCGGCCAACAGGCCGGCAACAAGCAGATAAAATGCAGTGCCGGTAACCCGCAGGGCGGTCCGCTCAAACCGGTCGCGGGTAACTGTTGGATTGTGCCGGATGCGCAGTACCATGTTCATGATGCCAATGCCGGAAATCATTTCAATAAAACTGTCAACACCGAAACCAAAAAGTGTAAGGGTTTCATCTTCATAACCAAACCACGTAGCGATAATTCCCTCGGCCAGGTTGTAT
The DNA here is from genome assembly GCA_037443645.1 of Cytophagales bacterium. Lineage (GTDB taxonomy): Bacteria > Bacteroidota > Bacteroidia > Cytophagales > Cyclobacteriaceae > UBA2336. Next base: position 134,484 of record JBBINY010000001.1, read on the forward strand.
ACAATTGTAAAACCCGCCAGCGCCAGGGCAATGGTGTATAGTTTAGTTTCTTTTGCCGATCCTTCCATCGGGTAACAAAGGTAATCAATGAATGCAGGAGGGCGGCAATGCCGCTTCCTTCAGAGGCAGAATCAATCGGAGATGGCCTGGTACGTCAGCACTTTAAAGCGCGAACCGATGTTCCAATGTGGCGTATCGTAAATATTTGTGAAGATCAAGCCAATAATCTTTTCTTTCGGATCGGCCCAGTAATGTGTGTTAAAAGCCCCTGACCACGCATAGGTGCCCAATGAAACAATAGACTGGTAATCGTTGCCGGATGTTTCAAGCCCGAAGCCAAGACCAAAAGGTGAGGCCGAAAGCGTTGGAATCTGGTTGGTGAGCATCAACTCAACCGTTTTGCGGCTAAGCAGCCTCACTCCCCCATACTCACCGTTGTTCAAAAACAATTGAAGGAATTTTGCATAGTCTTCAACGGTTGAAGAAAGCCCTGCACCACCCGAAAAATACGTGCCGTTAAGTTTTGGATAATCAATATTCACATCATCAAATGTTTTCCCTGACGGGATTTCAAGTTTACCGCCTGTGCCCGTGTATAGTCTTACCAGCCGGTCGTGCCGGTCTTTCGGCAAATAGAACCAGGTGTCTTTCATGCCCAGCGGATCAAAAATCCGCTTCTTCAAAAACTGGTCAAACGACATTCCCGACCAGATCTCAACTAGGTAACCGAGTACATCCGTATTGAGGCCGTAGGTCCAGCGTTCACCGGGTGTGTGCTTAAGCGGCAGGGTGGCCAGCACTTTTATTTTGGCAGCGAGCAATTCTTTATCGTTGCCGATGCCGCTGGGCACACCCGCTTTTGCGTAGATGGCTTTGAACTCGGTGCTGCCGATGGCCGCGTAATCAATACCGGACGTATGGGTGAGCAGTTGCCGGATGGTGATTTCTTTTCCGGCCGGTTCGGCTGTAAAGGAACTGTCGGCTGCGTTGAACGACTTAAGTATCTTAGGATTTTTGAATTCCGGAATGTATTTGGATACGGGGTCATCCAGTAAAAATTTTCCTTCCTCAAACAGCATCATCACGGCCAGGCTGGTAATGGCCTTGGTTTGAGAAGCAATGCGGAAAATGGTATTCGGCTGCATAGGCTTTTTGGCATCCCGATCGCTGTAACCGTAGGCGCGGTGAAATGCAATTTTGCCGTTGCGGGCAATGAGCACCACCGCTCCGGGCAGTTGATTGGATTCCACCAGGTCGTTTATAACCTGATCAATCCGCTTTAACCGTTCTGGTGAAAAACCAACCGTTTCCGGTTTAGCCGGCAGCAACGTCTGTCCAAATAAGGTGATGATACTCAGGAAGACTCCAAACAATAATGTTGTTATTTTTTTCATGGTAATACGATTGTGTCTTGCATCTAAAGTCTTATGACTTACGTCTTACGTCTACTTTACAAAGCCCCAATTTTTTCCCGATTTGATCCGGTACAGTTGCATTTCCGATATCCCAAATTGTTTGGCAATAATCTTCATCCGTGTTTTCCCTTCCTCCAGTTTTCGTTTAATGAGCTTAACCCTGTCGATAGTGAGCTTGTGCCCCCGACCTGAATACTTTGCTTTGGATTTCAAATAGCTCGGATCCACTACCATGTGGGCATGTTTTTCATCACGCGTTACCCACTTCAGGTTACGGTAGTAATTGTTTTCTTTTTTATGGTCAAGGTGGATAACAAATTTATGGCCAGCGCTTGGCCGCTCGCAAAAGTACTCCGCCACCAGCCGGTGAACCAGGAATCCGAAGCTTTTTCTATCTTTTTTTAATTGGATGGAGGGGTACTCTTTAATGTAACTGGTCTTCAGAAAGTAGCCGTTATCGTGACGGCTCCAGTATGCAACGATACGGCCGAAGTTGGAAATGGCATACCGTTGCCCGTCTCCGCCTTTAAATCCCCGGATGGTTTCCAGTTTCTCGGAGGAGTAAAACTTCAACTGCTGAATTTTTTTCGGAGTTCTCATGGGCTGCTGCGTAAATAATGGGAAGGTGTTTTTCCGGTAATGCGTTTAAATGTACGGTTGAAGTTTGACATGTTATTGAATCCCGCTTCATACGCTACTTGTTCTATGGCCAGTCCACCGGAGATCAGCAGCTTGCAGGCATTGCTGATGCGGACTTCATTCACAAAGTCGGTGTAGGTTTTTCGTGTGCGTATTTTGAAATAACGGCAGAATGCCTCGCTGGATAAATTGGCAATCCCTGCTATTTCGTTGAGCGAAATTTTCCGGTGACTGTTCTGAAACGTGTACTGGAGGATGTCGTTCATCCGTTTTTCTTCTGTAGGAGAATAAGTTTTCCTGTTTCCGGCAAAGCCAAGATCAATTGTATTCTTCGAAGATGCAAAAATTTTCAACAGCAAAAGAAAGCGGATGAATTTTTCTAACCCATACTGTTTGTTCAGCCCGATAAGTATTTTCTCCGCTTCATCGCGGTCAGGGCCAACGAGCTTGTAACCTTTACCGGCATTAAAAAGGAAATGCCGGATATCCTTCATTTCTTCCAGTTGCCAGAATTCTTCTCCGGCATACTTCTCGTCAAAGTAAACGGACACCGCATGAGCTTTGGGTTTGTCAGACTGGTAATAGGTAGCGTCACAGCGGAACACATGGGGCTGGCCGCTGCCGATGAGGTAAACATAGCCGGGCCCAAACCGCCCCACATAATCGCCAGCGATAAGTGTGCCTTCGCCTTGAATGATGAGCATGATCTGTACCTCGGAGTGCTGGTGCAGCTTATCGTAAAAGTGAGGCAGATGATCCACCTGATAGCGAAAAGCCTCCTTGGTCAGGTGGGGTACGGTAAAGGGTACCGCCTTCATAGTAAGCTTATTTTGACTATTTTTAAGTTATTATTTCTCAAAAGTAGTCAATATTGTACTAGTTTTGACTATTCTGGGTCACCGCTTCTGGTACTGCCGGGCTTTACTTTTGTTCCGGAAATTAAATGATACGATCGATGGTAAACTGGATAGGGGTATATCCCGCACTTACAACAAAATTCACTTCGGCTGACAAACTGGACTTTGTTCTTTTTGAGAAGAATCTCAACGCACAACTGGAGGCTGGTGTAGAAGGGGTAATTCTTGGCGGAACATTGGGTGAAGCCAGCGTATTAACCAACACCGAAAAATTTGACCTGGTAAAATTTACGGTTGACAAGGTGCAGGGTAAGGTGCCCGTGGTGATGAATATCGCTGAAGGGAGTACCCGCGATGCAGTAAACCTTGCTGTTGAAGCAGAGAAGTGTGGGGCAAAGGGCCTGATGATGCTGCCTCCTATGCGCTACAAATCTGATCATCGCGAAACCGTAGCCTATTACCGCGCTGTGGCCAATGTAACTCCATTACCTATTATGGTGTACAACAACCCGGTTGACTACAAGGTGGAAGTTACCCTCGACATGTTTGCTGAACTGGCTGAAAATAAAAATATACAGGCTGTAAAGGAGTCAACACGCGATGTTTCCAATGTTACCCGCATGATTAACCGGTTTGGCGATCGGTTTAAAATCCTTTGCGGGGTAGACACCATTGCCATGGAAGAACTCATGCTCGGTGCGCACGGCTGGGTGGCCGGTTTGGTATGCGCCTTTCCGAAAGAAACCGTTGCTGTGTATAAGCTTACCAGGGCCGGCAAGATTGACGAGGCACTGAAAATTTATCGATGGTTTTTGCCTTTGCTCGAACTGGATATTCATCCGAAGTTGGTGCAATACATAAAACTGGCCGAGCAGGAAGTGGGACTTGGATCTGAACATGTACGCGCCCCACGGTTGCCCTTGACCGGTGAAGAGCGTGAAAGAATTTTGAAAATTATACAAGCTGGGATTAAGAGCAGACCTGAGTTGGATTGATTTGAATACTCGATGCTTGATCTTTGATCCTGGATCCTGGATCAAGTTTTCAGGATCTAGTATCCAGAATCCAGTTCTACAAATGAAAATATTATGAATTACGCAGACGCAACAGTTGACAATGTGAACACCGTGCTTCAGGAAGCACACATTGCTTTTCTTTCTTATAAAAATTTTCCGGGAAGGAAGAAGGCTGCTTTTCTGCGGGCTATAGCCGATGAAATCGAGGCTCTTGGAAATGATTTGGTGCACACGGCCATGCGGGAAACAAACCTGCCCGAGGCTCGGATTGTTAACGAACGAGGCCGCACCACCGGCCATTGCCGCATGTTTGCCGATCTGGTGGAAGAAGGTTCATGGGTTGAGGCAAGGATTGATACGGCCATCCCCGACCGGATGCCTGCCCCGAAACCCGACTTACGAAAGATGCTGGTACCCATCGGACCGGTTGTGGTTTTTGGTGCTGCTAATTTCCCGCTGGCCTATTCAACAGCTGGTGGCGATACGGCATCAGCTTTAGCTGCCGGGTGTCCGGTGATTGTAAAAGCACATCCGGCACATGCCGAAACATCCGCGTTGGTAGCAAGTGCCATTGCAAAGGCCATGGAGAAGACAAGCATGCCAAAAGGTGTCTTCCAGCATGTGTTCGGAGCTTCGTTTGAAGTAGGTCAGGCACTCGTAAAACATCCGCTCACCAAAGCGGTTGGGTTTACCGGCTCGCTGGCCGGAGGCAAGGCCTTGTTTGATAGTGCCAATCAGCGCCCTGAACCGATACCCGTATTTGCCGAGATGAGCAGCATTAACCCGATTATTCTTCTGCCTGAATCATTAAATCGAAATGCAGAAGCAACCGCTGGTAAAATAGCTGCTTCGGTTACATTAGGTGTAGGGCAGTTTTGTACAAACCCCGGTTTGATTGTTGCCATTGAAGGCGAAGGACTCACGCATTTTATCAAAACTCTGGCGACAGAGATCAGTAAGGCTGTGCCCGGCACCATGCTGCACCAGGGTATTGCCGATAATTACCATAATAAATTAAAGCGGGCGCTGGCTCAAAAGGATATAACTGTTGAAGGTCAATCCGTTGAAGCGGGTGGTGAACAACAAGGAAGGGCCGTGGTTGCTTCTGTTCCGGCTGAGGAGTTCATGAAGAATCCAACATTGGCGGAGGAAGTGTTTGGGCCGTTTTCTTTGGTTGTCCGTTGCAGAAACATGGAAGAATTTCACAGCGTGATCAACCGGATTCACGGGCAGCTTTCCACCACCGTCATGGCCGATGAAACGGAATTGGTAAAGCATAAAAATCTGCTCAACATACTGGTTGAAAAAGCAGGAAGAATAATCATGAATGGAGTACCCACAGGGGTGGAGGTGTGCCCGGCTATGATGCACGGAGGGCCCTATCCGGCTACAACCGACTCGCGGTTTACAGCCGTGGGAACAGATGCTATAAAACGCTTTACGCGACCGGTAGCCTTTCAGAATTTTTCAGATGCGCTGCTGCCCGATGAATTGAGAGAAAATAATCCGTTAACCATCTGGCGGTTGAAGAATGGGGAGTGGGAGCGCAAATAAGGCATGCAGCATCCAGCACGATGTAATCTATCAAATAAACCCGTGAAAGAATCAGGAACATTTACATGCATTGATGCCCACACCTGTGGCAACCCTGTGCGCGTGGTGACAAAAGGAGGGCCCGAGCTGGTGGGTAAGACCATGAGTGAGAAACGCCAGCACTTCATGCGAGAATATGACTGGATCCGCAAAGGGTTGATGTTCGAACCCCGTGGCCACGACATGATGAGCGGCAGTATATTATATCCACCATCCGATCCGGCCAACGATGTTGGCATTCTCTTTATCGAAACCAGCGGCTGCCTGCCCATGTGCGGGCACGGCACCATTGGCACCGTTACCGTTGCCATTGAGCATGGCCTGGTAATTCCAAAAACTGCGGGCGTACTTAACCTTGAAGTTCCAGCCGGACTTGTTCGGGTGGAGTACAGGCAGGAGGGTAAAAAAGTGAAGTCAGTAAAAATCAGGAATGTAAAGGCATACCTGGCTGCTGAAAACATAATGGCCGAATGCCCTGACCTTGGCGGGTTAACGCTGGATGTTTCCTATGGCGGAAACTTTTATGCCATTGTTGATGTGCAACCAAACTTCCCGGGCCTTGAGCATTTCACGGCCGATCAACTCATCAGCTGGAGCCGCGAACTGAGAAAAAACATCAATTCAAATTATTCATTTGTCCATCCTGAAAATCCTACCATCAATGGGTGTAGCCATATTTTGTGGGCCGGCAAGGTCATTGATCCTATCTCTACGGCACGCAATGCCGTTTTCTATGGCGATAAGGCCATTGACCGTTCACCCTGCGGAACGGGCACATCCGCCCGGCTCGCCCAGTGGTATGCGAAAGGAAAATTGAAACCCGGAGAAGAATTTATTCACGAAAGCATCATCGGTTCAAAATTCATTGGCCGGATTGAGGAAGTTACGGAACTGAGCGGAAAACCCGCCATCATTCCGAGTGTTGAAGGGTGGGCAAAGATTTATGGCTTCAACACCATTACCATTGACCCGGAGGATGATCCGTATGCGTATGGGTTCCAGGTTATCTGAACAATGAAAGTAGGAATTATCGGAGGCGGCATCATTGGACTGAGTTCAGCTTATTATTTAATGAAAGCGGGGCATCAGGTAACCATTCTGGATCAGTCGGATATGAAAGATGGTTGCTCCTTCGGCAATGCCGGCATGATTGTGCCCAGTCACATTACCCCGTTGGCTTCACCGGGCATGATTTCAAAAGGCATTCGGTGGATGTTTAATTCGTCAAGTCCGTTCTATGTTAAGCCTCGGTTGAGTGGTGACCTGATCCGGTGGGGCTGGCAGTTCTACCGGCATTCAACAAAAGATCACGTGGAGCGGGCAGCCCCGTCTCTGAAGGAACTTAGTCTTTTGAGCAAAGCCATGTATCAACAACTGGCAAAAGAACTTCCGTTTGATTTTGGGTTTCATCAACGGGGTTTGTTAATGCTTTATCAAACAAAAGAAACTGAACATGAAGAGGGTGAGGCCGCTGCCTATGCGAATAAACTGGGCATTGAGGCACATGTGTTGAAAGCCCGCGAAGTGCAGGCGCTCGAGCCGGAAGTGCGCGTAACAGTACGGGGAGGTGTGTATTACCCGGGCGATGCCCACATTACACCACAGGTGTTTGTGGGCGGCCTTATATCCTTTCTAAAAAGCAATGGAGTTACCATTCATTCCTCAACACATGTTCATGATTTTGTTGTAGAGTCAGCGAAAATAAAATCCGTGGTAACCAGCACGGGTGATTTAGCTTTTGATGAAGTGGTTGTTGCCACCGGATCGTGGTCGGGCGTGCTGATTTCCAAACTCGGCATCACCCTTCCGATGCAGGCAGGTAAAGGGTATAGTTTTACCCTTCAGGATGTGAAGAAGAATTCAAGAATCCCCTCCATATTTCTGGAGCCGCGCGTAGCCGTAACCCCTATGGCAAACACATTGCGGTTTGGCGGCACCATGGAAATTACCGGTGTGGATCACTCCATCAACATGAACCGGGTGAAAGGAATAGTGCAGGCTATACCGAAGTACTATCCAGACGTAACGGTAACCCTGCCTGCACCGGGAGACGTGTGGCACGGTCTTCGTCCTTGTTCACCGGATGGTTTACCGTACATCGGCCGGTCACGAAAATTCGCCAATCTTACCTTGGCCACAGGGCATTCCATGATGGGTTTGAGTTTGGGCCCGGGAACCGGAAAACTGGTGGCAGAAATTCTGGATCGTGAAGAACCAGCAATCCCCTTAGGTCAATTTGATCCCGAACGTTTTTGAATCAATCTTTCTTCGGCCCGATCAGATCCCACAGGTTGCCGTAGAGATCGTTAAAAACAGCGACCATTCCATAAATACCCGCATTTGAAGCAACTGAGGGACAAAATGGGCCTCGATCCCGACTTATAGAAAAAAATCAGGCTGACACCTAACATTCTGCCCAGCTCTACCGTTCTAGCAGTAATACTTTCAAGTACGTGAGGATAATTGCCATATTTTTGATAATCAGTTGGATAGGAATTGACCTGGCCAGTTCGATAAATCCTGACCTTGCCTGCTTGGAATCGACTGTTACTGAAAGGGTCGAGGAAACGGAGCCCCAGGTTGAAGAGGTTCAGTTTGTATTCAGTCGCAACCAAGTAGCGAAATTCATTCGGGTTAAGTCGAAACCGTGGCTGGGATTACCCGTTTTCTACCTGCCTTCAAAAAAAGAAAACCTTGCGATCGCACTACCGCGGCACATTATGTATCGCAACCTGCTGATTTAAGTCGCGCCTCGTTTTTCCCGGGTCACCTACCGTGGCGGTGGCATGGGCGTTGATCAAATCTATTTACTCAAAAATTTCTTTTCGATGGAACGATATCCACATCGGTTCGATCGCCCCGACTATGTCGCGTGGTCGTTAACCGGCTTCTTCTTCCTGCTATTGTCAATTGTGTCAGCGAACCTGGCCTATGCAGCACCTTCTTCAGTTTTAAAGACGGTTTGTAAGTGTCATGGCCGGTAAGGTTCGCACTTCCATGCTTGAATACTGCAAGCGGGTATTGAAGTGTGTGAGCTTTGAGACGCGCTTATTTCGGAAGGAATACCGCAAGGCCTTGCTGCGACTTTCGCCACAGGAAGGCACCAGCCTGAAGTTATGGATTCGGGAACAACAGCAACATCATCAACACAAAAATTTATCGATATGAAAACCAGAACCCTTGTAATAGCGCTCGCAGTTTTACTCATCGCCAGTAGCTGTGCCGTAGTTCGCCAGGGCGAAGTAGGAATGAAACGCAGACTTGGCAAGTTAGGCAGCCACATAATTCAGCCAGGTGCAGTCGGATTCAATCCGTTTACCACACGCATTATCAAACTGCCCATCCGCACAATGAACATGGAGATTTCTTCGAACCTGCCCTCGAAGGAGGGCCTCAACGTGTCCGCAGTGATCTCGATTTTATACCGCATCGAACCACAAAAAGCGCCCTCCATAATAGAAAATCTGGGCCTTAACTACGAGAATGTAGTGATCAACAGTGTATTCCGGTCGGCTGCCGCGGACGTCTGCTCGCGCTTTTTCGCCAAGGACATGCACTCGGCACAACGGGCAACCATTGAAAAGGAAATTACCGACCAAATGGCACGGCTGGTTCAGGAGCGGGGCATCATTGTCGAAACCGTGCTGCTGAAAAACATTCAACTACCGGCCGGTTTGGCGCGTGCGGTGGAAGAAAAACTGGAGGCTGAACAAGATGCGCAACGAATGGAGTTTCTGCTGGAGCGCGAGAAACGCGAGGCCCAGCGTAAGATGATTGAAGCGCAGGGCATCCGGGATGCGCAAAAGATTATCGCGGAGGGGTTGAACCGGAATATTATTGAGTGGCAGAGCATCGAAGCGTTTCGCGAGCTTGCCAAGTCGCCTAACGCAAAGATTATCATCACGGATGGGAATGCGCCCATATTGATTAATCCGAAAGACAATTAATTAAAAGAAACTCCGCGCGGGCCGAAGGCCCGCGCGGCTACCCCCGACTTATAAAAACGCTTATTCCTTTAATCCTCTCCACAGCCACGCTGTCAGACTCTCCGTTTCGGGACTCTGCGGTACCGTCAAAATTCATTATCTTCTTGAACCATGAGCGTACGAGAAATTGATTTATCAACGGCAATATGATGGCGAAGGTGCGCGGCACAGACTGAAACGCCAATCAAGGTTGTTGATTTGTCAGTAGCTTATACCATGTACACGAGGCTGCAGCGGTTCCGTCTTTCGGGTAAAACCGGAATCCATTGAAATCTTCATTTGGAAAAAACGTAGAGGTCATACACGTTGTACCCTCATCCGCAAATAACTCAACGGAAGCTACGTCAAGAAAGATGTGCAGTTTCAGTTTCGGGCTATCCGATGAACGTGAAGCAGTGCTTACGGTTGCAAACTGTTCAGCAAAGTATTGCTTACCGGCCCGGGTGCGATCAATGTAGAACTGATTTTTTGCGCGGTCATAACCTATCCGCAACACTTCATTTTTTGTGTTAAAAAATTCAACACCAAGATCTGTTGTTGTGGAGTTTGCCAGATCAATAGTGATTTCAAGTTCTGCTCCATCGGCAAACGAAACGGCTTTGTTGAGATCAAATCCCTGCTTTGGGCCACGCAGTTGTTGGATCTCAGGTGACGGTATAGAGGCCACACGCAATCCGGCAGCAGTTTTTCTCAGGGTCAATTCACGCGGCAGTGTCATGGCGCTGCGCCATGATTGGGTGGGCACCCGTTGTGCATAATTCCAGTTGCCCATCCAGCCAAGAAAAATGGTGCGGCCATCGGGCGCGTTGCCCCAGGTAACCCCTGCATAATTATCCGGACCGTAATCAATCCAACGCTCGCTTTTCGGGTCATCTTCTGTGGTGAAAGTTTTGCCGTCAAACGATCCGATAAAATATTGTGTGGCAGAACCTCCGTTAGGTCCTCCGGGGTTTATGCTCACCAGTAAAATCCATTTCGATTCGGTGCTCCCTTCTAGTACAAGGGGAAACAAATCCGGACATTCCCACACGCCACCATGGTTTCCGTATTCACGACCAAATTCTCCGGTCTTTTGCCAGTCGATCAGATTTTTTGAGTTGTAGAATTCAATGCGATTTTTCACGGCCAGAGAAAGAATCCACCGATCGGACTCAGCATGCCAGAATACTTTCGGATCGCGATAGTCCTGCTCACCCGGATTTTTGAGAACGGGATTGTTTTTGTATTTAGACCATGTTCGTCCTTTATCATTACTAAAGGCCATGCCCTGTGTTTCGAATCCAGCTTTGTCGTATGTGAAAAGGGCGATGAGCGGTATTTCGGTACCCGTTTGGAGGCCGGAAGAGTTGTTCGCATCCACTACGGCACTGCCTGAAAATATGTAGCCAAGCGAATCCGGATACAGGGCAATAGGTTGGTGCTCCCATCGGATAAGGTCACGGCTGATGGCATGTCCCCAGTGCATCGGGCCCCATACTGTGCTGTCGGGATAATGCTGGTAGAACAGATGATATTCTCCAGCGTAATACACCATGCCATTCGGATCATTCATCCAACCGGAGGGTGGCGTAAAATGGTATAACGGCCGGTGGGACTCCCGCTGCGGAGGCTGGTCAGTCATGGTGGTACATGCTGCTGTGTAAAGAAGAATCAGTAGGAGGGATGTAGCTGTGTTATTCATGGAGCGACAGGGATTGACGTTCAACATTAATCAGAAATTCTCTTTTTTAACCACCAGAAGAAACCAGTCTTTGTCTGTTTCCAGGTATCCCTGGTCGTAGCAGTACTTGTACACAGCTCCTTCTTTCGTTGTATAGGTGCCGGTGAAATAGGCAAAGTCGAACCCTTTTTCATTGAGTTTGCTCCGGTTTACTTTGGTTTTACCGGTGGTGTTTAGCTCTGTTAAGATGCGCCTGTTTTTGCGTAAGATGTTGTTCACGTTACGCATGTAATTGGTTTCATCGCTGTTCAGTTTGTTGTTGTAGCTGATGCGGCACTGGTCGGAACAAAACTTTTTGTCGGCCCGGCCCTTAATTTTCTCACCGCACTCCAGACATACTTTTTCTTCGGTTTTGGCCATAAATTATTGGTTTTTGAAACGTAAGCAAACGTTTACAAACGAATATAACCGAAAGTAACCGATTATCATACGAGTCGGGCTTTTTTCGCCCCACACCTTTGCAATGTCAATCGGACAGAAGCCGGTTGGCGAAGTTCAAAGTCGTATGTTAAACCAATAAACAATACAGTTATGAAAAGTTTAAGAAACAGTGTGCAGTTGATCGGTCGGTTAGGCAAAGACCCGGAAGTGAAAACCTTTGGCGAAAAAATGAAGGCTTCGTTCTCCATTGCCACCTCCGATTCGTACAAGAATCAAAAAGGCGAGAAGGTGCAAGACACCCAATGGCACAACGTGGTGATCTGGGGTAAGCTGGCAGGTATTGCTGAAAAGTACCTGAAGAAAGGGAACGAAGTGGCCATTGAAGGCAAACTGGTGCATCGGGTATACGAAACATCAGCAGGCGAAAAGCGTAACATTACCGAGATCAATGTGAACGACCTGGTGATGCTGGGCGGCAAGCAGTAAATTGATTCGGGGTGTTTAAGGAAAAGGGGCGGGGAGCCCCTTTTTCGTTTTTTTAAAAATGCCCATATTGTAAGTCAATACAGGTGGCATGTACCGTTGGCTTACTTTAACGTTCCTCGGCACGTTCATGTCCGGGCTTTACTACCTGAAAATGGTGATCAACGGCAATTTGGTTAAAACGGCAAAAGTTGTGAAGCGATGATGCAGCATATTGTAAGCCATCCTCTTTTACTGATTACATTTTTTATTGTATCTACCGGAAAGCAGGAGAGACCTTCCTAACCGATCAGGTAATTTGCCGCAACTTCTGAAGATACAATGCGTAAATCGTATGCTGTAAATTGTAATTTGCAACGATGAGTTTTGTTTATCCTTCTTTTCTGTGGGCCCTTACTGCCCTTGCAATTCCCGTACTTATTCACCTGTTCAGCTTTCGCAGAACCCAGCGCATTTACTTTTCATCAACCCGGTTTCTGCGGCAGGTGCAGCAGGCCACTTCGGCAAAGCGAAAACTGAAGCATTACCTCATACTCGCATCGCGGCTGCTTTTCCTGCTCTTCCTTGTGCTTGCTTTTGCACAACCCTTCATACCGGCAGCAGAGCAACTAACCGCCTCGCGCGATATTGCAGTTTATGTTGATAATTCGCTGAGCATGTCGGCTCCTGTACAGGAGAAAGTGCGTGCCCTCGATGCCGGCATTGAATATGCCCGGCAGGTAATCGATATTTTTCCCCCGGATACGCGGTACCAGGTGCTCACCAATGATTTCGCGCCTTTCTCCAATTCACTCAAAACAAAAACTGAGGCACTGGATCTCCTTACTCAGGTCAGGCTTAGCCCGGTCAGCCGGACAGCAACTGAAATTATAGAGCGGGTAAAAAATACTTCTGGCAAATCAGCCAGCGATATTTTCTGGATATCGGATTTTCAGCAGTCCACCCTGGGTGAACTTGACTCCGGCATTGCTTCTGACAGCCTGCAGCGAATTCATCTGGTTCCGGTAATCCTGTTGCCCCAGGCAAACATTTTTGCCGATTCGGCCTGGCTTGAAAATCCGTTTGTGGTAGGCGGTGAAAGAAATACTGTATTTGTGCGCCTGCGCAACGATGGGGTAAGGCCGGTTGACCAACTGCTGATCAAATTAACGATCAACGACATTCAGGCGGCAACAACCATGGTTTCCATTCCTGCCAACGGAACAGTGCAGACTTCATTTGATTTGGTTACCGGGTTTACGCGCTTTAGCAGGGCGGTAATCAGCTTTAACGATTACCCGGTGGCTTTTGATAATGAGTTGTACCTGTCGCTCAATTTCACAGAAAAAGTGCGGGTAGTTGAAATCAGGTCTACTCAGGCATCAACAGCGGTTGAAAAAGTGTATGGTAACAGAAACGTTTTTGCCTTTAAGGCATTTAACGTTGCCAATGTGAACTACAATGAATTACGCGAGGCTGACCTGGTGGTACTGAATGGCCTGGATCGGATAGATGTGTCGTTGCAGCAGGCGTTAAAGAGTTTTATAACAACGGGCCGATCCATGCTGATTATTCCTTCGGCTGATCCGGACGTAAAGGATTATCAGGGTTTACTGGACATGCCCTCCGTGAAGAGGATCAATGACAATGAGAAAGTGGAGGTAAGTACCCCCGATTTCAAAAATCCGTTTTTTGAAAATGTGTTTGAAGAGCGAACTGCCCGCCTGGCGTTGCCTGCTGCCCGCAGGGTTCTCGACTGGGGTGCCGATCGATCCGCTTTGCTGAAACTAAAAAATGAGTTGCCCTTCCTGTCAAGGTTTCAGCGAAGGGGTTTAGTTTACCTTTTGGCCTCACCCGTCACTGCGGAGCACACTGATTTTTCCAGCAACTTCCTGTTTCTCCCGGTCATGTACCGGATTGCTGCTTCCGGCAAGCAGGTTGAAGGCAGACCCTACTATTCGTTAAACGAAAGCCTGATCACCATTCGGGCAGATAGCCTCACCGGTGAGCAGCCGGTTCGGTTGGTAGGACAACAGGAAGTTATTCCTTCACAGCGCAGGGTGGGAAGCCGGTTGTTTCTGGAGGTGCCCCGCTTTACCATGAATTCCGGCTTTTATTATGCGGTGCACCCGCCTGATACCCTTGCGTTGCTGGCATTCAATCAAAGTCAGCGAGAATCGCTGCTTAAGCAGTATACTGCACAACAGGTTAAGGAAAAGTTGGGTAGTCCTGATCACGTTACGGTTTTTGAATCAAATTCAGCAGAGACTTTCAGCAACGAAATAAAAGCGAGATATTTGGGGACCCCATTATGGAAATATGCGTTGCTGTTGGCTTTGTTGTTCCTGATGGCGGAAGTTGCGCTGATCCGGTTTCTTAAATAAGGCTTAATGAAAGTACTTATCCAGTCTGCTAAAATCCTCGACCCCAACTCACCCTTTCACAAAAAAATCCGCAACGTAGTTATTCAGAATGGCCGCATTACCGACATCGGTGAAAAGAATTTCCAGGCCGATAAAGTGATCAAGGCCGAGGGAATGCTGCTCAGTGTAGGGTGGTTTGATCTGGGCACAAGCGTGGGCGATCCTGGGCTGGAGCAGAAGGAAGACCTGGATTCTGTTGCTCGTGCGGCTGTGGCAGGAGGATTTACCGAACTGGCTGTGCTTCCCAATACCCAGCCGGCCATTCAAACCAAAAACGATATTTCGTATATCAGCAAAGGCAACGACAGCCGGCTGGTTCAGGTTCATGCACTTGCCTCCGTTACGCGCAACAACAAGGGAGAAGAATTGACCGAAATGATTGACCTGCATGAAGCCGGTGCTGTTGGATTTACCGATGGATTGAAAACCATCTGGCACACCGATATCTTTCTGAAAGCCCTGCAATACCTGCAAACGTTTAACGGTGTTTTGATTGACCACCCCGAGGATACGTGGTTGAATATGTTCGGCCAGATGCATGAGGGGTTTACCAGCACACAACTTGGCCTGAAAGGAATGCCGGGCATAGCGGAGGAAATAGCCATTAGTCGCAACCTGAAACTGCTTGACTATGCCGGTGGGAAGTTGCATATCTCCAGGCTGTCAACGGCAAAGTCGGTGAAGTTGTTAAGAAGTGCCCGGAAAAAGGTAAAAGTAAGCTGCGACATTGCCGCATACCAACCGTTGCTGGATGATTCAATGCTGGCCGGCTTTGACACTAACTATAAGGTAAATCCACCGTTGCGTGAAAAGCGCGACAACGAAGCATTGGTGAAAGGTTTAAAGGACGGTACCATTGATGTTATTTGTTCCGGGCACACGCCTCAGGATGTTGAAAGTAAAAACATTGAGTTTGATCATGCCGAACCGGGCATAATTAACCTGCAAACCACCGGCTGTAATCTGGTGTCGTTATCCGAATTAGTAAAATGGGAGGTGCTTATCGAAAAGATTACCAACGGGCCACGCACGGTACTGGGCCTGGAAGTACCCGTTATTGATGTGGATGCAAAAGCGAACCTGACCCTGTTCGACCCCGCCCGGGAATGGGTGTTGGATGAGAAAAGCAATTTCAGCAAATCATCCAACTCACCCTGGTTTGGTAAACCCGTAAAAGGCAAGGCGGTGGCGGTGTTTAACAATGGCCGTCAACGAATTGACGATTGAATCTGAGACTATGTTAAACCAGCTGGCACGAGTAACAATCCGGTGGGGTGCTATCGCCTCCATGCTGGCTGTTTCGCTGCTTATCACTATGTATTACCTCGGCCGCCATCCGCTCATGATCGCGCCATTTCTGGACTTTCGGATTGTACTCTACGGCATCTTTATTTTTTTTAGCCTCCGCGAATTCCGTGATTACCATCAACAGGGGGCATTGTACTTCTGGCAGGGCATAGTAGGTAGTTTTATTTTGGTAACGGTTGCAGGGACCTTATCGGCCTTGCTGCTCTGGCTGTTTGGAACCCTCGAAACCGATTTTGTGCCGTTGTATGTCCGGCAAATGACGGAATACCTGAATAACTTCCAGGCTGAGGATATTGAGCGGATCGGAAAAGACGTGTTCGAAAGTAATTTAAAAAGCCTTCCATCGACTAACATGGCGCAACTGGCCTCGCTTTACCTGGCGCAAAGCTTTGTAATCGGCCTGTTTGTAAGTATTATTTTATCTGTGATTTTAAGAAAGCAACCTAAAACAAACTGAGCTATGGAAGAAAATTCTACCCAATCACCCACCCTTATCAATCATGCAATCCGATGGGGTGCAATTTTGTCCGGTGTGACTATTGTACTGGTTATGCTGCTGTATGCCATTGATTATACCATGATGGCAGGTTTTACCTTTATCATAATCGCCACTTTGCTGGGAATAGGAGTGGTAATTTATGCCGGGATTAACTACCGGAACCAGATTGGAGGATATCTTCCGTTTGGGAAAGCCTACCTGCATGGACTCACGGTATTTGCAGCCGCAGGATTGATTTCAACCGTATTTAATTTCCTTCTCTACTTTGTTATTGACCCTGACCTTGCCGCCAATATGACGGAGGCCATCATTTCAAATACTGAAAAAACGATGGAGAACTGGGGGGCGCCCGCGGATAGAATTGATGAGACCATTGAAAAAATGCGGGAAGACATGCCTAAAAATTTCACGGCCTTTGGACTGATCAAGGGGTATTTTACAGGATTGATCTGGTATGTTATCTTGTCGCTGATTACCGGCCTGATTGTAAAGAAAAACCAGCCGGAAATGGCGTAAATGAGCAGTACTCAGCTATCCGTAGTAATCCCTGTACTTGACGAAGAAGAATCCCTTCAGGAATTGACGCAATGGATAAGCCGTGTGATGAAAGCGCACGGCTTATCGTATGAAGTGATTTTTATTGATGACGGCAGCACTGACCGCTCGTGGGAGATTATTGCCCGGCTGGGTGATCAGGACGGGAATGTTAAAGGCATTCGGTTTAACCGGAATTACGGCAAATCGGCTGCGTTGCAAACCGGTTTTCGGGCGGCTCAGGGCGAAGTGGTTATTACCATGGATGCCGATTTGCAGGACAGCCCCGAGGAAATTCCGGCCCTTTACCGCATGATCACCGAAGGGGGATATCAACTCGTGTCGGGCTGGAAGAAGAAGCGTAATGACCCGCTTACAAAAACCATCCCGTCAAAATTCTTTAATGCGGTTACACGAAAGATTTCAGGCATCAAAATCCACGATTTTAATTGTGGCCTTAAAGCGTATGACCGTGCCGTGGTAAAAAATATAACGGTATATGGCGAGATGCACCGCTACATTCCGGTGATTGCCAAATGGGCAGGGTTCAAAAAAATAGGAGAGAAGGTGGTGGAGCACCACGAGCGAAAATACGGGCGCACCAAATTTGGTTTCGAGCGTTTTGTGCGCGGCTTCCTCGACCTGCTTACCATTACGTTTGTGGGCCGGTTTGCCATGCGGCCCATGCATTTCTTCGGATCACTGGGTATCCTCTCTTTCCTGGCAGGCTTTGCCTTTACCGCCAAACTGTTTTGGGATAAAATTGACTCTATTTATTTCTCACATATTCCACTCAAGCGCGACATCACCCAGCAGCCCATTTTTTACCTGGCTCTTGTGGCCGTAATTATCGGGGTACAGCTTTTTGTCACAGGCTTTCTGGCAGAACTCATTGCCCGTCAATCACTTTCGAAAAAAGACTACCTGATTATTGACCGGGTCGGGATGAATGATATCGCATCCGGAAAAATACTCATGATGTAGGGTTCACTTACAATTTCTCCGTCAAAATCGCAAGAAACGTCTTTACCGCATCCACATAATTGCCCACCCTGATATTCTCATTTTCGGCATGCTGGTTATTGTCGGGGTTAACGGTGGGCACACTCACAGCCGGAATACCCAGTGTGGTAACAAATGGAGATATCGGGATGGAACCACCTGTCATCCGGATTTTAACCGGTTCTTTGCCGAATGCCTTGACCATTGCACGGCTCAACCATAAACCAACTTCAGAATTGAATGGGGTTTGAAATGGTCCGTAAGAAATGCTTGATTCAAACGAGGCAATACGCGGATGTGTTAGCCGCTCCTCTTCATCAGGTGCCCGGTCGGTGATATAATACCCCTTGCCCTCAGCGTGCTTTCGCACCAGGGTTATCAGCCGGTTGGCATCGCTGGAAGGGACTAACCGGATGTCTATTTCGGCCACTGCTTTGTCCGGAATTAACGTGCGGGCCTCCCTTCCAACATAAAGGGCATTCATTCCCCGAATGTTGAGGGTAGGGTATTGGATGGATTCCTGGAAATTGTCTCCGACTTTGTCGCGTTCGGCAATGCCCAGGAATTTTTTAATCTCCCCTTCATCATCCGGTACTTGCCGGAGAATTTTCTTTTCTTCCTCAGTCAGCACCACGCCATCATAGAAACCCGGAATGGTTACACGGCCTTCATCATCTTTCATGGAAGCGAGCAGTTGGGCCAGGCGCATGGCCGGATTGGGTGTGAAGTTGCCGTAGTTACCGCTGTGCGAGGGGTTACGTGGGCCATACACGGTTAGCGTAATGGTGCAGATACCCCGCGCTCCAAAACTTAGGGTGGGTTGGTTGGATATATGCCGGGGCCCGTCAAAAATAATGAACATATCGGCCGCCAGGTCATTTTTGTATTTTTCAACCGCCCCGGGAAGGTTGGGCGAACCCAACTCTTCTTCAAAGTCCATGATCACTTTCATGTTATAGGTGGGCTCCTGCTTCAGTTCGGCCAGGGCATCCAGCGCGGCAAGAAATGCCGCCACCGGCCCTTTGGCATCCGAGGTGGCCCTTGCAAAAATGCGCCAGTCGGGATTGAATCCTTCATAGAGTCTTTCATAGGCAATTGTATTCCAGTTTCCCTGTTCATCTTTCTCTTTCAGGGTCGGTTTCCAGGGGCTTTCCTGATTCCATTGCTCCGGATTTACAGGTTGGCCGTCAATCTGAAGGTAGATTAAAACTGTTTTGGTATTCTTTGCCGGTTTCTTTACAGGCCGTTCGGCCAGCAGCAACGGTACGGTAGGTGTAGGCAATCGTTTGGTAGAAAAATTCCGCCTGGCAAAAGCTCCTTCGCACCACTGCACGTTCTTCTCAATGTCTTCAGGATAGTGTGCATCGTTAGGGAGGCTCAACAAGTCATAGAATTCTTTGAACGATGCGACAGCGTGTTTAGTAGCTATCGGCTCAAGGTCAACCGGTTTTGCTTTTTGCGCATACGAAACAAAGGCACAAACCAGTACTGCAAGGGTAATGAGTGTTTTCACATGTAACATAATCAGTTCAGGTATTTTTCCGGTAACGTGTACCCCATACTTTCGGCACACCAGTAAACGGTAAGGATGTAATACCGCGTACCATCAAAAAACAACTGGATGCTGTTGATGCCGCGGTTTGTTATGGGGCCATCTTTTCGTTCGCGCGTTTCGTATGTGCTGAAGGCATGCGTAACCGATCCAAACTGTTCTGTAACCCGGTGTAACTCCCGTTCAAAAAAACCGGTGGGTATCCGCGAACTGAAAAGTTGCACATACTCATCAGGACTTAACGCCCGGTAGGCGATTTTACCGGATTCATTCTTTATGGTTGGAATCAGCCTGCCATCGGCAGCAAATAGATTTTTGAACCGATTCCAGTCGCGCGGTTCACCCGGCTCTCCACAAATTACATTGTACAACGCAGCGATGATGGTATCCACAGATTGAACATCGGCAGCGTAGGGTTGGGCATTCAGGCAAAGTGGGACAAGGGCAAAAACGAAAGCGATTTTTTTCATGATTTACAAGTTGAAGGTTTCGAAGATACAAAAAACCGGTAAGGGAGTTCATTCAACGGATCCGTGAATCTTTACTTACTTTTGCCGTTGCACAATGCCCGCTTCTGTATTGTTTTCGGTAATCATTCCGGTTTTTAACAGACCGGACGAAATCCAGGAACTCCTTGAGAGCCTGGTTCATCAAACGTTTACTGATTTTGAGGTAATTGTGGTTGATGATGGCTCCACGGTTCGGTGCGATGCGGTGGTAGATGCCTATCGCGACAGGCTGCACATCCACTATTTTTATAAGCCGAATTCGGGCCCTGGCCCGAGTCGTAATTTCGGGAGTGACAAAGCGCGTGGAGATTTCCTGGTTTATTTTGATTCGGACTGCCAGTTGCCCGCTCACTATTTTTCGGCTGTGCAGGAGTACCGCGATGCCCAGGCATTGGATGTATGGGGTGGGCCCGACCGGGGACATCCCGGTTTCACACCCCTTCAGCAGGCCATGGCTTACACCATGGCTTCGGTACTGACTACCGGGGGCATCCGGGGGAGTAAGCGCATTGCTGAAAAATTTCAGCCGCGGAGTTTTAACATGGGCATTTCGCGTAAGGTGTTTGAAGCAACCGGAGGATTTCGGTTTGACAGGCTGGCCGAAGATATTGAATTAAGTGTGCGGATTCGCAAGTCCGGTTTTGTTATCGCTCTTATTCCGTCTGCGTATGTGTTTCACAAGCGAAGAACCACGCTGCTGCAGTTTTATAAACAAGTGGCCGGTTTCGGATGTGGCAGAGTTCGTGTTGGCAGGGCACATCCGGGTGAAATCAAGTGGGTCCATTGGTTTCCGGCTGTGTTTCTCGTTGGACTTATTGCCCTTCCAGTACTGCTTTTAATAAATCCACTGTTAGGTAAACTGATCGCCAGCCTATACCTGATCTACTGGGCTGTTATAGCTGTTGATTGCTGGTTAACGATCAGGTCTGTTACCGTAGCATTGCTCAGCATTCCTTCCGCCATTGTGCAATTAGGCGGTTATGGGCTGGGATTCGTGAAGGAATTTATTAAGCCATACCAGCGCTAAGCTGCCTTCGGGATTGTGGTTTTACTCCCAAACCTTGAAAATTTTGTTTTTTTTCAGCAATATTGGAAACGAACCAAGCCCTTGGTACATGAAGTTATTTACTGGCACGACATTTTTTTTGATCGTCACCCTCTTTTCTTTTCAGGCCCTCTCTCAAACCGTTGGCGAATTGAAGGCTGGGTATTACGTAGTTGTTGCTGCCTATGCCAGTACGCGCGAAGAGTATGCCGCACGCTACACCACGCAACTAACCGCAGGCGGCCATTCGGCTAACTTTGGATTTAATTCGAAGAAGAACCTGTACTTTGTTTACCTGAGTTACTTCACCGACTTAAAGTCCTCTCTGGTTGAAATGCAACAAGTACGGGCTCAAGGCAAATTTACGGATGCCTGGGTTAGGGTCGTGTCGGGCGATATTATTATGGCTGAATCAACACCTGCAAAAACTGAGGAGGTGAAGGCTGAAACCAAACCCGTAACCAATACACCGGTTGTGCAACCTGCACCTGCTGCTGAAGAGGTTCCTGAGACTGCTGAAGAAGAACAAAAAATAGTCCAATATCCGGTCATGACCCTCGGAAATACTGAAGTGTTTTTGAGTCTCTACAATGCTACAAACAACCGGGTGGTTGACGGGGATGTTCAGGTGATTGATACCGAAAGAAACCGGTTGATTACTACGGTTAAAGGAAATGAATACCTCATCCTTCCGGATCCTAAAACCAAATCCGGTCAGCTAACCTTAATAGCCGAAGTGTTTGGGTACCGGAAACAGCAGGTAGAGATCAATTATCCGTTGCCCCTCAAGGATACCATTAAGCCGTATATCGATTTAATGGGAACCACCCTGGCTGTAAAGTTTGACATGGTGCGGTATCACAAAGGTGAAATTGTTACGTTGTTTCATGTTTACTTCTTCAACGATGCTGCCATCATGCTGCCCGAGTCAAAATATGAGTTGACCAGCCTGGTTGAAATGATGAAGGAAAACCCGGGGTATCGAATCCGGTTACACGGGCATACCAATGGCAACTACCATGGCAAAATCCTTCAACTTGGCCCTGATCAAAACTTTTTTTCACTTGAAGGTGCCCGTCAAACCATCGGATCGGCCAGGGATTTATCGTTTCAACGGGCAGAGACTATAAAAGAATACCTGATGGCCAACGGAGTCGATGCCAGCCGGGTAGAACTCAAGGCATGGGGCGGCAAACGCCCGCTTTACGACCGGCACAGTGCCAACGCCAAGAAAAACGTGCGCGTGGAAGTGGAAATCCTCCAGGAGTGAAACGGGTTATCCTCAATTAACCTGGTCTTAATCATTTGTTAATATTGCGTTTTTTCTGAAATTCGACCGCCTAAACTGTCCTCCATGAAGCGTGTCATCAGAAGTTTTTTCCTTATCATCAACTACAAGACACTTATTATAACGGTTCTTTCGGTGGTGTCAACCTATTTGTGCTTTCGATTGGGTCTTACTGCTAAGTTTCCGGATATGCTGGTGGGCGTGGCCATTGTATTTCCTGTGGTGTTCTCTATTAGCTCAGCCTACAACCGGAGGGAGACAGCGTTGCAACGGTTATCCGATTTTAAGGGTCATGCCATTGCCATTTATTACGCTACCCG
This sequence comes from Cytophagales bacterium, assembly GCA_037443645.1. GTDB lineage: Bacteria > Bacteroidota > Bacteroidia > Cytophagales > Cyclobacteriaceae > UBA2336. The sequence continues at coordinate 157,033 of JBBINY010000001.1, forward strand.
CGACTGGACAACCAATAAGGATAGTGATTTACCGGAACGCGCCCGCAACCTGATGAATGAGTTGACTCAATTGATGCGAACAATGTTCACCTCATCACACCGGCATGAATGGGCGGAGAATGAAGGTAAAATCTACAGCTTGTTCTCTTCACTTTCCACATTAACCATGGAGTTACGCAACCTTGGAGTTCAAAGCGGGGAAATATCGCGGGTAAGCCAATATGTAAGTAAAATGATTATTGCCTTTGATAACCTTAAAATCATACACGGCTACCGCACACCTGTTACCTTGCGGGCTTACAGCAAGGTGTTCATCTACATTTTCCCGATTATCTACGGACCGTATTTTGCCAGCACCTTCAACGACTACTCGGCTCATTTGGAGTATGTTATGCCGGTGCTCTACAGCTTTATCCTGGTTAGCCTGGATAACATTCAGGATCACCTGGAACACCCCTTTGATGAAGTTGGAGAAGATGATATACGGATTGATGAGCAGGAAATAGTTGGATTAATGAAGTAACTCCTTCGTTTTGATAAACTCAAAAAGAAGGCGGCCCCCTGCTGTTAACTGCAGCTTTTGATCGGCAACTTTATAAACGTCAACTTCGGATAGTAACCTGAAAAATTTATCCTCAACTGTCATGTTTTCCGCACAGAACATTTTTGTGGAACCAAGTTGTGAAAAGGTTATGCGGTTGCCCGTAAGTTGACAGTTGCCAAAGTAGCGGTTGCATCCGCCAAAGCCGCTCACCCGGGTTTGATCTTCATTAAAAATAAGGGTAACGGGTTCACGAAGGGTTGCTGGCATGCTCTCACCGTCAAGGCGAACCAATGTCCAGCCTGTTGATTTTAATGAAACTTCCTGTGCCTTGCACGAAAATAAGTGTAAACCAAGCAGCAGAAAAGCAAAAAGCGGGTGTTTAGGCATCGAGCACGTCATGGTATTGAGTTGTTTTTTCAAACACAGATTTTGCGAAGGGGCATAGCGGCATAATCTTCAAAGAATTTTTACGGGCATGGTCCACTGCTGCGGCCACCATTAATTTGCCGGCCCCTGTTCCGCGGAGTGCGTCAGATACTTCGGTATGGTCAATAATCATCAGGTTCCCCGCCATACTAAAGGTCATTTGGGCGATCCGCCCATCCCCTTCCTGTATGAAGAAGGCTCCCTTTGATCCCGATTGCTCAAACTGAATGGTCACGTTTACTTGGCATAGGCTACGCTTCGCATCTCACGGATCACGGTCACTTTAATCTGTCCGGGATATTGCATGTCGCGTTCAATTTTTTGAGAGATTTCAAAGCTGAGCTGGCTGGCCCGTTCATCGCTCACCTTTTCTGCATCAAGGATCACGCGCAACTCCCTGCCTGCCTGAATGGCGTAGCACTTCTCAACCCCATCGAAACTGGTGCCGAGTTCTTCCAGGTCTTTCAGGCGCTTGATGTATTGTTCCATCACTTCGCGCCTAGCACCGGGGCGGGCACCGCTAATGGCATCGCACGCCTGAACAATTGGCGAAAGGATGCTGGTCATCTCAATTTCATCGTGGTGGGCACCGATGGCGTTACATACCGAGGGATGTTCCTTATACTTCTGCGCCAGTTCCATGCCCACAATGGCGTGCGGCTTTTCAAGTTCTTCGGGCCAGACTTTGCCGATATCGTGCAGCAAACCGGCACGTTTAGATTGTTTTACATTTAGCCCGAGTTCGGCAGCCATTACGGCACACAGGTTGGCCACTTCGCGGGAGTGTTGCAGCAGGTTCTGTCCGTACGATGAACGGAAGCGCATGCGGCCCACCATTTTTACCAGTTCAGGATGAAGGCCGTGTATGCCAAGATCAATCACGGTACGCTCACCAATCTCTGCAATCTCGTCTTCAATATTTTTTGTGGTTTTCGTTACGATTTCTTCAATGCGTGCCGGATGGATGCGGCCATCCTGCACCAGGCGGTGAAGGGACAGACGTGCAATTTCCCTGCGCACCGGGTCAAACCCAGAGATGATGATGGCCTCCGGTGTATCATCTACAATAATTTCAACGCCTGTGGCGGCCTCCAATGCCCGGATGTTACGGCCTTCGCGGCCTATGATTTTTCCCTTAATATCATCGCTTTCGATGTTGAATACTGAAACACAATTTTCAATGGCATGTTCCGTAGCGGTGCGCTGAATGGTTTCCACAACAATTTTCTTTGCCTCTTTGGTTGCTGTGAGCTTGGCTTGTTCCATGATGTCTTTAATGTAGGATGCTGCACGGGTTTGGGCTTCATCTTTAAGGGAGGCTACCAGTTGCTCACGCGCTTCTTCGGCTGTTAGCCGTGAGATGTTTTCCAGAATTTGAACTTTCTGCTGGTTAAACCGTTCTTGTTCTTCCCTGCGTTTCCTTACGGTTTCCAGTTGTTGAGCAAGATTTTGCTGCATTTCGGTAAGTTCAGCTTCCTTGCGTTTCACCTGCTCCAGTTCCTTGTTGATTTGCTGTTCGCGCTGTTTTACTTTTTGTTCATTACTGATAATCTGGTTCTTTTTCCGGTTGGCTTCTTCCTCAAATTCGGATTTCATCTTGAGGATTTTTTCTTTGGCTTCCAGAATTTTGTCTTTCCTCAGGTTCTCAGCGGCAATCTCGGCTTCTTTCAAAATCAGCTTGGCCTTCTGGTCAAGTTCTTTCTGCCGCTTGCCGACTTTACGCTTGTACAACAGAATGCTAAGCGCTACACCCAAAACGGTGGCAACCAGGAGTGCTGTAATAAATGCGAATAAGATGTCGGGGCCTATTCCAAAATCAAGGAGTATCATACGTTTCTGTATTAAAGGTTATCACTAACCCGGAAGCCATGCGCGGTGCAGGCAAGGAAACGTTTGGAATCAGAGAATGGACTGTGAAACGAGGTGATTGAGATGGTTCACCTTTTCAATGACCGTTTGGTCAATGGTTAGGTGAACTTCGTCCGTAGTCAGCTTTTCAACCAGGCTGTCGAAAGCCACCATGGCCAGTAAATCCTGTTTATCGTCAATGCCGAATTGGTCTTTGTAAGTTTTCAGGCGCTCATTAATGAGCCGGCTCGCGTTTCTCACCTTTTCCTCATCCTGCGATTTTACCTTCATCGGATATTCGCGGTCGGCTATTTTAATACGTATGGAGAGTTCTTCCATTAATTTTTCTTACAGGTTCCTATCGGCTTAAGTAAGCGATACACTTGTCAATCTCCCTGATGTAATCGTCAACTTTTCTCTTTAAATCCGAAGCACTTCCGTCTTCCGGGCTTATATTATCTACAATTTTAGAGATTTTAATTTGATTTTTAAAATGATCGAGTTGCTCATCCCGGTTGTTTACATTGGTCTTAAGTTCCTGATTTTCAGTTTTCAGGCTTCTTACTTCTTCTTTCAACCGCTTATGTTCATTGATGAGCACGGCTAACTTTCGTTCTAAGCCGTTAAGGTTGGTTTTTAAAAGATCCTGATCCATGTGCGTATCGTTCAAATTGTGCCGTTGCAAGCAACAAGCTTTATTTATTTACGTATGAAAGCGCCCAACCGGCTTTCCAATGCAGCCATCAGACGGTTCATTGTGTTGTCGATTTCCTGGTCTGTTAATGTTTTGGCTTCATCCTGTAAAATGAACCCCAAGGCGTACGCTTTTTTACCTTCAGGTATGTTTTTACCCTCATACACGTCAAAAGCAATAAGCTCCTTTAACAGTTGTTTTTCAGTAGCGTTTACCAACCTGCGAATGTCATCAAAACTTACCCCCTTATCCAACACGAGCGACAAATCTCGTCTCACCTCCGGAAACCTGGGCACCTCCCTAACTACTAACTTAGGGTTTGCTGCATTGAAAAGCAAGACCGAATCAAGCTCAGCATAAAATACCGATTGCTTGATGCCTAAATCTTTCAATAATGCTGATTTTACAAGACCGAGTTTTCCGATGAGTGTATTGTTTGTGGATAACTTTGACCCATATTCAAAAAGCTGATCGTCAATACTATCCTGCTGTATGTGTGTTATCCCGGACTTCCGAATAACCTGATACATGTATTGGGCGATGTCGTGATAGGTAACTTCCCGCGGTTTGTTTTGCCAGTTTTCTGACTCAAAATCTCCGGTTATAAAGAGGGCCAGCCGCTCTTCTTCAATGTAGTTAGATTCTTCTCTCGAATAAATTTTCCCGAATTCAAAAACCTTAAGGTCTTTTTGCTTCCGGTTAATGTTATAAGCGCATACTTCAAGGCCGGTAAACAAAAGAGTTTGCCTTAAAATGCCTTGTTGTTCGCTCAGTTTGTTCAGGATTTCAATCGGCTGGCCGGTAAATAGCAGGCTATGCTTTTGCTGGTAACTGATGCTGGTAAGCGAATTGGTCCAGATCTCCAAAAAGCCGCTTCCCGTTAACAGTTCGCCAATGGCACGCCTGTATTTATTCGGATCGTTGGCAGGAAATTCAGCAATATAGTCGGAGGAGGCGGCCGGTTTTAATTCAACCCGGTCAAACCCGTAAATGCGTAGGATTTCCTCAACCACATCGGCTTCCTGAAGCACATCAACCCGGTACGGGGGAACTGAAACTATAAACCGGTCTTCAGCTGTTGATTCAATGGTGATGTCCAGCCTGCTGAGGATGTCAACAATCTCATTACGCGGTATAACTTTACCGATCAGCCTGTTTATGTTTTTATCCTTTAGTTCAATCTTCCTTTCCTCTATTGGCTTGGGGTAAACATCAACAAGTTGTGAGGATATTTCGCCCCCGGCAATTTCCTTGATGAGGATGGCTGCGCGCTTTAATGCATACACGGTGTTGTTAGGATCGGTACCTCGTTCGAAACGGAATGATGCATCGGTTTTTAATCCGTGATGCATCACGCTTTTGCGAATAAATTCAGGCGAAAAGCAGGCGCTTTCAAGAAATACATTTTTTGTGGTTGCCGTTATTCCCGACTTTACACCACCGAATACACCTGCGATGCACATCCCCTCACCGTTTCCGTTGCAGATCATTAAGTCGGTTGCCGTAAGTTTTCGTTCCTTTTTATCAAGGGTAGTGAATGCGGTGCCTTCGGGCAGCGTTTGAACAATTACCCTGTTACCGCCAATGGCATCGGCATCGAAGGCGTGAAGCGGTTGGCCAGTTTCATGCAGTACATAGTTGGTGATGTCAACCACATTATTTATTGGGGTTTGGCCGATAGCCAGCAGCCGGTGCTTAAGCCAATCGGGTGATTCGGCAATTGTAATCCCTGAAATCGTAATGGCAGTGTAGCGCGGACAGGCGCTGGTGTTGCGTACCTCAACCGGTACAGGCAGTTTATTGTTATCTGGTTTGAATGCATCAACAGAGGGTCGTCTGATCTCCCGTTTTTGAGATGCCTTGATGTCGCGGGCCACGCCCAGGTGCGATGCGGCATCTGCCCGGTTGGGGGTCAGACCGATTTCGAGGCGGTAATCGGAATAGGTGTTGAATAGTTCCGATGCGGGTGTACCATTTGCTGCTTGGGTATTTAACACCATAATGCCATCGTGTTTATCACTCAACCCGATTTCATCGTCAGCGCAAATCATGCCTTCCGATTTTGCTCCTCGTATGGTGGTGGTCTTAATGGTAAACGGGTCGCCCTTTGTCGGATATAATACTGTGCCCGGCAATGCCACCACCACCTTCTGGTTGGGCGCTACGTTAGCCGCCCCGCATACAATGGAAAGCGGAGTTCCGGTTCCTGCATCCACCGTTGTCAACCACAGTTTATCGGCATTTGGATGTTTTTTACAGGAAAGCACTTCGCCTACAACCAATCCGGCCAGGCCTCCTTTCAGGGTTTCGAAGTGTTCAACCGATTCAACCTCAAGTCCTGTTGCTGTGAGGATTTGACCGAGTTCTTCGGGGGTTTCCGGGATGTCAATATATTCTTTCAGCCAATTGTAGGAGATCGTCATAGCGCGATAAAACAGCTCCGGGGAGGGTTCGGAGCAATGGTTTCAAAAATAAGAGTTTGCACTCATATGGCCTATTTTGCGTACGTCATTTCGCCCGCTTTGATGGGAATTGGCAGAAGGTTTTCACGGGGAGGCAACGGGCAGGAATAATTTTCATTATACGCACAGTACGGATTGTACGCTTCATTGAAGTCGAGTGTAAGGGTTGAGCTTCCTTTCACTTTCTTTACATCGAGGTACCGTCCGGCACCGTAGGTTTCATGTGCGCTGGTAGCATCGCCAAAAGCAAGGAATAAGGTGCCACGGTAGGGCCCCATGTCTATCACTTCAAGCACCAGCAGCCGGTGGGTTGAATGGTTAAGTGCAAATTCCGCATGACCATACTCAATGTATTTTCGTTCAAGCCCATCGTTGGTAGGTAGTGTGACTACATTTTTTTTTGGTATGGGAATGAGCCTGGCTTGAACCTTCATGGCAGGGTCGACAGGGAAATACGTAAGGCCTTTGAATGAGCTGGGATCATCCTTAAATGGCGAATCAGAAGAGGTGCGGAGAAAGTGATCCTTTTCTTTTCTTGTCTTTTCAACCGTTGCTATGTAATCATCCTGGCTGTTGCCCACCAGCGAATAGGTTATAATGGCAAGAGTCACCAATACAATTCCATATACAAGAACCCGTTTCATTTATCTACATCAGACCTTCATCGGCAAAGCTGTAATATTGTTTACCGGCAATAATCAGGTGATCGGCAATGGTAATCTCCAGCAATTTTCCGCTTTCTTTTAATTTTTTGGTAAGGTCAATGTCTGACTGACTGGCGGTCAGGTTACCGGATGGATGATTGTGCGCTACAATAATTCCGCTCGCCAGTTCTTCAAGCGCAATTTTGAAAATGATTTTTGGGTCAGCAACGGTGCCGTGAACGCCCCCAAGACTGATTTGCTGTTTCCGGATAAGCCGGTTGCTCCGGTTCAACAGCAACACCCAGAATTCCTCATGCTTTTTATCCATCAGGTCGGCTTTTAGAAGTTCAAAAGCATCGGCCGATGAGGTTACTTTTGGTTTTTCGGTGGGGCCTGACTCTTTTCTTCTCCGGCCCAATTCAAGGGCGCTGATAATCGTAATGGCTTTAGCTTCACCAATTCCTTTGATCTTCATCAGGTCTTTTACTGATAAACTGGCCAGGGCGTCAAGGTTTTGGCCAACGGATTGGAGCATGGTTTTGGCCAGGTCAACGGCACTTGTTGAAGCGGTTCCTGTTCCCAGTAAAATGGCAATCAGTTCGGCATCGGTCAGGGCGGCAGTTCCTTTCATTAACAGTTTCTCCCGCGGACGATCCTCTGCTGCCCAGTGCTTGATGTTCAGGAATCCGGTTGCCTGCTTCTTCATTCCTTAAAAATAAACGACCCGGAGGTTTTTTGCTTCCGGGTCAGTTAAAATCAAAATTTTTTTGAAGCCAGTTACTTTAACGCATTAACCTGTTTGGACAACTTTGACTTCTGGTTAGCGGCTTTTTTCCAATGAATGATGTTCTTTTTTGCAAGCTTATCGATCATTGAGGTCACCTCTTTCAGAAGCGCTTCGGCCTCTTTCTTTGAGGTGGTTGCCTGGAGTTTCTTCATTAGGGTACGGGTACTCTTGTGCTGGTAACGGTTTCTTACCCGTTTTGCCTCATTTGCCCGTATCCGCTTTTCTGCTGATTTGTGGTTAGCCATATCTGTTATTCAATGCCTTTTTTAAGGGAGGCAAAGGTAATTCTAACCGTTGGAATTGCCAAGCTGCGGGTTTCAATTCCTTAGATTTCCCTTAAAAAGCAACCTGGTTTCCGGGTCAAGCTCCAGTTTAACAGGTTTATTTTCCACCCAAAAGCTGATTTTTGTGCTTTTCTGATTGATTCTGACGGGTTGAATATGAGGCCTATCGCCTTTGCCATCGTAGATCCCGATGTCAAGGGTCAGATCGAATACCCGGCCGGGTTGAACCTGATCGATGGTTAACGTGATTGACCGGTTGGAGGGATTGTACGACCATTGGCCGGTGAACTCAGGCAGGTTAGTTTCTTCGAGCCATTGGCTGAAAAATACATCGAGCGGTTTGCCCGAGGCCTCTTCCATTACCTGTCTGAAGTCGCTGGTCAGGGCGTTGGCGTTTCTATATTTCAAATAGTAGGCCCGGATGCCCGTCCAGAAAGCCTCGTCTCCAATGTGCTGCCGGAGCATATGCAACACCCAGCCTCCGCGTTGGTACACATGAGGCGAGAGAAGTTTTGGGTAATCCGTGATGCGTGTATCAATGACGGGTGCCGGTGAACGGGTGCAGTGTTGAATAATGACAGAGCGATCTTTGCGTAACCCTTCCTTAAGCCGATCAGGGCCGTAGGTGAATTCATTGTAAATGTGGGTGAAATAGGTAGCAAACCCCTCACTCAACCACACATGGTGCCAGTCATTCTCTGAGGCCGAGTTGCCAAACCACTGGTGGGCAATTTCATGAGCGATCAGGTCTTCAATTGAGCCCTTGCCGCCAACGGAGTTTTCATAATAGAAAATGTTGCTGGCATTTTCCATGCCTCCATAGATGGTGGTTGATTGTACGTTGGCCAGCTTCTGGTAAGGATAAGGCCCGATAAAGCGGTTAAAAAAATCGAGCACGGTAACCGCAGGCCGGTAATCGGCAAATCCTTGTTCTTTGTTTTGCGGATAGACCCAACTCTCAACCGGGATGCTGCCCACTGTACCTTCGCTCCGGATGGCAAACCGGGCGACACCAATTACCATGACTTTGGTTGGAATATCAACCTCTTCCCGCCAGTGGGTAAGTTTCTGCTTGTTGTTGAGAAAACTTTGTTCCAACCGGATGCCGTTTGCTACCACGTCATAGTGGGGTGGGGCAATAACAATAAATTCAACGTTGGCTTTATCGTAGGGATGATCAATAACCGGCAGCCAGTTGCGGGCCCGGTCGGGCCAGTTGTCGCCAAAAAAGGTGCGGTCACCAAATTTGTTTTTTGAGATGATGAGCCCGTCATGCGGAATACCTGCATAGTTTATGGTAACGTGGAGCTCGCTTCCCGAAGCTGCTTCTGTTGAGAGCAATATTTTCAACCGGTTATTTTTGTGCGAGAAGATGGCTTGCCGGTTGCCGACACGCACTTCGCTTACGGCCATCCCCTTCTCCTGTACCTGCTGGATGAGGTCAAGTTCAAAATCGCGGATGTTTTTTTTAACGGCTATGGTAATGGTTGCCTGCCCTGCGATGCGGTTGGTCGTGTCGTTCAGCTCAATTCGGAAAGCATATTTCTTAATATCAATACGTTCGTTGCGCGGATAGGTGTCGGCCATAACGCGAGACACCACAAACAGCAGGATAAGGATACGGTACGGCATGAAGTGTAGTAATTTGTAGGTAAATTAAGCCTTGTGAGGTACGTTTTCAACCTTTGTTTTTTGGTGGTTGCCTTGGTGTTGTGCGCGTGGGGGTTTTACGCGCACCGCCAGATAAACCGGTTGGCTGTGTTTACGTTGCCTTCTCCCCTTATCGGGTTTTACAAGAAGAACATTAATTACATCAGCGAAGCTGCGGTTAACCCTGATCGCAGACGATTTGCTGTCGTGGAGGAAGGTCCTCGTCATTACATTGATATTGACCATTTTGGTGATAGTGCCGTGCATACCATGCCCCGGTACTGGAAGGAGGCAGTGGCGGCATACGGAGAGGATACACTGAAAGCCTATGGCATATTGCCCTGGCACATTGCGGTGGTTTATTACCGCCTTCGCGATGCGTTTTTAACCCGAGACCCACAACGCATTCTTACCCTTTCGGCTGACCTTGGCCATTATATTGCCGATGCGCATGTGCCCTTGCATACTACCGAAAATTATAACGGCCAGCTAACCGGGCAGGAGGGGATTCATGCATTTTGGGAATCGCGTATTCCTGAATTGCTGGCATCAGGATATGATTTTTTTGTGGGTAAGGCCGAATACATCTCCAATCCGCAGCTAAAAGCCTGGGAGGCAATTGTAGCCTCTCATCAGCATGTGGATTCTGTATTGGTGGTTGAAAAGAGGCTCACCCGTGTATTTGGCGAACGAAAGTTTTCTTTCGAAGCAAAAGGAAAACAGGCCATTAAAGTTTATTCGGTTGAATTTTCCAGAGCCTATCACGATGCATTACAGGGGATGATCGAACGGCAGATGCGCGATGCCATAAAAATGATCGGTGATTTCTGGTACAGCGCCTGGGTAGATGCCGGCCAGCCGGATGTTAAGGAATTGCTTAACTACAAACCCACTGAAGCTGAGCTAGAACAGCGAAGAAAGGAAGTAGAGGAGTTAAAACAACAGCGGGTAAAATCAAGGATGCATGAGTTGGAGGAGGGGCATTAGATACTGGATACTGGACTCTGGATACTTAATCAGTATCCAGCCTCCAGCCACTTTTCACATTCAGTATCAATCCAGCAACCAGTATCTAAGTTTATTATTTAACCGGGTAATAAACTTCGGTGATCCATTTCGTGGCTTCTTTTTCAACCATTGGATCTGTTACATAAACCTCCCAGGGCGCACCGGTTATTTCAAGCCCTTTGTACTCAATATACCGGGCAATTTCATTGTGCGTTTTCTCAAGCGTGTTGTAATCGCCTATATGTACTGCCTTTACTGCCTTTCCGCCAGGCAGTTGTTGCACCGTGTATTTGCCGGTAAGTTTTGTGCCCTCGGGTACTGGAAGAGCGCATACCATTTCCATTTGTTTGGAGGTTTCGTCCCATTTCGGATACAGGCAAAAGGGGGCCCCCGTCATTTGCACTTTTGATTTTTCCAGCGAAGTCATCAATTCGCCATACGACTTGCCCATCTGTGCACTGATGGCGTTCTTATCTTCAAAGCTCATGGATGAGCTAATCCCTACATAGCTGACGGGTTGCGTCATTTCTTCGGATATGGCAACGGTGAATTTTGGCTTGGCCTCAGCTATTTCTTTCAGCTTGTTCAAATTATAATCGAATGCTTTATTCATTTCTGACTTCATCAGGGTTGCAGCCATCCATCGCATCAAGGGATTGAACCCCATGTCCGCTTCAAAGCCTGTTGTAACCCGGGTGCCTTCCCCTTCGGGTTCAAAAGTGTACCATGATTTGGCGGTTCCCTGATCCATGAAATCGAGGTCCATCTTAACGGACTTGTCGGGTATGCTTTCCGTAATGGTCATCTTGCCATTTCCGGATTCTTCTCCTGACCATTCCGAAATGGCACCTGCTCCGGCTTTAATGCTTCCGTAGGTAACGGTCATGTTGTCTTTATACAGGTTGTTCCAGTACGACCACTTCGGGTTGTTCTCAAGGTTGTTTACTTCCTCAAAAATGTACCCGGCCGGGGCGTTAACAAGGATTGATCGTGTAATTTCAGTTTTGGAGGGCAGAAAGAAGCCTATAATCACCAGTACAACAACAAGCCCTGCAAGGGCAAGCAATATTTTCTTCACCATATCGTGGGGGGGGGTTAATTTTCCGAAATTATCAAAATATACAGTTCAAATGCTTGGTATTCTGTTTAAAAATTCAAAATTTTAGATGAACTAAACTAATTCAGCCATGAGTTTAACCGATTCGAGTCATATCCACGTTAATTACGGCCTGCGTGTGGCGGGCGGCCTTATTGTTTATTTCCTGATTATGAAATTTGCAGGCCTGCTCCATGTTGTCGAATTACGGTTATTAAACCTGGTTATCCTTGTAGCGGGTATCTACCTGGCATTAAAAAAATTCCAACATACACACGGAGAACACATAAACTATTTCAGGGCCCTTGTTACAGGGGTAGCTACCGGAGCCATCGCTTCCCTGGTTTTTGCTGCATTCCTCTTTGTTTATGTTTCATTTCTGGATACCGAATTGATGCAATACATCATCGACAATGAACCCATGGGCCGTTTTCTGAATCCGTACATCGCTTCTTTTATTGTGGCACTCGAAGGGGTGTTTTCCGGCTTACTGGTAACCTTTGTTCTGATTAACTACCTCAATACAGACGAACCCTCAGCGGGTTGATGGCTGTATGGAACGCTTTAAACCCGGCAGGTTTTTTTAACCTTTCGGGTTTTTTACTTTTGAGAAATTCAACTCCCTATGCGCTACCCGCAAATCAACCCACAATTATTTACTGATAACAGGAAGCGGTTGGTAAAAGAATTGAAGCCCGGCTCGGTTGCCGTATTCAACTCCAACGATATACAGCCTACCAATGCCGATGGCACGATGAAGTTCCGGCAAAACAGCGACTTGTTTTATCTGACCGGTGTGGATCAGGAAGAATCCATTCTTGTTCTGTGTCCGGATTACCCGGATAAAAAACTGCGCGAAGTTCTGTTCCTGCGCGAGACCAACGAAACCATAGCCACCTGGGAGGGCCACAAACTAACCAAGCAAGAAGCCCGCAAACGTACCGGCATTGAAACGGTGATGTGGACATCCGAATTTCACCGCGTGTTCAACACGATGATGATTATGGGTGGCGTAGAGAATGTTTACCTTAACACCAACGAGCATTACCGGGCCGATGTGGTGGTACAAACACGCGACAGCCGGTTTGTGGCGTGGTGTAAGGAAAAATACCCGTTGCACAGGTATGAGCGGGTTGCCCCACTGATGGCTAAACTCCGCGCAGTTAAGTCCAAAAGCGAAATTGAGTTGATGCAAAAAGCCTGCGACATCACCGGCAAGGCATTTCAACGCGTTCTGAAATTTATAAAGCCAGGTGTGAAGGAGTATGAGATCGAAGCAGAATTCATCCATGAATTTGTGCGCAACGGTTCACGCGGCTTTGCGTATGAACCCATCATTGCATCGGGTGCCGACTCCTGCGTGCTGCACTATATCCAAAATGATAAAGTGTGTAAGTCGGGTGATGTGCTGCTGCTCGATGTCGGTGCTGAATACGCCAACTACAATGCCGACATGACCCGCACGATTCCGGTAAACGGCAAATTCAGCAAGCGACAGAAAGACGTTTACAATGCCGTGTTGCGTGTGAAGCGGGCTGCCTACAAACTGCTAAAGCCAGGCATGGTGTACTTCGATTATCACAAGGAAGTGCAGCAGATCATGGAAAGCGAACTGATAAAGCTTAAGCTGATCGACAAAACCGATATAAAAAAGCAATCGGCAGAAAAGCCGGCCTTTATGAAATACTTTATGCACGGCACGGGCCATCACCTGGGGTTGGATGTACACGACATACCGAATATGTTCGATAAAATGAAGGAGGGTATGGTGTGGACGGTAGAACCGGGGATTTACATTAAGGAGGAAGGTTTTGGAGTGCGGCTGGAGAACAACGTAGTGATTACCAAAACCAGCTTGCACGATCTGATGAAAAGCATTCCGATAGAAGCCGAAGAAATTGAGGACCTGATGAATTCCCGATGAGGTGGCCCAGGGTGGTAGTTTCACTTAGCCTGATTGTGCTGATCGGCCTGGCAGCGCAGGCGCATGAGTTCTGGCTGCAGCCGGATAAGTTTTTCTACCGGAAAGGTGAAATACTGAAACTCAATTTCATGGTGGGCGAGAATTTTATGGGTGAGCGGTGGGATTTAAAACGTCACCGGCTTATTCGGTTCGATCACCATGCCGGCAGCTATTCAAGCGGACTTATCGAAACAGTAAGCCCGGGTGAAGGAAACAACCTGGAATTGAAACTGGAGCGGGAAGGCACAAACCTGTTTGTTATGCAAAGCAACAACGCCTTCATTGAACTGGATGCTGAAAAGTTCAATGCTTACCTGAAGGAGGACGGACTGGAGGACATTATTCAATACCGTGAAAAGACTGGTGCCAGCCAAAGAGGAGCCCGTGAATTTTACCAACGCAGTGCCAAACTGCTGGTGCAGGTTGGTGATGGGCGTGACGATACCTTTCAAAAACAGGTTGGTCTTCCGTTGGAGATTATCCCGGTAAAAAATCCGTATGCCCTGAAGCCCGGGCAGGAAATGAAGTTTCAGATTTTTTTTGAAGGCACACCACTACCCTTTGCTATGGTGAAGGTGTGGAACCGAAAGGATAACGCACAGAATATTTACACCGAAAAAGACGGAACCATGACTACACGATTAAGTAATTCCGGGGCATGGATGGTAAGTTGTGTAAAGATGGTTCCGGCCAGGGAAGAAGGGGCCGACTGGCAGAGTTATTGGGGAAGCCTGGTGTTTGGATTTTGACAGGAAAAAAAGATTGCTATGAGTGAAAAGATTCATTCCGATAAAGCGCCCGACCCGGTTGGGCTGTATCCTCATGCCCGCAAGGTGGGCAGCCTGCTCTTTCTTTCCGGGGTAGGCCCTCGTAAGAAAGGCTCAACAGAAATTCCGGGAGTAACCCTTGATGCACAGGGAAACCTGACTGCCTACGATATCGAAGCCCAATGTCATGCGGTATTTCAAAACGTGCGCTACATCCTCGAAGCCTCAGGCTCGCGTTGGGAAAACCTGGTGGATGTAACCGTATTCCTTACCAACATGAAGGCCGACTTTCCGAAGTTCAACAGGATTTATGCAGAATATTTTAAAGAGAATCAACCTTGCCGTACCACAGTGGAAATAAATGCGTTGCCCACGCCCATTGCCATAGAATTGAAATGTATTGCTACGCTTGACTAAACCGCAAAGCTTTCACCGCAGCCGCACGTGCGCGATGCATTGGGATTGATAAACTGAAAGCCCTTTCCATTCAGCCCATCCGAAAAATCGAGCGTTGTGCCAAGCAGGTAAAGCAGGCTTTTTTTATCCACGAGAATTTTAACGCCTCTATCTTCAAATACCTGATCGGCCGGATTGATGGATTCATCGAACGAAAGGTCGTACATTAAGCCAGAGCAGCCTCCACCCTTCACCGAAACACGGATATTGGGTTCGGTGGTTTTTCCTTCCTGCTTTCTTAACTCAACAATTTTATCCTTGGCTTTTTCAGTTACGCTGATCATAAACAAAACAATTAAGAAACCGGGTTCAACACAACGCTAAAAACAGTTATCGTATTCATATCGCGCCCATAATAGAGTTTTTGCAGAGCATCCATGATGTTGCCGGCCCGGAAATAGGAGGTATGGAGTTCGCGCTCACTCTTAGCCACCCACTGAATGGTATAGCTGTTTTCCTTCTCTTTGTAGTTCTGAACATAGTCGAGCATCTTTTTCAGGGCGTCCAGTTTGTCGGTACCGGTCTCGGAATGAAAAAGGAAGGCCTGGTTGTGCCGCGGATTAATGGTAATCAGGTCGAGCTTCACCTTGCGGTCAACCGTGCTGTACTCAAATACAAGGTCGGACGTGCGCAGTCCCAGGTAGTTCTTTATTTCCTGCTGGATGCGTGCAGCCTCCACATGCATTTCGCTGCTTGTTTCAATCATGGATGTCGGTTTCAAAGGGAAAAACTTTTCAAAGCCCGTAAAAGTTCTGACTTTGGTATACAAAATTAGCAATAATGAAGAAACTGGAGCACATCGGCATTGCCGTTAAGAATTTGGGTGAGGCCAACGGCTTATTTGCCAACCTGCTGGGCCGTGGGCATTATAAGATCGAAGAGGTTGAGTCGGAGGGTGTAAGAACCTCATTTTTTGACTTGTCAGGGCTCAAAATCGAACTGCTTGAAGCAACTAACAGTCAATCCGCGATAGCCCGTTTTATTGAGAAACGCGGAGAAGGAATTCACCACCTTGCCTTTGAGGTGGAGAACCTGGAAGAGAGCATCCGGCATTATCAGGCGTTGGGTTTCGAGGTCATTAATGCAGAGCCAAAAAAGGGTGCAGACAACAAACGCATTTGTTTTCTGCACCCTAAATCAACGCAGGGGGTTTTAATCGAGTTGTGCCAGGAAATTACTGGCTCCTAGGTGCATTAGCCGCTTTGCGCTGACCAAACTGAATGGAATTGTAATACCTCTGCTTCTTCTTCCCTTCCCGTGTTTCATAATACGGTTTCGGAACTGTTGAACATGAAACGAGCAGGATTAAAGCCACGACAATCCACAACATCCTTTTCATCTCACTTTGCTTTTGTGCATAGATACAGCACCGCAACAAAGCAAAACCGTCAATTCGCGTTATAATCTTACTTTTGCGTGACGAGACGCCTGCCGTAACGGCAAACGAACGGTTACAACCGACCAATGCATGAGTGAAAAGAGAACAGAAATAAGCCAATTGGGTGAATTCGGACTGATTGACCACATCGGTAAACAATTCGATCTTAAAAATCCATCATCGTTGCTAGGTATTGGCGATGATGCCGCAGTGATTGATTGTGGTAATGAGGTTTTACTTTGGTCAACCGATATGCTTGCTGAAGGCGTCCATTTCGACATGGCTTTTACTCCGCTGCAACACCTCGGCTTTAAAACGGTAAGTGTAAATGTATCCGACATTGCCGCCATGAATGGAAAGGCCGAGCAAATTGTGATAAGTATTGCCTTGAGCAACCGGTTTTCGGTGGAAGCAGTAGATGCCTTATACGATGGAATCAGGGCGGCCTGTCAGCAGTACAAGGTTGACCTTGTTGGTGGCGACACAACAGCCTCCCGGTCGGGGCTTATTATTTCAGTAGGGGTATTGGGAAGGGCAAGAAAAGAGAAGGTGGTGTACCGTAGCGGGGCAAAACCAAACGACATCATTTGTGTTACCGGTGACCTGGGTGCTGCCTATGTAGGGCTGCAGGTATTGCAGCGCGAGAAGGAAGTCTATCTTTCTAACCCCAACATGCAACCGGGGCTTGAAAAATATGAGTACATGGTGGGGCGGCAATTGCGGCCGTTAGCGCGAACAGACATTGTATTTGATCTGGACGAGCTGGACATAAAGCCGACAGCCATGATTGACATTTCAGACGGCCTGGCCTCTGAGCTTTTTCACCTCGGAAAGAATTCGAAGGTGGGTGTGCGCATTTTTGAGGAAAAAATTCCTCTGGCCACCGAAACCTACAACACCGCAGCCCTTGAATTTAAAATTGACCCGGTAACCTGTGCTTTAAACGGGGGAGAAGATTATGAATTGCTGTTTACCATTTCACAGGCCGATGCTGAAAAGATCAAGAACCATCCGGATGTGCACATGATCGGGTACGTGCATGATAAGCCTGGTGAGCATGTGTTAATAACGAAAAGCGGAAGCACCGTGCCGTTAACCGCACAGGGATGGGATCATTTCGGAAAATAATTAACGCATCAGATTAAGGCGACTGACATGCGCCTAATCCTCCGGATACGGAATAAACACAAAATTAGTGAACTCCTTATCGACCACAAACAAGCAGCAGAACTCGTCCGGATCTTTGAAAGCCTTTTTAAAGTCTTCAACCTTAGCCGCATCAACCAGGCCGCGCTGAATAAATTCGTCCAGGAAGGACGCGTAATAGTTCCATGTAGTGTGCGCCAGTTCGCGGTCAATCAGCAGTTGGCCGATGGGTTGTTCCTCCTTGCAAATCGGAAAAATGGGCTGTTCAGAAAAACCACGTGAGCGAATCTGGTAAGAGGCTTCTTTAATGGTATCGGAGACTTTTACAAAATCGCTGGATATGGTGCCCAGGTACTTTCCGCTCAACTCCGGATCGTTATTCATATCGTTGTTTGAAACCGCTAAAATAACCCATTTTATCACTACGTTAACCCCGGCTGAGAAACTGAGACAGTTGAAATTGCTGGTGACCTGCATGCGGTAGTAAAGATGATTTTAGAGGAGGAGCTGCAGTCAAAAACAGCATTACGGGAGTAACCTAGGGTGGCCTGATGCAGGCCCCGTTTGTGTTTGCCTGCAAAAGGAATTCAGCAAACGGTACACACATGCTGAATTGGAATTCTGACAAATTGATGATCCGCACTACCTCAGCAAACAGCATCCTGTTCATAGCCCTTGTGCTGAAAATTAACGGATGAGTGAAGGTTACTGGTCAGCGAGGCTCAGCCAGTTTCTGGCATACTGATGAAGCTCCGGAAAGAATGTGGCAAATTCTTGTGCATAAAGCTCATAGTCGGTTTTCAAATCCTTTATAGCAAATTCCATCTGCGCTCCATGCCTTGACCGCCTGGCCATGCCGGTTAAAGCACGGTGTATACCTTCCAGGCGGGCATAGTTCACCAGCCAGTTGCCGCGAGTCATGTAGGGCATCATGTATTTGACTTCTTCCGGTAAGATGGCCTGGTGCTGGTCCATCAAGCTATACATCCTTTCTGCGTAATCAGGCAGAAATTCATCATGGTACTCATCCCACCGGTGGGCCAGGAAGTGGTCGTAAAAAATATCCACAATCACACCCGCGTAATGCCTGTAGGTTGGCCTGAGCCTGTTCTTGCTTTTGGCAACAACCGGATGCCTATCGGTAAATTCATCAATGGCTCTGTGCAGTTCGATACCCCGGGCTATGTCGGGCCCGAATTGTTCGATCAGACTTCTTCCCTTCACAAAATCGCCAATAAAATTGCCGACTTGCACGTTAGGATCATCACCTGACAAGTAAAGGTGAGCGAGGAAGTTCACGCCTTCAAGTTAATAGTCCTTAATCAATAGTCCATGCTCATGTTCACTACAGCCATTCACGCGTGGCCTGTCCACCGGTAGGCTATTGACTATCGCCTAACAATTCCCCATCTTCCAACCTCAAAACCTCACCTATGGCACTCGCACAACTTAAGCATTTGGTAAACCTGGCCCGGATTGACGGTGATGTGGCCGAAAAGGAAAGGAAATACATCACCAACATAGGCCTGGCCAATGGCATTTCATTGCTGGATATTAACGGACTGTTTGGAAAGAAACATGAGAATATTGACGTGGGCACTATTGATGACGAAACAAAATTCAATTACCTGCTCAGCCTGGTGCAACTCATGAAAATAGACGAGCGACTGTACCAGGAGGAAATCCGGTATTGTTCACAAGTGGCTGCCAAACTGGGTTATGACCAAACGGTGATGTTTGATATGATGCTTCATGTGCGTGAAGTGATGGAAGACCATGAGAAAAAAGCGTTAAGCGACTTAACCAAAAAATATTTATCTCGATAATCCCATGCGAAAAACACTTTTTTTGATCGCTGCCCTTTGTCCGTTTGCGGTGATGGCCCAGCGAACCATAATTCATTGCGGTAACCTGATTGATGGAAAGACCAATGAAGCTCAAACCCAGATGACCCTGGTTATTGAAGGTAATAAAATTGCAAAAGTTGAGAGGGGCTTCACAAAACCCGGTGCAACCGATAAGCTGATCGACCTGAGCAAAAAAACTGTAATGCCGGGTTTGATTGATTTGCACGTTCACCTGGAAGGCGAAACCAATAAAGACCAGGCCTTGCAGCGGTTCACCCTGAACAAAGCGGACGTAGCATTCCGGTCGACTGTGTTTGCCCGAAAAACCTTACTGGCAGGCTTTACCACCGTGCGCGACCTGGGCGGAAGCGGAGTAAATACATCGTTGCGCAATGCCATCAACCAAGGCCTTGTTGTGGGGCCACGTATTTTTTCCGTGGGTAAATCCATCGGCACAACCGGTGGCCATGCCGATCCGACCAACGGCTATCGTGAAGATTTAATGGGTGACCCGGGACCGAAAGAAGGGGTAATCAATTCGCCTGAAGAAGCACGGCAGGCTGTGCGCCAGCGCTATAAGGATGGAAGCGACCTGATTAAAATTACCGCTACGGGCGGAGTATTGAGTCTGGCAAAGGATGGCAGCGGCCCTCAGTTTACCGAAGATGAATTGAGGGCAATTGTAGAAACGGCAAAAGACTACGGCATGCATACGGCAGCTCATGCTCACGGTGTGGAAGGAATGAAACGTGCGGTGATGGCAGGCATTACCACCATTGAACACGGAACGATGATGAATGAAGAGATCATGGATTTGATGAAACAAAAAGGAACCTATTATGTGCCTACCATTTCGGCCGGAAAGTTTGTGGCTGAACAGGCAAAGACTCCAGGCTATTACCATCCGCTTGTTACGCCTAAAGCGTTAGCCATAGGTCCTCAAATTCAGGAAACATTTGGCAAAGCCTATAAACGGGGAGTAAAGATAGCCTTCGGTACCGATGCCGGGGTGTTTCCGCATGGTGAAAACGGGAAAGAATTTGGGTACATGGTGGAGGCGGGTATGCCAGCGATAGAGGCTATTAAATCTGCTACCGTGGTTGCGGCTGAAGTGGTGGGCATGAGCGATAAAATCGGAACCCTGGAGGCTGGCAAGCTTGCCGATATTGTGGCTACCGATGAAAACCCGCTGAAGAACATTAAAACATTGGAGAAAGTAAGTTTTGTGATGAAAGAGGGTGTGGTGTATCTTCAGTGATTTGGCATTTACGATTTTAAAGATTGTAGATTTTAGATTGATGATTGCGGAATAATCTCCATCAATCTAAAATCGTCAATCTATAATCTAAAATTGATTACATAACCCATGTACAGAAAACTCCTTATACCCTTGGTAATCCTTTCGGCTTGTTCCCC
>JBBINY010000001.1:177576-183462 GCA_037443645.1 Cytophagales bacterium
CCGGACTTGATGGCAAGCCTTACTTCGAGCCGGAACGAAGCGCAGTAGCACAGGCCAGGCTCGACAGCAACCTTACTGTGGCGCATAAGAATTTTGAGGCGAACCCATCGGAAGAAAATTACGTCTGGCTGGGCAGAAGGCAAGCCTACCTTTACCGGTACAACGAAGCCATCAAAACGTTTACGAAAGGCCTGGAGAAATTTCCAAACTCGTACAAACTGCTGCGGCACCGCGGACATCGTTTTATAACTATTCGCGATTTTCCGAAGGCCATTGCCGATTTGCAGATGGCAGCTTCGCTAATGCCCCGACAGCCACTTGAAATTGAACCAGACGGACAGCCAAACAAATTGAACCAACCACTTTCCAACACGCAGTTCAATGTGTGGTATCATTTAGGCCTGGCGCATTATTTAAAAGGAGATTTTGAAAGTGCCGAGAAAGCCTATCTGCAATGCCTGGATGTTTCGGATAACGATGATTTAATTACCGCCACAGCCGATTGGTTGTATATGACCTATCGCAGAATGAACAAACCGGATGAAGCTGCCAAGGTCCTGGAACTGATTCGGGATAACATGACTATCATTGAAAACGATTCGTATTACCTGCGCCTTCAAATGTACAAAGGCATGTTGCCTCCGGATGATTTACTGAAAGTAAGTGGCAGTAACGCAGATATTGACCTGGCACTAGCCACACAGGGCTATGGCGTAGGCAACTGGTATTTATGCGAAGGCGATACCACCCGTGCTGTGGATATCTTCAAGCAAGTAACATCCGGAAAGCAGTTTGCGGCTTTCGGATTTATTGCTGCGGAAGCGGATTTACAGCGACTGCTGAAATAAATGGAATTAAAACTTCAGAGGAATGACAATCCTGATTTTCTCCCAGCTGATCTGCAGGTTAGCTTCACTGTCTGAAATGTTTTCGATGGCAAACAACAAACGCTCCTGAATTTCACTTAACCTTTCTGGGGTTACCTTAAAACGAAGAACATCTTCATCAGCGCTGTAATCATCAGCCAAATGCTGATCCCAATTCTTGTTCAGGATAAACGTCCAGGCTTCTTCACCGGGTATGGTAAAGATGGCATACTTACCGGCCGGAACGGATTGCCCGTTGATGTTGAAGGCTTTGTTGATTTCAAAAGAAGTAGCGCGATGTGCACCTGTAACCCATACTTCGTTATATGGAACCAGGCCGCCCCAGATTACCCGACCTTTCGTAACAGGCGCAGTGTATTTAATGGTGATGTGTGCATCACCAATTATCGCATGAGTTTCTTTCGGAAGACTTTTCTTTACCGTATCGGCTTCAATTGTTCCCGGTGAAACTGCATGATGCTCATGGTTTTCAGTAGATTCCTTTTTTGACTGGCAGGCACTTAGTAATGATGCAAGGCTAACAATATAGATTATAAGACGCATGGTATAATGTTTTGCGGATGATGCTGAGACACCATCCGCTGTAATTTATGTTTAGTTAATGGTTTCCTGCACTGAGCCGCAGCGCAGCATGGATGCACCAAAGTATGGGTTCAACACCTGCTTTTCATTACTTAACCAAAAGGCGCCTTTGTCATCAAATGCCATTGGGCAGTATTGTTTGTAAACGGTTAATCCCGCTCCGCCCGCTTTGACTAAATCGTACATGGAAATAGAAAGCGCCTCAAAAGCTTCACGTTGTTCTTCGATGTTATCAGTTTCTCCAATAGCCAGAATGTATTCATTTAGTTGTTCTGCAAAATCTCCGGTTAAAGCGGCAAGTGCTGTTGCGGCCGACTTAGCCCTGGCTGCATCGTCACTCACTAATGCATTCTTTACATCAAAGTATCCTGTCAGCACAACTTTCAGCGCTTCGTTGGTTTCCGGGGTAGCAATCTGAGTTTGTCCTTCCGTTGAAGCTTTTTCAGTCTTTCCACACGCTGCCAGTATTGCAGCAATTACTGCGATCATTAAAATTGTTTTTGTTTTCATCATATCTGTAGTTTATAATTAAGTTTGATTTCTGTTTCAACGAATATCAACACATATCCATTAATATCCATTTTTAAAATTACGTCAGCAGAACTATCGTTTTCTAAACACCTCCCTGTTTTCCCCACACCTTAACATGGAAGCGCCAAAATACGGATTTTTGATGGTTTCAAGTTCGCTTAACCAGTAGGCGCCCTTGTCGTTAAACGCCATAGGGCAATAGGCACGATACACCTTGTCGCTGTTAATACCAAATCGGTCGACTGCTTCGATCAGGTGATCTGAAAGAAGTTCAAAATCTTTTCGCTGTGCCTCCACGTCCGTTTTTGTACTGATGCCCGAAGCGCCTTGTTCCATCGGCTTCAACAGGGTCATCCATGCATTGTGGGCCGGGCCATCCAGCAACTTCATATCAACGGCTTTCAATGCCTTCAACACATCCCTGGCTGCAGATGATGCCGTTAATGGATTCGTTTCTACCAATGCATTTTTCACAGCAAAATATGCGTTAGCTACTGCTGTCAGTTGATTTCGAAATGCTTCCGGAACATCCATCGATTTGTTTTCCGGTGCGCTCATCATGCTGTAGTTGCCGCTAAGCTGCGCGGAGGCATCCACGGCAAACACACCATTGCTCACCACTTCTTCACCTTCATCCAGTCCACTTTCAACAAGGTACAAATCTTTCATACGGGCACCCAGTGTAATTTCCCTGCGTTCAAACGCAGGTGTTGTACCTGGCTGCTTCACATAAACCACGGAGCGCTTGCCCGTCCATAATACAGCCGTGGCCGGAATCACAAGGCCTTTTGCCTTGGCGTCCAGTTTGGTTTGCAACGTGGCGTTTACCAGCATTTCAGGTTTGAGTTGATTGCCGGTGTTCGGCACCACGGCACGCACATCAACCGAACGGGTTTCGGGATTTAACACCGGATTAACATATTGAATGGTAGCGCTAAACGAACTGCCCGGTAAAGCGGGAGTAGTGAAGCTCAATGCTGATCCGTTTTTGATCCACGGCATGTCGCTTTCATAGGCATCCAGCACTACCCACACACTCGCCAGGTTGGCGATTTCCATCAACACGCTTCCTGTTGAAACATAGTCGCCCAGTGCCACCTGGCGTTTTGTCACCACACCCCCGGTTTCAGCAAATAGATCCAGTGTTGTGGTAACCTGGCCGGAAGCTTCGATCTGTTCAATCTGCCGGTCGCTTATTTTCCATAGACGAAGTTTTTCTTTAGCCGCTTCATAAAGCTGCGGAGAAATGGTGGCCATCTTTTTGGCCTCCAACAGTTCGCGTTGCGCGGTAACCAATTCGGGTGAGTAAACTGTTGCAAGCTTTTCGCCTTTGCGCACTTCCTGCCCTTCAAAATTCACAAATAGTTTTTCAATACGCCCGGGAAATTTGGCTGTTACTACTGAAAGTTGCTGTTCATTGATTTTTACCTTTCCGGTAAGTGCTAATTCATTGGTCGCAGAAGCTGCCTTCACTTTCGTGGTTTGAATGTTTGCCAACGCAATGGCCTCGGGCGTCATTTCATGAACATTCGGATTTGATGAGCCGCTTGCTGAGGAAACAGGAATAAGATCCATTCCGCATAACGGACATTTTCCTGGACCTTGTTGTCGGATTTGTGGATGCATGGAGCAGGTATACTGCGTTGCCGTTTCCGAGGCGTGGTCGTGTGTTGCAGAGCCCTCGCCTCTAAAAATTAACCAGCCGAGCAAGAGCCCAATGGCCAGCAGTGCGATGTTGATAATGATTGATTTTGGTTTCATATCTTGTTTGATATTGGTGGATACTCGTTGATATTTATGGATACCTGTTGATATTGGTTGTGACAATCAAAATCAATTAATATCCACCAATATCTATTAATATCCCTCTCAGTTTATTCCCATTAGTTTTGTAATTCCCGATACCGTTATATGTTGTTCTGTAATTGAACTAATCTGTTGTTGCTGATAATTCAATAGTGTTTGCCGCAGTCGCAATATCTCTTCCATGTTACGGCTGCCTGTGCTGTATGCGGTTGTCATCAGTCGGATGGCCTGATGCGTAATGGTGATCTGCTCATCCAGCAACTGCAATTGCCTATTGTTGTTTTCGTATTCATTCAGCCGTTGTTCAAGCTCACTCAGTAAATCCAGTTTGGCAGCTTCTTTATTTTGTGAAGCCGACTGGTAGAGATACTCAGCTTCTTTCCGTTGTGCGGTGTACTTCTTGCGGTAGATTGGCAACGTCATCGTTACCATTGGCATAAACATATTGTCACCACCCATCGACACGTTCATCAATTCGTCTTGCCGCGGACGAAACACCATATACGTTACACCCACACCAATCATCGGCCGGCCCATAAGTGTTGCCATACGCTGTTGCACTTCGCGTGCTTTCTCATCCCATTCGTACATTTTCACCATCGGATGATTCTGAATGACTGAATCCTGGATGATGGAAAGCGCTGCGGGCAGTTGTGCTGATATAAGAGTGTCTGCAATAATAATAGGCTCTGCAGACGGCCGGTTCAATAAATTATTAAACCGAATCTCCAGTGGTTTGCGCGAAGCTTTGAGAATTTCTATACGCGTATCCAATTCCTTCATTTGCAACTGAATAAGCAGGACGTCCACCATCGATCCGGAAGATCCGCCCTGCATGCCACCCATACCGGATGTGGAACTTGCTGAGGGAGTAGTCGTGGAGTTACCAATGCCCATACTACCCATGTTCCCGGAAGATGATGGTGACGTGGCTGTAACAAAAGCCGTGTTATTACTCATCGGAGCACTGGTTCCGCTGGTACCGGTTTTGAATCGCGTCAGCGCTAACTGTTCATAGGTTTTCAGTATTTCTTTTTCCTGTTCAAGTAATTTCAGGTCTTGGTCGATTTGGTAGAGTTTAAACCAAACACTGCGTACATCATGAAAGAGATTAATTTTCGCTTCCTGGAACGAAGCAAACTTCATCTGAGCCATGTAGGTGACTTCATTTTTGGCAGCGTCAAGTGAACCAAACCAGGGAAACATTTGCATGACTGAGATTTCCGAGAGTTGCTGACCCATGAAACGTTCCATGTACAGTCCTTCTTTGGAGATGAACATGGCAAATGACAACTCCGGATCGGGCAAGCCCCCTGCCTGCGGCACTTTTTCCAGGGCTGAGTAGTATTCGTTGTATTTGGCTTTTAGTGCTGGATTGTTTGCTCCTGCAACTTTTGTATATTCTTCTAACGATTGTGCGTTGACAAGCGTGCAGGATAAAATCATCATTATTATACCCAGGATATCAATAGATATTAATGGATATTGATGGATATTGGTGGATGTTGGGTTGCTATTCATCATGCTTATCATTTTTTGAATTGTAAATGGAAGTGATGTAGTTATTGAGTTTTATTGAGAGTTTGTCTGCAACTACTTTTATTTCATCATATTCGGTCTGACTGACTTTGTTTCTTTCTAGAAGGAGATCGAGCCAATGATTGATGGATTCCAGCATTGAGCCTCTTGAGTTGTACAGGAATCTGACTCTATCCAGATAATGAAATCGTCCGTAGGATTCAGCAATATTGGCCCCAATTGAATCGATTGACGATATAAACTGATCACCTATAATTTTCTTCTCCTGCCAACTCATTCGTTCGAAGATAACCCATGCCTTTTTAGATAATTCTCTGGCTAGTTGATAAACCTCTAAGTCTTTCAGGGGGATATATTCTTTCTTTTGTTTCATGATCTTTTTCAATTATTAAGTATTAATAGATACGTTGTCGATATTGATTGATATTCAATGATATTGATTGCAATCAAATCACGTAATAACAATGAATATCCACTTGTATCAATCAATATCCATTTATACCTATCCATACCTACCAATATCATTTTATTTTAATTTTCG
>JBBINY010000001.1:183562-189225 GCA_037443645.1 Cytophagales bacterium
CAATATCCATTTATACCTATCCATACCTACCAATATCATTTTATTTTAATTTTCGTTCTTCATTCCAGGCGTATAACACCGGAACAATAAACAGGGTAATCAATGCCACTACCATGCCGCCAAATGTTGGAATGGCCATCGGTATCATAATGTCAGATCCTCTTCCCGATGAGGTGAGTACCGGAAGAAGTGCCAGCAAAGTGGTTGCGGTAGTCATCAAACACGGCCGCACCCTGCGCAAGCCTGCTTCAAGTACGGCTTTGCGCACTTCGCTGGTGGTTTCGGGTTTATGTTTCTGCAAACTTTGTGTGAGATACGTTCCAATCACCACCCCGTCATCCGTGGCAATACCGAACAACGCGATGAAGCCTACCCATACGGCAACACTCAGGTTGAACGTGCGCATTTGAAACAGTTCTCGGAAGTTTGTCCCAAAGAAGCTGAAGTCCATGAACCAATCCTGACCGTATAGCCACAACATCATAAAGCCTCCGGCAAACGCCATGGCGATAGCAGAGAAAATAAATAGAGAAGTAGCTACCGATCGGAACTGAAAATACAGAATCAAAAAAATGATCAGCAGCGAAAGTGGTATCACAATGCTCAGTCGTTTTTCTGCACGAAGTTGATTTTCGTAGCTACCTGAGAATTTATAACTCACGCCTGCAGGAACGATCAGTTCACCAGTTTTAATCTTTTCGTTTAAAAAGCGTTGAGTTTCTTCCACCACCGATACTTCGGCAAAGCCGTCTTTCTTATCGAGTAATACATAGCCCACTAAAAAAGAATCTTCGCCACGGATCATCATTGGCCCGGGCCTATAGGTGATACTGGCAACCTCACTCAGCGGAATCTGTGCACCTGTTGGTGTTGAAATGAACACCCGACTGATCGACTCCGGATCACTGCGCCACTCGCGTGCATAGCGTGCGCGAATGGAATAACGCTCGCGCCCTTCCACGGTGGTGGTCATACTCATGCCTCCCAATGCCACTTCAATGTATTCCTGCACATCCACTACGTTGAGTCCGTAGCGTGCCATAGCCTTGCGGTTAAGATCAATTTCCATGTAGGGTTTTCCTAATGACCGGTCGGCATACACAGCTTCAGGTTTTACTGATGGCACTTCTTTTAATTGCTTTTCAAGCTCCAGACTGAAGGACTCAATGGTTTTTAAATCCGGGCCGTATACTTTTAATCCCATTGGTGCGCGCATGCCGGTTTGTAACATCACGAGTCGAGTTTCGATGGGTTGAAGTTTAGGCGCAGAGGTAACTCCGGGAATGTTCGCGACTTTTACAATTTCGTTCCAGATGTCATTCGGAGTTTTGATTTCGTTGCGCCACTGTCTGAAGTATTCTCCGTTTTCATCTTTTATCAGATGCTTATGGATATTTTTTGATAGGGATGGATATTCGTTGATATTGATGAATATTTCTTGACTGTTGTCAAAAAGCTTTCCAGTCGTTTTGTCAAAATATCCATACGTATCAATTGAATGTCCATCCATATCCAAATATCCACGAATATCAATTTTATATCTTCCCTGTGCGTCAGTCTTAAACCGGAGTTTTCGTCCATTCTCATCTGTAATATATTCTGATTTATAGAGGATAATGTTTTCATACATCGACATTGGTGCCGGATCCAAAGCGGTTTCGGCACGGCCGGCTTTTCCGACAACCGTTTCCACTTCAGGAATAGAAGTAACCAGCATATCGAGTTGCTGAACTACTTGTTTGTTGGCTTCCACACCGGCATGGGGCATGGAAGTCGGCATCAGAAGGAATGCGCCTTCATCCAGCGAAGGCATAAATTCTTTGCCCATTCCCGGAAAGGTATGCGATAATGAACTCCATACCGAAGTGGTACGAATGTTCCAGCCAATAGTATCAAAACCTTTTTCAACAAATCCAAAAACCTTACTGAAGCCCAGCATGATGTTCAGCCCGAGCAGCATGATGAAAGCGGGGATCAGTAAAAATTTCACTTTGTTATCTAAACACCAGGTGAGAATGCGTGGGTATAGCCGAATAAAGATGGTGAAGCCACCCAGCACCAAACCAATGATGAGTAGAATGAAAATAAAATTCAGCATAATGCTGTTGTGTACACCCAATGGCAACCACGTAGTAGCCAGCAGCCACGAAACGGCAGCCACGGAAATCGCCACGGTAATGGTTTCATGGAAACGGGAATATTTTTCCGGATAAAAGTGATCAAGCAGGTTATTGATCGCAAACATCATTAGCGCGATTCCCGCCCAGGGCAGATAAGCGATGGCAACGTACAATCCGGCTAACGCCAACAGGCCATTGCCGATCAGCCTGAATTTACCCGTACTGGTTTTCCAGCCGAACACCCAATGCGAAAAGGCCGGCATGATAATGAGTGTAAAAATCAAAGCGGCCACCAGTGCAAAAGTTTTGGTGTAGGCCAGCGGTCCAAACAATTTTCCTTCCGCAGCCTGAAGTGTAAATACCGGCAAGAAGCTTACGATGGTGGTGGATACTGCCGTAATAATGGCCGAGGAAACTTCTGACACTGCGTTATATACCGTGGTCATCAACGACTGTTCCTTTGGAGCTTCATCCAGGTGTCTCAGAATGTTTTCGTTGAGAATAATACCGAGGTCAACCATCGTACCAATCGCGATAGCAATGCCGGAGAGGGCAACGATGTTGGCATCCACATGAAAGTATTTCATGAAGATGAAGCACATCAGTACAGCCAGCGGAAGCAGCGCGGAGATCAGAAATGAAGCCCGCAGGTTATACACCATCACGATGATCACAATAATGGTGATGAGAATCTGCAAGGTGATGGCATCGTTGAGGGTGCCCAATGTTTCATAGATCAGCTGGGTACGATCGTAGAACGGAACGATGGTTACTTTTGAGGTTCTTCCGTCTTCCAGTTTCTTTGATGGAAGCCCGGGGGCAATTTCCTTTATCTTCTCCTTTACCTTATTGATAACCGCCAGCGGATTATCACCATAGCGCGCCACCACCACACCCCCAACGGCTTCTGCTCCGCTCTTATCTAAAATTCCGAGCATGGAACGGTCGGCCGGACCAAGCGCAACGCGGGCAATGTCTTTGATGCGCACCGGAACATTCTGGTTCACGCGCACCACGGCATCTTCAATATCTTCAAGTTTCTTTACATAACCGAGTCCGCGGATGAGGTATTCCACGCGGTTGATTTCTACCGTGTTGGCGCCCACATCGCGGTTGGCGTTGCGCAGCGCCTGCATCACCTCCATCATAGAAATGCTGTACGTCTTCATGGCAACCGGATCGAGATCTACCTGGTACTCTTTTATATACCCGCCCACGCTGGCCACTTCGGCAACGCCTTCGGCACCGGTAAGTGCATAACGCACATAGAAATCCTGGATGGTGCGCAGTTCATGCATATCCCAGCCACCGGCCGGATTTCCGTTTTCATCGCGGCCCTCAAGAGTGTACCAATACACCTGTCCGAGAGCTGTTGCATCCGGTCCAAGTTTGGGTTGTACATTCTGCGGAAGCAGACCCGAAGGAAGGGCGCTGAGTTTTTCAAGGACACGCGAACGGCTCCAGTAGTATTCAACTTCATCATCAAAAATGATGTAGATGGACGAGAAGCCGAACATGGATGTGCTGCGGATGGCTTTTACACCAGGCATGCCCAGCAAGGCTGTTGTAAGCGGATAGGTGATTTGATCTTCTACGTCCTGCGGTGAGCGACCCATCCATTCCGTGAAAACAATCTGTTGGTTTTCACCGATGTCGGGAATGGCATCTACGGGTACAGGGTCTTGCGGAAGAAAACCGATGTTCCAGTTAAACGGTGCAGTAACCAATCCCCAGCCAACGATGGCCAGGAGAACGAGTACGGTTACCAGTTTTTGCTCAAGAAAAAATTTAATTATACGATTGATCATAGTTCTGTTCTGTTGACTTCCTGAAAATGGAAATAAGAAGACACACCCATCTCATAAATGAGAATGGAAGAACAGGAATCAGATCAAGAAAGACTGAATGGAGATGATAATATCGTGCCCGGTAAGGGCAGGGGGATGATCATCCGGGTAAGAGGACGTGATTTGAACAGCCGGGATGATTTCGGCTAACACAACGGTATGATGTATCACATCAACCCAAGAAAGACACAGTAAGGTGACAGAAGGTGATTGAACCTTCAAATCCTGCGATTCATGAACAACCTGTTCATCGTTGCAGCAGCCTTCCATGGCTTTGCGATGACAAGGCGGGAGTTCCTGATGCCCGCAGCCATCGGCCTCATCTAAAAAAGCAATAGCCTTTAAAGCACCCCCGCAATAATGCGCACCCACATAAAAACTGCTGGAGGCCATCAATACCAAAACGGCCAGCAGGAGGGCGGATATGGTGCGGAACAGTTTCATTGGTAAGCAAATGTACGGATTTTACAGATTTTAGATTTACAAAGTTATCAGATGGGCTTACAGAATTCTATCGAAATCTTCAAAATGGCACAAAACTGACCTGTTTTCGATTGAATTTTCCATCGACAGTGAAACTACATGAAGAAGCAATTTAGGAATACCACGACTTATTTTTTAGCAAACTGCTCTTCAACAACCCCCAACATGGCCATAGCGGTAGGAAAGCCAACTGTTGGCAAAAGGAGTAATGCTACGTGTTCAATGTCTTTTCGGTCTAATCCTGCAGCAATGCCTTTTCTAATGTGCGATTTCAAGGCGCTGCTCAACCGGTTACTTCCTGAGATGGCCAGCTTGACCAGTGCTCTCTCCCTTTCTGTTAAAGGCCCCTGATCATGGACAGCATCTCCCAGTTGTTTATAGGCTTTTGCAACCTGAGGGTATTTCTTCTCGAAGTCGGAATAGAATTTTGGAGGTTTGGGGAGTTTTTTTGTAACCACTTTTTTCATTCTGAAATTTTTTCCTGATAACGAAGTGTTCCGGTTTCAATACCAATGGCAACTTTTCCAAGCAGGGAGAAAATAAAAGCCCCCATTGCCCAGATGCCACCGGTAACGCCAATCTCAATCCACGATGGAGAATACTCTATGATGTTACCCCATGCTTCAGGAATAAATCCCGGTATGATGAGGCCCATGCCTTTCTCAATCCAGATTCCGGTGAACAGCATAGCGCATGCGGTATAGAGCCAAATGCGATTGTTGCGCAGCCTATGTAAACTGAGAATAACGGTTGCGGTAAAGCTTAGGCCTATGGCTGTCCAGATATAAGGCACCAATGCATTTTTTCCGTGTAATCCAAAGAACAAATACATGGCGCTGCTGCCATGATGGGTAGGCCAGTAAAACTCTTTGAATATTTCCGAGCCCAGCATGATAATGTTGATCTGCGCTGCCACCGCAATAACCAGGGCTAGTTTACGAAAGGTGTTTTCATCAATCTTGTAGCTGGTAAAGCGATCGATGATGGCCAGGGCCATAACAATTAGCGCTGGCCCCGCAGCAAATGCCGAAGCCAAAAAGCGCGGACCTAACAACGCATTGTTCCAATGCGGCCGGGCCGGTAAACCTGCATATAAGAACGCAGTTACCAGGTGGATACCCACCGCCCAAAAAACGGAAATCAATACGCCTGGCAAATAGAATTTCTTGTTGGGCTCTTTCCCCTGAAAGCGGCACATCAGGATGTATAAGGG
>JBBINY010000002.1:0-142631 GCA_037443645.1 Cytophagales bacterium
AGTTTACACGCCCGTTCCAGGTCCACATTTCCTCCGGAGAGGATAATGCCTGCTCTTCTGCCTGCAAACTTTTCCTTTGCTTTCAGTACTGCGGCAAACGGGACGGCACAGGAGGGCTCCACAATAATTTTCAGCCGCTCCCAGATCAGGCGCATGGCCGCAACAATTTCGTTATCGGTTACGGTGATGATTTCTTTTACATGATCGCGGATGATCGGATAGGTTTTGTCGCCCAGGGAAGTAAGCAGGCCATCGGCAATGGTGTTGGATTGTGCCGTTTCAATTTTGCCGCTTTGCAGCGAACGCCAGGCATCGTCTGAACCGGCAGGTTCTCCGGCAATTACTTCTGTAATGGGTGCGAAGTATTTTACCGCAAGCAGCGTACCGCTCAGTAACCCGCCCCCGCCAACAGGTACAAGGATTACGTCCAGGGGCCCGTCAACATCTTCAATCAATTCTTTGGCAGCCGTGGCCTGACCGGCAATAACCTCATAATTATTAAACGGGTGCACTTCGGTTGCTCCCGTTTTGCGGATCACATCGGCCAGCATGCTTTCGCGCGATTCTACGGTAGGCTCGCATTCAAAAATCTGTCCGCCATAGCCGCGCACACCACGCTTTTTAATTTCAGGAGCAGTTTTGGGCATAACAATGTACGAAGGCACACCCACTAGTTTTGCAGCGCGGGCTACAGCCTGTGCATGGTTGCCGGAGGAGTGGGTGGCAATGCCCTTTGCACGCTGTTCGGGAGAAAGTGAAAGGATGGCGTTCATGGCCCCTCGCGCCTTAAAAGCACCGATCTTTTGAAAATTTTCGCATTTGAAATAGAGGAGGCAGCCGGCAAGTTCGCTCAACCCGGTGGAGGTCATTACCGGGGTTCGGTGGATGTACGGTTTAATCCGCTCATGGGCCTGATTGATTTCGGTAAGTGAAGGTTTGTTTTTAATCATGTGAATTTTTTTCTGAAGCTACCGCATTAAAAACAATTTGTAATTACAATCTGTTAATTACAAATTGCTGATTATGCGGTTAATGGGCCTCCAGCCAGTTTTTTCCAATGCCCACTTCAACTTCCATAGGCACTTCCAGCTGCACGGCACTGCGCATCAGGCTTACCACGTTTTCTTTTACCACATCCACTTCATCGTTGTGCAGGTCGAACACCAGTTCATCGTGCACTTGCATGATCATTTTGGTTTTCAGATTCTCCTTCTGCAACCAACGGTGAATGTTTACCATGGCCACTTTAATAATGTCGGCAGCGCTGCCTTGTATGGGTGCGTTGATGGCGTTGCGTTCGGCAAAGCCGCGGGTGGCGATGTTGCGTGAGTTGATATCGCGCAGGTAGCGCCTCCGGCCTAAAATGGTTTCCACATACTCCTGTTCGCGGGCTTTTAAAATGGCGTTGTCCATATACCGCTTAATGGCCGGGAACTCCTGAAAGTAAGATTGGATGATCTCGTTGGCTTCTGAGCGCGGTATGTTCAGGTTTTGTGATAACCCGAACGCGGTGCTTCCATACAAAATACCAAAGTTTACTTCTTTGGCCTTGCGCCTCATGTCGGGGGTTACGCTCTCAATCGGTACTTTGAAAACTTTGGCCGCGGTAGTGGTATGGATATCGCGTTTGTTCCTGAACGCTTCAATCATGGTTTCATCTTTTGCAAAAGAGGCGGCAATACGCAGTTCAATCTGAGAATAATCGGCCGACATAAACAAGTAGTTCTTATCGCGCGGAATGAACGCTTTCCGTATCTGCCTTCCTTTTTCGGTGCGGATGGGAATATTCTGAAGGTTGGGATTGTTGGAACTTAACCTTCCGGTAGCTGCAACGGCCTGCCGGTAGTCGGTATGGATGCGGCCATCGCGCGGGCTGATCAGTTTTGGCAGAGCGTCTACATAGGTAGAGCGGAGTTTTTCGTATTCACGGAAGTCAAGAATTTTCTTTACAATGTCGTGCTCGTGGGCCAACTTCAGCAAAACATCTTCGCCTGTGGCGTACTGGCCGGTTTTTGTTTTTTTTGGTTTATCGCCCAGCTTTAATTTTTCAAACAACAGTTCGCCCAACTGTTTTGGTGAGTTGATATTAAATTCTCCGCCCGCCAGTTTATAAATTTCCTCCTGCAGCTTTTCACTCGACTTCCTCAAATCTTCCGACATGACTGCGAGCGCATCCACATCCAGGTTAACGCCTTCAAATTCCATGGAGGCTAACGTTTCAAGCAGCGGCATCTCCACATCTTCCATCAATTTGATGTGCCCACGGCTTTTCAGGTCGGCCTCCAGGCCCGGCTTAAGTCGTAATGAAATGTCGGACCTTTCTGCGGCCTCCTGCTCTTTGGAAACCTCTGTCTCATCGTGCAGGTATACCTTCAGGTAAAAGGAGGCAAGGGTTTGCAAGTCATGTGCAGATTCGGGTTCAACCAAATAGTGGGCAACCATGGTGTCGAAAAAGGGCCCTTCAAGATTTGAACCTGCTGTTTTCAGAGCGAGAACAACCGCTTTGATGTTATGCCCGACCTTGAGCAAGGAAGAATCGGAAAGAACCGGCTTTAACTCAGCCACTGTCTTTTCCGATTGAACAGGAATGACCAAACTTTTTCCGGGCTGCCATGAGAGCGCTATGGCTTCTACCTCATCATCATGAGCAATGGTTTCAATGGCTATTGCTTTTGCTTTTTTGACAGAATCAACAACATGCCTGAGATCTTTCGCACGTTCAACATGAGTACTGACTGCTTCCCCGGGGTTGCCGGCTGGTACAGATGGATTCATTCCCGGCTCCTGATCACTGTCTTCGGAAATCGTGGTCGTTGATTTTCCTCCAAACATGGAAAGCTGTGTGGCTACCGGTTTTACGGGGCCTGGTGCGGGTTCATTGAAAACCCGCGACAGGATGGTTTTGAATTCCAGTTCCTGGAAAATCGGCCTGAGAATTTCTGCGTTGGGTCCGGAGTATTCGAGTTCCTTCAAGTCAAGAGCAACAGGCACATCGGTGATGATGGTGGCCAGTTTTTTGGAGAGCAAGGCCTGGTCACTGAATTTTTCAAACAATTCTTTTTGCTTTCCTTTTAGTTCATCGGTGTGTTTAAGAATATTTTCAATGCTTCCGTATTGCTTGAGCAGCACGGCAGCTGTTTTAGGTCCCACGCCCGGAATACCCGGAATGTTATCGGAGCTATCGCCCTGCATGCCCAGCATGTCAATCACCTGTGAGACATCGGTGATGTCCCACTTTTCGCAAACTTCTTTTGGCCCGAGCACATCCACGGCATTGCCCATGTATGCCGGTTTGTAGAGTTTGATCTTTTCGGTGACCAGTTGACCAAAATCTTTGTCGGGGGTCATCATGTACACCTCAAAGCCTTTCTTTTCGGCTTGCCTGGCCAGCGTACCAATAATGTCGTCAGCCTCGTAGCCATCCAGTTCAAGTATCGGAATATTAAAGCCCCGGATAATTTCCTTGACTTTCGGGAGTCCATAGCGGATGTCTTCCGGGGTTTCCTGGCGGGTGGCTTTATAGTCTTCAAAGATTTCATCACGGAAAGTGGGGGCAGCGGTATCAAACGCCACCCCGATGTGACTTGGCTTTTGCTTTTGAATAACCTCCAGTAACGTGTTGGTGAAGCCAAACGGCACGGAGGTGTTTATTCCTTTTGAGTTGATTCTCGGGGTTTTTGTAAACGCAAAATGCGCCCGGTAGATCAGGGCGTAGGCATCGAGGAGAAAGAGTTTTTTAACATCGGCCATGGCTGGCAACTTAGGAAAGGGGACGGAGAATAGGAAATGGTTTTATGCCCCGCTAATTATTCCTGCTTCTCGCTCTTCTGAAATGGAGGACCCGGCAATCAGTTTAATTTTGGTGAACCACGTTGAGCCACCAGGGTTTTTTCCAACCGCTCTTTGTCATCGGGCTGCCGAAGGGTTTCCACAAAATAATACTGAGCCTTCGCTGCTTTTGGCGTCAGGGTAAGGAGCAAATAACCATGATCGCGGTCATTCAGGTATTTGATGTGTGGATTTTTAGAAAGCAGTACCTGCTCCATCATCTTAACCGAATCGGTGCTCCGGTATTCGTTATCATTGGCAGAGGAAACGCTCGTAGCACCGAACTCAAGAGCAAAGGCGCCAGACGAAGTTTTTTGGTTATAGGTTTTGCTGACATCAGTGGCCACTTCAATTCCCCAGGCCGCGTGTGTATCGCCAGTTACAAATACGATATCCTTTAAGGTGTTATCAAGTATGAATTTTTTGATGACACCCTTTTCGGAAAGATAGCCGTCCCACGCATCCAGATTCCTGGGCATTTTCGGATATACTGCCCGCAGGTCGATATCCGAAAAGATCACCTGGTTACCCACCACTTTCCAGGCAGCCGGGGTTTTAAGCTGATCAATAAACCAACGCAGTTGCTCTTCGCCCAGCATGGAGCGTTGTTGCTGCGCTTCTTCCGGAGTGGCCGGAGGTTTGTCACGGCCTTCCAGGCGCTCATCGAGCATGATAAGTTGTGCCAGTTCTCCGAAAGAGAAACTCCGGTAATGTTTGTCGCTTTCACGGATGGGTATCCATTCGTAATAGGCTTTCCGGGCCGCATCCCTGCGTGCAAAAAAGTCACCTTCTTTATCGGGCTGGTGATTTTGTGCTCCTGATTTGTAGGTATTGTTAGCCACTTCGTGGTCATCCCAGATGGCGATGAGCGGGTGCGCAGCGCTCATGGTGCGAAGTCCTGCATCAAGACGATAAAGAGAATGGCGGGTCCGGTAATCCTGAAGCGACACAATTTCGTAAGGAGGAAGATTATACCGGCCGATGGTCGTATCGCCATATCGGCCTGTGCCGTATTCATAGATGTAGTCACCCAGGTGAAGTACAGCATCCACATCTTTTTCGGCAATTCGGGCATAGGTATTGAAATAGCCCCACTCCCAGTTGCTGCAACTTACAACTGCAAATTTGAGGCTGTCGCGATTCCCGGTTGGTGTCGTCTTGGTGCGGCCGGTTTGCGAAGTACTATTGAGCGCCCTAAAGCGGTAGTAGTAATGAGTGTCAGGCGAAAGACCCGTAACATCAACTTTTACGGTGTAATCACGTGCAGGAGTTGTACGCAGTGTATCGGAATGGAGGAGGGTTGAAAAATCTTTGTCAGTTGATACTTCCCAGGTAACCAAAACCGAAGGAACTGAATCGGGAGGCGTCACCCGTGTCCAGATTATAACGCGGTCGGCAAGTGGGTCGCCTGATGCTACCCCGTGATAAAAGGGAGCGAGTGAGGGATCGTAATGGGGGGTTACAGCTTCCTGAAACACCGGGTAGGTCGTTTTTTTGGATGAGCACCCGAGCACCAGGGTGAGGAGAAAAAGCAGGGTGAGATTACGCATGTCTTTTGGTTTGCGAAAGCTAAGGTAGAAAGGTTGCTGCATTACTACATGCAGGTTAATTTACAATTAAATCAGGCCGCATCAGCGGATGAGAAGTATTCCCGTGAAGCCCTGGATCTCGGGCCTGCCTCCATTCAATTGAAAGTTGATGTTTTCAATCAACAACCGGTTGCCGGTTGTTTCATCCATGCAGAATAACTCACCACCTGCCAATTTGAGGTAACGTACTTTATCATTGCTTTCTTTTGTTACCCGATCAACAACGGGCTGCAGGTTAAAGGTGGATTGCTGAGATTTTTGGTTGAAGGTGAACGTTGTTTCATTCACATCCCAGGAGTAAGGCCGATCGGTATAATGCACCGGAAATTGCACCTGGATCAGGTAGCGGTATCCTGAAATGGAGACACTATCAGTTAACAGTGCTTCAGCACCGTAATACTGCACTGAATCTGTTGATTCGTAGGAGTATTGCAGGTTCAGGTAACGTCTTACCAATTCAAGGCGCTCATACTCGCGGGCGTACTGATATTTAAGTGTATCGGCCGAGCGTGTGAGCGAATCGGCATTAATGGTAAGGTGTTTCTGCAGAGAGGCCGGACCATGACGGCTAACGATATAACGCAGCAATTCGGTAGCTTCTCCACTACCGGTTCCATCAGCGAGCGGTACAAGTTTACCATTGACTACGGCATGGTGTTGTTCGAAATATGTTACCAACCGTTTTGCCTGCGAGCGCAGCGAAACAGAAGAGGCACTTTGCGGCCCCCACACGGCCATCAGGGCCACCATGCAAAGACTGATTGGAATTACTTTGATATTTTGCAGCCGGCTGGTAAGAAAGTAAATGGTTATGCCGGTAAGCCAAAGGCTCAGCACGATAATAACATACCGGCTTTCGGTAACTCCGTATTGGTTCACCCGAAGGTAAACAGCAATGCCTAACAAGATGATCAGCGGGATCAGCAGCAGGTAAAAGAATCGCGAAAAGGTCATGATCCATCGGTTACCCGGATCGAACCGCACCGGGTGCACCAGCAGAATGGAAAGCATGCCATATACTGCGTAACCCAGTA
The DNA here is from genome assembly GCA_037443645.1 of Cytophagales bacterium. Lineage (GTDB taxonomy): Bacteria > Bacteroidota > Bacteroidia > Cytophagales > Cyclobacteriaceae > UBA2336. The sequence continues at coordinate 6,452 of JBBINY010000002.1, forward strand.
CCAGGGTGGCTACCAGCCCTCGCGGCAACGACCATTCCACCATTAATTTACCTTCATACGCCAGCATAATACCGAGGTATACAGTGGCCAGCGGAATAAGCACGTACTGAGTGAAAATTTTTAAGCCTTTCGGATACGGTTGAGGGTCCTCCATTCCTTTCCAGTCATCAGGGAAGCCGGCCAGAAAAAAGGTTGTGTTGAACAATCCAAACACCAGCGCAAAGAGGTGGCCGTAGATTTCCGATCGGATCTTAAAGTCAAACAGTGCATCGGCACTCAGCAACGCTACGGCCAGGCCCGTGTACAACACTGCGCTATAGAGGCCTGCCGTAAGAATGCGGATAAACAACCGCATGTTGTATTCCCAAAATCCATCCATTGAACCACGGTAGATATAGGGGCTAAACGAAACCAGCAGGTGAAAGGCCACCGCTAAAAATGAGAAGCGGAATATGTTGGTGTCATCTGTAATCGGATCAAGGGAAATAAAAATGATCACCATAAACGCCAGCCCTGCAGCCTTTATGCCCAGCTTTCCGTTTACCGGCCATTGCCGGGCTTCTGTAAAAGCAGTCAGCGATAAGAACAAGGCGAGCGCCAGGATGCTGCACAACAGCAGCAGGATGATCTGCTCATTGGTTTCGGAATACACCTGTTCAAACAACGCCATGGCACATACTGTGCCCACACTGGCAGAAGCAAGCTCCAGCGGAAAACGCCTGGCAACACCTAAGAAACCACTTATGAGGCTTTGAAGAGAGGGGAGTTTCATGAAGTGAAGATAAACAAAAACCCTGCTTTAGCGGCAGGGTTTTTGGAAGGATCTGAGTGCTTCTGACTCAGGCATTTTTCCACTTGATGGTACAGCCTATGGCTTTGGTTTGGTTTGTGGGAACGGCATTGCCACTCTTGAGAGCCTCGATAGCATCTTCCACATACCGTTTCGTAACGGCCGAAGCATCTTTCGCATTGTCATCAATGGCACCAATATACGCTACTTTAAAATCAGCGCCCTCTTTCTTTAGCAGGAAAACATGGGGCGTGTTGGTAGCACCAAAAGATTTTGAAACAACCTGGGTTTCATCGAATAAGTATGGAAAATCATAACCTTTTTTCTGTGCCAGTTTTTGCATTTCGTCAAATGAATCACCGGGCGAAATGGCAGGATCATTCGGCTGAATAGCCACTACCGGAAATCCCTGAGCTGCATACTTTTTATTTAATGACATGATGCGTTCATTGTAGGCCTTGGAGTATGGGCATGTATTGCAATCGAAGATTACAATTACACCTTTCGCATTCCTGTAGTCTGTCAATGACACCATTTTGCCATCCACATTTTTCAATTTGAAGTCGGCAACCTTGTCGCCTACTTCGTATCCGTTCTTAACCGGATTAGCTGCAACCAGTAGCAGGGTACAGGCAGCGGCTACAAAAAGGTTTCTCATCATTTCAGCTTGTTTTAGGTTTTATGTTTATTGTATTTCAGCAATTAGTTTTTCAAGGTCACCATCGTGTAATTCTTTTTCAACAAATTTTCTTTTACCGGTACGCCCGTTAATTATAAGGGTGGCTGGCAGGGCCCCTGACCAGTTTTTGTCAATCCGGTCAATGTAGCTATTGGGATCCTTTTCATCGAGCAGAACAACTTCCGACTGCAGGTTTTTGCGCGAGATAAACCGGTACACTTTCTCCGGATTTGGATCCAGATCCAAATCCAGGCTCACCAGTGTAACCTTTACATCCGTACGTTCCCGGTTCAGTTTTTCAAAAAGCGGAATCTCCTTTACACACGGGGCGCACCAGGTAGCCCAGAAATTAATCACTTTAATGTGGTCCGACTGTTTCGCCATCATTTCCTGTAACTGCGAAAGCCTGATGATTTTAGCTTCCTGTGCTGATGTGGGAACACACGCCAGGAATGCAAAGACTATGGCAGGTAAGTAGTTCATTTACGGTTCAAACGGGTCATGGGCAAAAGTTGTTCCCAATTTACGGCAGATGGATTGGTCCTTTTGGTTTCTTCTCTGGTCATTTTGATGAACGGCAAAATGCCTAAAATTCAGGCACTTAGAAATTGCCTTCTTTTTTGCAGGAAAGAAATCCACAAAAATCGCAAGTTGTCCACATTACGGGAATGTTTAGCGTTAAATCACTGTAAAACAGGCACTTGTAATGTCTAAAATCAATCGTTTCTTTGTGGACAACTCGGTCACGCTTTTCGGAAGGAATCAAATCCGGATATTTTTCTAAGGTTCAGATATTCAGAATCATAGGCCCGATTGTTACAGTTGTTTTGGTATTTTTCGCCAACATGGAGCGATACAATAACCGAATAACCAGGCTATTTGATATCCGGGTACCCATTATCCAGGCGGGCATGGTCTGGACAAGCGGGTGGAGGCTGGCTTCGGCCGTAAGCAATGCGGGAGGCCTTGGATTACTTGGGGCCGGTTCGATGTACCCCGAAGTATTGCGCGAGCATATTCAAAAGTGCAAAAAAGCAACCTCCGCTCCGTTTGGTGTAAACGTTCCTCTGCTTTACCCGGACGTTGATAAGGTCATGGGCATTATTGCGGAGGAGGGGGTGCGCATCGTATTTACCTCAGCAGGCAATCCGGCAACATGGACTTCGCATTTAAAAGATCAGGGCATTACGGTAGTTCACGTTGTTTCAAGCGTGAAGTTTGCCCGCAAAGCCGAACAAGCCGGGGCCGATGCCGTGGTTGCCGAAGGCTTTGAAGCAGGCGGGCATAATGGAAGGGAAGAGACTACCACATTTGTGTTGGTTCCTCTGGTGCGCGATGCGATAGCCATTCCATTGCTGGCTGCCGGGGGGATTGCCGATGGTCGTGGAATGCTGGCTGCCGAGGCCCTGGGGGCTGATGGCGTTCAGGTAGGCAGCCGCTTTGCAGCCAGCGTGGAGGCCTCCGTTCATGAAAGGTTTAAACGAAAAATCGTAGAAGCCGGTGAGGGCGACACCATCCTTACCATGAAGCAACTTACCCCCGTGCGATTGATTAAAAACAAGTTCTACCAACAAGTAGCAGAAGCGGAGCTGCGGGGCGCATCGGCTGATGAACTGAAGCACCTGCTGGGCAGGGCGCGCGCAAAGAAGGGAATGTTTGAGGGCGATTTGGATGAAGGCGAATTGGAAATAGGCCAGGTGGCAGCAGCCATAAATGAAATAAAGCCGGCAGGAGAAATTTTACAGGCAATATGGAGTGAGTACTGTTCCCTTAAAGATGCATTGTGCAAACGCATTGCCTCATGAATTTTCTTAAGATTAAAGAAACCTGCCTGTACGTTCATAACCTGGAAAGGGCACGTGCATTTTACGAACATACCCTTGCGCTTCCGCTGATCGGGTATTTACCTGGTAAACATGCTTTTTTCAAAGCAGGCAGTTCAGTGTTGTTGCTGTTTAATCCCGATGATTCACGGACAAAAACAAGTCCTCCGGCACATTATGGAGCAGGGAAGCAGCATGTTGCATTTGAAGTGTCTGAACCGGATTATGAAAAGGCAAAAATGTGGATCGCACAAAGGGAATACCCATTACCGACCAGGTAGTGTGGAAGGGCGGAAAGGAATCTTTTTATTTTGAAGATTCAGAAGGAAATGTGCTCGAGGTTGTTCCCGATAAGGGCATCTGGCCTGACTAAGCTTTTTTGAAAACCAGCGATGGCGGCAACCAGTTTACCGGTTGGCGGGTAATGCGCTCAGCCGGAGCCACCGACCGTTTATAAACGGCATGGTACCACTGCTCATACTCTTTGTATTGGATGCAGTTATTCCTGGTCCTGTTGTCAATCAGAATTTTTATCCGCTCAGGGTAATCGGGGGAACTTTCCAGCAGAATTTTCTGGCCGGGAGGCAGATCCTCAAGGCACACAAATACAATTCCACGATACGACTGAGGGCCAACTTTCATAGACGTGAATTACAAGACACCAAAGATAGTAACCGTGGTAATAGACTATAATAGTGAGTCCGTGGTTTAATTTCGATTGAGCATTACCTTTCAGGTAATTTGTTCACAGCCAGCCATGGAGTCTGTTACCCGGTTCTTTGATACACCCATTGAATACCTGAAGGGGGTGGGCCCCCAGCGTGCTGCTTTGTTAAACAAAGAGTTGGGCATTTTTACGTTTGGCCACCTGCTTCAGCACTACCCGTTTCGTTATGAAGACCGCACCCGGTTTTACACAGTTGCGGAACTTACTGACGGAATGCCTGCCGTTCAGGTAATCGTTAAAATTACAGGAAAGGAAATTGCCGGGGGAGGAAGAAAACGGAGGCTGGTTGCCTATGCGGAAGATAAATCCGGATCCATGGAACTGGTGTGGTTTCAGGGAATTAAATGGGTTCAGGAAAAAGTGAAACTTGGTGTTGACTATGTCGTATTCGGCACACCTGCCCGCTATGGAAAGAAATTCAGTATGGCTCATCCTGAGGTTGAGCCCCTCACCGAGTCAGCAAAAAAAGGAGGATATCTTCAGCCGGTTTATCCACTCACTGAAAAACTGCGTGTCCGATACCTCGACAGCAAGGCTATTTCAAAGCTGCAACGCGATCTGCTCGAGCTGGCCAAGGACAAAATCCGCGAAACCCTGCCAGACCGATTGCTGGCAAAGCACAAACTCATTGATAAACGCACGGCACTTCACAACATCCATTTTCCGCAGAGCCATATCCTGCTGGCACAGGCTACACATCGGTTAAAGTTTGAAGAGCTCTTCTACATTCAGTTGCGGTTGCTCAAACTCAAATTAGTGAGGCAGGAAAAATCCAGGGGTTTTGTGTTTAATGATGCTGCCCTGCTCACCCGGTTCTACAAGGAGTTCCTTCCGTTTGAGCTTACCGATGCTCAAAAAAAAGTAATCCGCGAAATCTATGGGGACATGCGATCGGGGAAGCAGATGAACCGACTGCTTCAGGGCGATGTGGGCAGCGGCAAAACCATTGTTGCTTTTGTGTGCATGCTCATTGCCATAGGTGGAGGCACGCAGTGCGCACTGATGGCGCCAACAGAAATTCTCGCACAACAGCACTTTAATAACCTGCAGCGCTTTGCTGCTCCGATGGAAATACCTATCGCCTTGCTTACCGGGTCAACAAAAAAAGCGGAGCGCAAGGCAATCCATGAAGGATTAGCGAATGGCTCACTGAACATACTGATTGGCACCCATGCCCTTATTGAAGAGGAGGTGAAGTTCAGTAGCCTTGGTCTTGCCATTGTTGATGAGCAACACCGCTTCGGTGTAGCGCAACGGTCAAAATTGTGGAGCAAAAATGCCGATGTGCTGCCGCATGTTCTGGTAATGACGGCTACGCCCATTCCCCGCACGCTGGCCATGACGTTGTATGGCGACCTGGATATTTCGGTAATCGATCAACTTCCGGCAGGAAGGAAGCCGATTAAAACAATTCATAAGTTCGATGCGCACAGGCTTCAGGTAAACGGATTTTTGCAGGAGCAAATAAGCCACGGCCGGCAGGTTTACATTGTTTATCCGCTCATAGAGGAATCCGAAAAGCTGGATTTGAAACACCTGATGGACGGCTATGAAAGCATTTGCCGTGCCTTTCCGGAAGTGCCTGTGAGCATTGTGCATGGCAAGATGAAAACGGAAGCGAAAGACTTTGAAATGAAGCGGTTTGTAAAAGGCGAAACAAAAATTATGGTAGCCACTACCGTAATTGAAGTGGGAGTAGACGTACCCAATGCATCCGTAATGGTTATTGAAAATGCCGAGCGCTTTGGGCTGTCACAACTTCATCAACTCCGCGGAAGGGTGGGCCGTGGTGCCGATCAATCCTACTGCATCCTGATGACAGGCTATAAGCTTTCGGCCGAATCGAAGAAACGGATTGAAACCATGGTGCAGACCAACAATGGATTTGAAATTGCTGAAGTAGACTTGCAGCTTCGGGGCCCGGGCGACCTGATGGGAACGCAGCAGAGCGGAATTCTGGATTTGCTGATTGCGGACCTAAGTAAAGACACAAAATTGCTTCAAACGGCCCGCGAGGAGGCTATAGCTATTTTGCAGGAAGACCCCGAATTGAAAAGCAACATTAACCAGGCAATCCGCAATCAGGTAGATCAACTCCAACGTTCATCCACCAATTGGAGCCGCATCAGCTAAGCAGGGATTTTTTAACTTTGATATTTGCTGCGTGGTTATGACGTGGAGACTCAGTGTTTTTGGACTATTCGTTACAATTGCATCACTGGCGCAATCCGGCAGCTATTTCCTGTCCCATTTTTCACCAGACCATGATCGGTTCAGCCCGGTTTGTTACGATATGGTGCAGGATAAGCGCGGGCTCTTTTACTTCGCCACCCAGCGCGGTGTACTTCGTTTCGATGGCCGCACGTGGGATCAAATCCGGACGGGAGGAGCCGCCTACTCGCTTAAACTTGCGGGTGACGAGGTGCTGTATGTTGCGGGCTCAAAAGGGTTTGGTAAAATTACCCTGAGCGACAAAGGCCTTGAGTTGTATCAGCCCCTCTTCGAAAAACCCGATGCGGCATTCTCATTTCAGGTACAGGTTGATCATGGTCAGGCCTATTTCCTTAACGATCGGAAACTGTTCCGGTATGCGGGCGACAGTGTGGCACAGGTTGCAGTTGCTTCTGATGACGGTTGGATAGCCCTGAATGAGCTGTTTGGCACCATGGTGGTAAGTTCAGAGGGAGAAACGAAAACACTGGTAAATAATCAGCTTCAGCCATTTAATCCTTTTAAGCATGACGGTGTAACATTACTTTTTGCCGAACGCTCAGCCGACACATACCTTTTAGGCACTTCTGAAAGCCGACTTTTTCTTTGCGGAAGAAATCTGAAACCGAAGGAAATCGTATTGACTGATGCAGCCTACGCAAATGCCAGTGTTATAGTCAATGCCACGTGGATTACGGCCGATCTGGTTGCCCTGGGTACCCTGCGCGGTGGAGTGCTGTTCGTTAATCCAAAAACAGGGAACACCGAACAAATCATAAACTATTCCACCGGCCTGCCCGACAATGAAATCTATTCGCTTGTATGCGATGAAAACCAGAACCTCTGGGTTGCACATGCCTACGGATTTACGCGTATCGCTCCCTTTCTCCCGTTTCGTTCATTCCGGTATTACCAGGGGCTCCAGGGAAATCTGCTTTGCGCCAAAAGCCATAAAGGCAAAGTGTATGTGGGCACCACCCTTGGGTTATACAGTTTGGAGCGCGAAGATTTTTACGATGAACTTATCTATTATGTTGATGTACCCGTAAAGACAAAAGCATCAGGCAAACCGAAAAATGAACCGGCTGTTGTTGAAGCGCAGGAGCCGAAAGAAAAGGGAGGTATTTTCGGGTTTTTACGAAAGAAGAAAAACACCCAACGGGTCGCTCAGCCGGGTCAATCTGCACCCGATGAAAAGCCCTCAACCCAATCTGCTGTCCGGTATGTAAAAGAGAAGCGGGTGAAACGCATTCTCCGTTCATCACACTATAGCTACAAACGGGTTCATGGAATAGATTCAAAAGTAACAGACCTCAGCATTTGGAATGGAAGGCTCATTGCCTCCGGACTGAGCGGAGCTTTTGAAGTTGACGGAACATCTGTGCGTCCTCTCATTGAGTATCCCGTCCGGTTTCTTTTTGCCTCCAATAACCTCGCAACACTGATCATCTCAACATACGATGATAAACTTCATCGGTTTGGCCTGGTAAAGAATGCCTGGCGCGAAGAAGACCCCATTAGCGCCATTGACAACCCGGTAAACTATATCTTCGAAGAGCCGGGTGAGGCCATCTGGATGTGCGGGCTTGATCGGGTGTACCGCCTTCCGAAAACGGGCGATGGACAGCCGGAGGTTATTGATTTTGAATTTGCGGAGTACGATCGCCTGCTGGGCATTGCCGTAAAAGGCAACGTGCTGTTCGCTGCTTCCACCGGATTTTACCGGTTTGATATTCAATCCCGGCAACTGCTTAAAGAGGATTCGCTGGAGCGACTGCAGGCCTGTTTTGCTGATGGAAACACCTTGTGGTTTCGCGATGAACATAATTGGTACACGCTGGGCAATGTGGCTGATCCGCAACGAATCCGGTTGCTTAACCTGCTGCCCGATGTGCGATTTATCGCAGCCGACCGACCCAGTGGCAACCTTTGGATCATTTCCGGAAACAGCGAATTGGTTTATTTCAATACAAGCCGTCTTCTTCCGTACGAAAACACCTACCCTGTACTGCTTAAGTGGATTGAGCAAAACAATTCAGACCGTACACGCACCAGTTTTTTGAAACTGGATCAGGATAATAATTCGGTGCGGGTTGAGGTTGTCAAACCCGACTACATCAGTGGGCATGCCGTGGAGTATCGGTACATCTTGCATGGACTGAATGAAGAATGGTCAACCTGGTCGGTATCCAATAACCGGATTGATTTTCCATATCTTCCGCCTGGCGATTATTCATTAGTCGTACAATCGAAAGATATTTTTGGCAGAGTAGCCGATATGGAGCCGGTGCGCATCCGGGTACTTCCGCCTTACTGGAAACGCTCATGGTTCTATGCACTGGAGTTTGGCATTTTCACGTTACTGATATTCGCCTCATTCCGCCTGAGTAACCGGTACCGTTTTATCAGTCGGGTTCTTTCGTTGTTGTCGATTATTATTCTCATTGAGTTTATTCAAACTATTGCCGGGGCAACATTTGCCACGGAAGGCGGGCCGGTGGTGGAATTTGCTATTCAGGTAGGGATTGCTTTTGTTATCCTTCCCGTGGAAGGGTTTTTGCGCAAGTTCATGTTGCGCTCAATTGAAAAGCGAATGATGGAGTGATTACACATTGCGATCAGACGTTGGATTTTCCTTATTTTCAGGCATGAAGACATCGCCCGATCCTGCTACATTGCCTGACTTTTATCGGAACTACGTTTCTCACGTTGGCGAAGAGAACCTGATGGATGTGCTTCGTTCATCCATTGTTGTTACTGATGCGCTGATCCGTTCCATCCCGGAAGAAAAGGGCGCCCTTCGGTATGCTTCCGGCAAGTGGAGCATCAAGGAGGTGATATGCCACATGCTGGATGCAGAGCGCATTTTTGCTTATCGGGCGCTCCGGTTCGCACGAAACGATCAAACCGAACTGGCCGGGTTTGACGAGCAACGGTACGCTCCCCATGCCAATGCGGAAAGCCGTACCCTTAACCAACTGGCCGATGAATTCCGCAGGCTTCGTGGCACAACCATCGACTTGTTTGAAAGTTTTACACCGGAAATGCTCACTCGCTCCGGCAAAGCAAACAACAACCTCATTTCGGTAATTAACATCGGTTACGTTATTGCCGGCCATGAGGTGCATCATCGGAACATCCTGCAAGAGCGCTACCTGAAATGAGAGCACTGCTGATTATTTCTTTGGCTGGTTGGATTGTGTTGGGTTGCTCGCCCGTTTCAAGAAACCAACTTACCAAAACGTTCCGTGCTGCAGAACAGAAGTTCCAGCATCATGCAGGATTTGCTCTCTATGATCCAGCAACAAAGAAGACATTGTTTTCCTACCAGGATGACCGGTATTTTACACCGGCATCAAACACCAAGATTTTTACCCTGTATGCGGCCCTTACCGTGCTGGGTGATTCAGTCCCGGGTTTTCAGTACATTGAACGTGGCGATTCGCTGATCATCTTTGGTACAGGTGACCCGTCCTTTCTGTATCCAAACTCCTACACCAATTCAGCGGCCTATGATTTTCTAATGCGTGCGCAGGGTGACATTTATTATGCAGAAAGTAATTTCAATGCCGCTCCGTTAGGTCCAGGCTGGGCCTGGAGCGATTACCTCTTCAGCTATTCCGTGGAGCGGTCAGCTTTTCCAGTGTACGGAAATTTTTTTCAGGTAAGCCGCGATTCGGAAAACAAGCTGGGTGTACATCCTGCGTATTTCAAAAAATATTTCTGGCTTGCCGACAGTACACAGCGATCGGAGGTGCTTCGCGACATCGGTTCAAACCGGGTAGACTTCTATCCGGGAAGAATACCCGGCTCGTCAGAAAAATGGGAGATCCCGTTTAGACCTAATCTGGTATTGATTGCCGACCTGCTAACCGACACGCTGAAGCGAACAGTGCGTGTGCTCCCCGCCCATAAAATCGTAACGGATGGAAAACGAACGCTGTTTACGGTTCCAACCGATAGCCTGCTGAAAACGATGATGCAGGAGAGCGATAATTTTATTGCCGAACAAATTCTGCTGCTATGCGCCTACACGCTGAGCGATACCCTGAATCCTGAACCAGCCATTCGGTTCATGAAGTCAAAGCACCTGACCGATTTACCGGATAGCCCGGTGTGGGTTGACGGCTCAGGGTTATCGCGCTATAATCTGTTCACGCCACGAAGTATTGTAAAGCTGTGGGAGAAAATTGATGCCGGGGGAAAGCGTGAGCGTGTGCTAAGGTTGCTGGCTGTTGGTGGCAGGTCAGGCACAATCAAAAATTGGTATAAAGCCGATGAGCCCTACATTTATGGGAAAACAGGCACCCTCAGCAATAACCATTCGTTAAGCGGTTACCTCATCACAAAAAAAGGCCGGGTACTACTTTTCAGTTTTATGAACAGTAACTTTACCGCACCGGTGAGCAGTGTGCGCAAGGAGATGGAAATTATTTTAAAGCAAATCCGTGATAGCTATTGATTCAGTGAAAAATAAATTGCTGGCGTTGTGGCTGGTGACATGGGTGACGAACGTTTCAGCGCAGGACAGCCTCGATATAAAAATCGGCCAGATGATTCTCACCGGTTTTCCGAAGGCCGAAGTTGATCCTGTTTTGCTCCAATCCATTCGCAGCGGCAAGGTGGGCTCTGTAATTATTTTCGAAAAAAATATACCGGCAAAGAATTCATACACCGCCCTTAAGAAAATGACCTGGACCTACCAGAAGGCCTCACCAATCCCCTTGTTTATTGCCATCGATCAGGAAGGAGGACGCGTGAACCGATTGAAGGAGAAGTACGGATTCCCCATGTCTGTGTCTGCAGCAAAGCTGGGTGCATCACCGATTGACTCCGTTTCATTCTACAGTTCCATTACTGCCGCAACACTTGCAGGCCTGGGCATCAACATGAATTTTGCACCGGTGGTAGACCTGGCATCCAATCCGGATAATCCGATCATAGCCAAAGTGGAGCGCGCATATTCCAAAAATCCCGATACGGTTGCATTGTATGCCGGTACTTTTATCCGCGAGCATAACCGCCTCGGTGTTCTCACCGCCTTAAAGCATTTTCCCGGACACGGCAGTTCGCTAAGCGATACCCACCTTGATGTTGCCGATGTTACCAAAACCTGGTCAGAGCAAGAACTCACACCTTATGTAAAACTCCTGCACAATGGGCTGGTTGATGCCGTGATGACGGCCCACATTGTAAACGGCAGGCTCGATCAGGATAAACTGCCGGCCACCTTGTCGCCCCGCATTATTGACGGCTTGTTGCGCAGGGGCCTCGGATTTAACGGGGTGGTGTTTTCAGACGATATGCAAATGCACGCCATTTCAAAACATTATTCCTTTGAGGAATCGGTGAAGCGGGCCATTCTGGCCGGTGTGGATATTTTATGTTTCACCAACAACATTCAGGGCAGCCGGGAGCGCACAGTCGATAAAGTGCACGGGATAATTCGTAATTTCGTTACCAGCGGAGTGATTCCTGCTGAGCGGATTGATCAGTCGTTTAAGCGAATCATGGAACTCAAAAAACGACTGAGCGATCCCAACGAAGGATACCGTGAGGAGGTAGCCCGGTTGCAGCGGGAGCTGGAACAGGCAAGACGCCTGGCGGAAGACAATGGGCAGAGAGCACAGGAAGCCGAAGAGAAGGCCTTGAAAACCGCGACCGATGAGCAGAAACCGAAAAAGAGGCGAAAGAAAAAATGAAAAAAGATATTAGAAGCCATCTCAAAAATAGGTTCGTCATTGCGAGCGCAGCGAAACAATCTCCAATTCGGTATCCAAAACAGGGATTGCTTCGGTCTCCCGATAATATCGGGATCCCTCGCAATGACGTGATTGGTATTTTTGAGATGGCTTCTATACCCTTTGGCAAACCACAAGGGTTAGGCAAGGAAATCAAAGCAAGTGAACTATGAAAGATAAAATCAGGGCCATTGTGATGTTTCTCATAGCGGGTGTCTGTATTTACTACGGCTATTCCCAGCGCCACGAGGCAGAGGTACAGCGGGCAAAGGTGGAAGACCTGTACCGGCAAATAAAAGCATTGAAAGAGGAAGCCGAAGCGGCACGCCTTGAGGCGGCTAAATTGAGGACGGTAATGGAGGCAGAACGGGAAAGAGTCCAACGCGCGTATGAGGAAGCACAAAAAAAATCATCCAAAAAATAGAGTGTCATGAATTCAAAATTTCTAACCGTACTTTTTGCGGGCATAGCCATTCTTTCGATGGCTTTTGGTGTATACTATTACGATAAGGCCTCAATGCTGGGCCGGGAGACGGAGGAGTGGAAATTGAAGTACGAAGAAGCCATTGTAGATGCTGAAGAGGCGGGCCAACGACTCGAAGAGTTGAATGAAAAACTGCAGGTCGCTCTTGCCGAAGCTGAAATACAAAAAAGCATTGCCCTTAAGGCTTTGGAAGAGTCGCAAAAGAAGTCGCGCAAATAGCGCATGGAACCGTACCGCGTAATTCTACCCACGTCATCAAGAGTTCCCATTCTGTTGAGTATTCCGCATTGCGGCACCGCGTTTCCGGACTCACTCCGCCAACAGTATAAGCCGGATTTGATCAATGCACCAGACGATACCGATTGGTATGTTCACCAATTGTATGAGTTTGCACCTGCAATGGGCATTACCCTGATCCATGCCGTGTACAGCCGCTGGGTGATTGACCTGAACAGAAATCCGGAAGATAAACCCCTGTATACGGATGGGCGGATAATAACCGGGCTTTGCCCGACAACCAATTTTTTAGGCGTGCCCATTTATGCCGATGAACGCACCGCGGTTACTCCTGATGATGTGCGACAACGGGTAAACGAGTATTACCAGCCTTACCACAATAAACTAACAGGCATATTGAAGGATCTGAAACAACAATTTGGCATTGTGCTGCTGTGGGATTGCCACTCCATCCGTCAAACGGTGCCCACCATTCATAAAGAAAAGTTTCCCGATTTGATTTTAGGGGATGCCGATGGAACATCCGCATCGCCAGGCCTGATTGAGGTGGCTATTCACAACCTGGAATCGGCAGGATATACATTCAGTCACAATTATCCGTTCAAAGGAGGTTACATTACCCGTGCATATGGGAAGCCGGCCGAGAACATACACGCCCTGCAACTGGAGATGAGCAAAGTGAATTACATGGATGATGCCGAAAAGGCATACGATGAAGCCCGTGCAAACCGGATGCGCATCATATTGATGAAAACCCTGGAGGAGTTAATCGCACGGATGAATTAATGGAGATGATAAGATACTACCAATTCAAATCACTTCTTCAATCTTCGGGATGGTTGAGCCCGGCTTATGTTGGGGTGGACGAAGCCGGATGCATTCAGTACCTGTCGTCCAATCCTCCGGCAGAACCGACAGCCATTGAATTTGTAAGTGGCCTGGTGCTTCCGGGCTTTCAGAATGCCCACTCGCACGCCTTTCAATATGCCATGGCAGGACTGGCTGAGAATCATCCGGCTGGAACAGATGATGACTTCTGGACATGGCGGGAGGAGATGTACAAGTGTGCCCTGTCCGTAGACCCCGATCAGTCCGAAGCCATTGCAGCGATGGTGTATGCTGAAATGGTACGACAGGGCTATACTCATGTAGCAGAGTTTCACTACCTGCATCACGACAAGGACGGGAAACCGTATTCGAATCTTGCCGAAATGGGGGAGCGCATGCTAAGCGCAGCCCGACTGGCAGGGATAAAGATTACACTCATCCCTGTTTTTTATCAAAAGGGAGGATTTGGCATGGAACCGCAACCGCGACAAAAACGGTTCATCTCACAAACGGTTGACGATTACTTTCATTTGCTGGATGATACCGCAGCAGCCGTGAAAAATTTTTCAGATGCCTGGCTGGGATTTAGTGTGCACTCCCTTCGGGCAGTTGATCTGAACGACATCATCACCACCTGGAAACAAGGCCCTCCATTCATTCCCTTCCACCTTCATGTGGCAGAACAAAGAAAAGAAGTGGAGGATTGCATCGCCTATTGCGGTAAACGACCGATGCAATGGGTACTTGAAAATCTTCCGGTTAATCAACGGTTTAACCTGGTGCATTCAACCCATCTGGATGATGCCGAATTGAACGGTGTGGCTGCCTCCGGGGCGAATGTTGTGTTGTGCCCTTCCACTGAAGGAAACCTGGGAGACGGAATTTTCAGAATGAAAGAATACGTTAAACTCAGCGGGCGCTGGTGCATCGGCACGGACAGCCACATCGGACTGAACCCGTTTGAGGAGTTGCGGATGATTGACTACCGCCAGCGGCTGATCACCAACAAACGCAATACGGTAAGCGGAAATGCGGCCTCTTATTTTGTAAACGAATGCGTGTTACGTGGCCGGCTGGCCATGGGCCTCACCACAACTGACTGTTTTGAGGTTGGTCAGCCGTTTGATGCGCTCGTTATCAATGCGGGCAGCCACCTCTTTTCCGACACCTCAGCCGATAGGTTGCTTCCCTCAATCGTGTACACGTCCGATTCAAGCCGGCACCTGGGCACGATCGTCAACGGAAAGTGGGTTGTAAAAAATCAACATCACAAGAATGGCCATGCCATTAAAACGGCATTTTCAAAAGTCATGAACGGGTTAAATAACCGTTGATCATTTTCTTACACCAATGCAAAAGTTTATTGGAGGAGCCCGGGAAAATTCCGTACTTCTCGGCCCGTTAACTTAAAAATGTCATGAAGAGAATCATTACCCTCGCGGCAGCGTTGCTGGTGTTATCCGGCTTGCTGCTTGCTCAAAAATCCAAACCCGCTTCAACCACCGCTTCTGCGCAACCCGCCACATTCAAAGCCGAGTGGTATAAAGGATTAAAGTGGCGAAACATCGGGCCGTTTCGGGGTGGCCGTTCAAATGCGGTTTCAGGTGTTATCGGCAACGATCAGGTTTACTTTACCGGATACACCGGTGGGGGCATCTGGAAGACACAGGATGCCGGCATAACCTGGAATAATATCTCCGATGGATTTTTTAAGACAGGCTCCGTTGGCGATATCGCAGTGAGCGAATCCGATCCCAATGTGATTTATGTGGGCATGGGAGAGCATGCCGTGCGCGGGGTGATGACCTCCTATGGCGATGGCGTGTACAAATCGGTGGATGGCGGCAAGACCTGGAAAAATGTCGGCCTGGAAAAAACGCGTCATATTTCTGATGTTATCATTCATCCAACCAACCCCGACATTGTGTACGTGGCCGCACAAGGCCCTGTTCATGGAGCCAGCCCCGAGCGGGGCATTTACAAATCAACCGATGGCGGAGCTACCTGGAAAAGGACGCTGTTTGTTGATGACAACACGGGCGCTTCTTCGCTGAGCATCGATAGAACCAACCCGCGTATTCTTTATGCTGCAACATGGCAACACCGCAGGTATCCGTGGAAGGTAGAGAGTGGCGGACCGGGAAGCTCCATCTGGAAATCAACCGATGGCGGTGATACATGGACCAGGATTAACGAAGGACTTCCCAAACTGATGGGAAAGATCGGAGTATCCGTTTCTCCGGCTAATCCCAATCGTGTGTTTGCCATTGTGGAGGCTGAGAAAGGAAAGGACGGACTATACCGCTCGGACGATGGAGGAAAGAAGTGGAATCATCTTTCAAGCGATCAGAACATTACCTCACGCTCATGGTATTATATGGAAGTGTTTGCCGATCCGGTGAATGCTGATGTCTTGTACGTACTCAACGCCCCGATGATGAAATCCATTGATGGAGGAAGAACGTTTCAAAACATTCGGGTAGGCCATGGCGATACGCACGATTTGTGGATCAATCCGAATAACAATCAGAATATGATCTTAGGTGACGATGGCGGAGGCGAAATAACCTTCAATGGCGGCAAAAGCTGGTCGCCTTTAAATAATCAACCTACGGCACAGTTTTACCGGGTAAATGTTGACAATCTTTTCCCCTTCCGTGTTTATGGCGGGCAGCAGGATAACACATCCATGGTCATTAAAAGCCGCAACAACAGTTTCGGATTAACCGAGCAGGATTGGTTTGAAGGACCCGGCTGTGAGTCGGCTTACATTGCGTTTGATCCGAACAACCCCGTGTTGATGTATGGCGGCTGTTACCAGGGCAACATTGATGTGCTCGATACGCGCACCAATGAGCGGAAGGACATCATGCAGTATCCGTCAACCAACCTGGCGTATCGCGCCAAGGATATGAAATACAGGTTTAACTGGAACGCCCCGTTAATTGCCTCACCGCATGATCCGAACACGATATACCATGCAGCCAACGTGGTGTTTAAAACCACCAACGGAGGTATAAACTGGGAAGTGATCAGTCCTGATCTTACCCGCAACGATACCACCAAACAGCAACAGGGTGGAGGACCCATTACCAACGAAGGAGCAGGCGGTGAGAACTACAACACCATCTATTACCTGATTGAGTCCGTGCATGAAAAGGGCGTGATGTATGCCGGCAGCGACTGCGGCCTGGTGCACATCACCAAAGACGGAGGCAAAACCTGGCAGAACATAACCCCGGCCGGCTTACCGGAGGGCATGATTCATTCCATTGAAGTTTCACCTCACGATAAGGCCACCGCCTATATTTCTGCCTCGCGCTATAAATTCAATGACTACTCCAACATGACCTATAAAACCACCGATTATGGAAAGACGTGGACGAAAATCAGCAGCGGAGTGGATGCTGACGATTTCATCAAGGTGATCCGCGAGGATAAAAAGGTAAAAGACCTGTTGTATGCCGGAGCTGAACGCGGTTTTTATGTTTCGTTCAACGGGGGAGCCGGCTGGAACAAATTGCAACTGAATCTGCCGGTAGTCCCGGTAACCGATCTGATCATTCAAGGCAACGACCTGGTGGCTTCCACGGCCGGCCGTTCGTTCTGGATTCTGGATGACCTCAGCGCCATTCAGCAATCGAAAGGCAATTTTGGAAACGCAGCGGCTAAACTGTTTCAACCCAAGCCCACCGTTCGCTATCCGGCCATTACCATCCCGGAGTGGATGGGCAACATTCCCGGTTTAGGCATGAACCCGATGGATGGTGTAGTACTCGATTACTACCTGAAAGAAAAAGCCGACACCAACACGGTTCGCCTGGAAATTTTTGATGCGGGCGGTAAGAAAATCCGCAGGTACACGAATAAAAAAGACGAGGCATTTAAGCTTTTTCCCGGTGGCCCGCCTGAGCCCCAGGTTATTCCTTCGGAGGCCGGTGTAAACCGCTTTGCGTGGGATTTCAGAACGGAAACCCTGCCGGCCATTGATAATGCTTATGTGTATGGCGATTACCGCGGCCACCGCGTGGCACCCGGAAGGTATAAGGCACGTTTAATGTACAAGGGTGAGTCATCGGACGTTGATTTCGAAATCACACAAGATCCTAACCTGAAGGTTACGCCTGCCGACTGGGCCACCCAGCAACAGTTTATTGAACAGGTGGAAGCCCGGCTGAATGAAATCACTGCGGCTGTTAACGCCATGCGCAAAGTGAAGAAGCAGATTGAAAACTATAACGAATTGCTGAAAGAGAAGGCTGATGCAAGGGATGCCGTTGCGACCGGCAAAGACCTGATTAAAAAAATTGACAAATGGGAGGAGAACGTGGTGCAGACGAAGCAGAAAAACTTTCAGGACGTAATCAATTTTCCGAGCAAGCTGAACACGGAGTTTTTTGCCGTTCGTGCGGTTGCCGATGTGCACGATCCGCGGGTTACGCAGGGTGCGCGCGACCGGTTTGCCGACCTGGAAAAACAATGGAAACTCCACCAGCAACAGTTGAAAGATCTGCTGGATAAAGACGTGGCAGCCTACAACAGAATGTTCAGGGACAAGAATGTTCCGGCTGTGATTACGGATTAGACAAGGTTTGGGTGTTGTTATGCTGAGCGCAGCGAAGCATCTTTTATGAAGGGAAAGCTTTTCTTACTTCAGGTTTTCCTCAAACAGTTTCAGAATACGCTTGTACTCGTCCGTCCAACTGCTGGGCTCAACAAAGCCATGGTCTTCAAGCGGGTAAACGGCCAGTTCCCAGTTGTCTTTTCCGAGTTCAATCAGCCGTTGCGCCAGCCTCACCACATCCTGAAAGTGTACGTTCACGTCAACCATGCCGTGGCAAATAAGCAGCGCGCCCTTCAACCCTTCGGCATGATAGATGGGTGAACTTTTGGCATAGGCCAGGCTGTCGGTGTATGGAAGGTTTAAAATGTTTGAGGTGTAGGGATGGTTGTAGTGCGCCCAGTCGGTTACCGGCCGCAGGGCTGCACCTGCTGCAAACACATCGGGTGTAGTGAACATGCCCATCAGGGTAATGAAGCCCCCGTACGAGCCGCCATAAATGCCGATGCGTTTTGGGTCAATGCCATGTTCCTTCACCAGCCAGGCAGCGCCATCCACATGATCGGTTAAATCTTTGCCACCCATAAACTGATAGATGCCCGCGCGCCAATCGCGGCCGTAACCGGCACTGGCGCGATAGTCCATATCCAAAACGGTGTAGCCTTTATCGGCCAGCAGGTTGTGAAACATGTATTCGCGGAAGTAGCTGCTCCACCATTTGTGAGCATTCTGCAAATAGCCGGCACCGTGCACAAAAATTACAGCAGCGCCATTCGGTTTTTCGGGCTTGTACAGGCGGGTGTACACCTCGGCACCATCGCGGGCTTTAAAAGTGGTGAGCACCGGATCGCGCCACGGGTATGACTTGAATTCATCCGTAAGCGAATACGTGATTTGCTGAGGTTTAGCGCTTGCTTTATTTTCCTGAATAAACAACTCCCACGGTTTGTTGCTGTAGGAATACCGATAAGCAACCATCTTCTCATCCGGTGACATGGCCACCTCATGTGCACCGGTGAGGCTGGTAATTTTTTCAGCCTTACCGCCAGTTACCGCTAGCCGGTAAAGGTGCTTTTCGCCCGGATGCACTTCGTTGGTAATGAGGTAAAAGAATTTCTTATCGCGTGAGAGATCAACGGATTGCACTTCGTACTTACCTGAAGTAAGCGCCTGCTTTTTGCCGGTGGCGACATCCACAAGGTACAGGTGAGAGTATCCCGTTTCTTCCGATTGATACCAAAGCGTTTTGTTATCGGCCAGCCAGCCAAGGCTGGAGCCCCCGAAGCCCCCGGTTCCCGGTCCGCCAATCCAGGCATCGTCATGCTGCCGGTCAATCAGCGATAGCTTTTGTGTGGCCGCATCGAGTTTCATAATCCAGCGGTCTTTGTTATCGGCTGCACGGATTTGGACTACGGCATGCTTTCCATCGGGCGACCAAACCGGGCCGAAAAAGGATACGGCACGGGGCTGGGGTTTCTTTTCTTTGCCGTCATCCTTACCCGAAAGGTGAGCGGGCTTATCGGTAATGCCGGGGATGTCATCGGTTTTCACCTGAAGCACGGTGTCGCGCCTGATGTCATACACATAAAATTCCTGTGTATTTTGTGGAGCGCCCACTTTGGTGCGTGCTGTAATGTCTTCGGTAAAGCCAGTTTCGGTTACGTAGCTGGGCACGATGGTAGTTTTGGCATTGACGTTTTTGGTGAGGATAAACGTTACAAAGTTTCCATCCGGACTAAGCCGTGGCTGGTTCAGCATTTTTTCGTCAAGGTAAATTTCTTTGGGGCGTTTTGGTTCTTCTGTTTTTCGGAAATCGCGCGAAGCATCGCGTTTCTCCTTGCGCTCCTTCAGCACGCTGATGTAAGCCAGCTGATCTTGTTTGAGCCATTTTTGTTGCTCGGTCTCGGCCGGTATGGATGGCTTTTTTCCGCGTTTGAAATCGGTGAGCTGTGCAAAATTTCCGGTTCCGATTTCCCATGCATAGAGATTCTGATCGTAGAGATAGATAACTTTTTTCTCATCGCCCGAAAAATACGGGTTGCTTTCGCGGCCAACGGTATGCGTAACAGCGGTTGATTTTCCTGAAACAACATCCAGTAAATGGATATCCCCATTTTTTTCATACGCCATTTTGGTATAGGCGTTGTTGTACGTGCCCGGCTCGGGCAGGTTTATCCGTTCAGCTTTCGATACTTTCTGCGGAGTGCGATTTTGAAACGTAATTTTATAGAGCGAATCGCCCGGAGCATTTTCGGGATTCCAGTTGAAGTAAATGGTTTTGCTGTCGTGCGACCAGCGAATATTGGAAGGCGAAGTGCCTATCCATTTCGGGTCGCGCATAATTTTTTCTACGGTCAGCTCCGATACCTGAGCGGTGGACGAAACGGACATCAACAGCAAAAGAAAACCAATAAGTGTACGCATAAGAACTATATTTTTTGACGACAAGATAGAATATATTAGGGGAGAGGATTAACCACTTTTACACGAATGACCATCCGCACGATTCGCCCGGAAGATACAGCGCAGGTTGCCCGTATCATCCGCACTGTCATGCCCGAGTTTGGCGCCAGTGGCGCAGGCTTCGCTATTCACGACAAGGAAGTGGACGCTATGTATTCAACCTACACCCAACCCCGATGCGCTTATTTTGTGTGCGAAGAGGGCGGAAGGATTATTGGCGGAGGCGGAGTGGCACCGCTTGAAGGGGGCGATGCTCACACCTGCGAACTGAAAAAGATGTATTTCCTGCCGGAAGGAAGAAGAAAAGGGCTGGGGCAACGGGTATTGAATGAATGCCTGAAGGCTGCTGCTGAAATGGGGTTTCAGTATTGCTACCTGGAAACGTTTAACACCATGAAAGACGCCATGAAGTTGTATGAGAAAAACGGGTTTGAAAAAATTCCGGGTCCGTGCGGCAACACGGGTCACTTCGCATGCGATACCTTCTACCGCAAAAAACTCATTTAGTTAATGTTCAATCCCAACGTAAGCCCCAACCAGGGCTTTGCCTGGTAGATCCACACATGCTTGTCACGGCCGGTTAAATAATCCCAACCCACAGCCACTCCTACGGTCAGCGCATTAACCCCGATCATTCCGGCAAAGCCATGTGTCAGCACAATGCCATCGTATTCATCGGTAATCTGGTTGTTGGTTGTCCACGGGCTGACGAATGTTGAGCCGAACCCGGCAAATCCGCCAACCGAAAAGGCCTGGTGCCGGTTAACTTTCTTGATTCCTGCAGGCGTTTGTTGAAAGTCTATTTGGAACTGGTCAACCCTGTAACCGAGGTAAAGGTTGCCGTTAAAGTTGGTGTTAAGTTGAGCCGGAAGGGTTTTGGTCGCGGGACGATAGCGGAACAAAACGGTAATCACATCCACATCAAAACTTTTTTGACGGAAGTACTCATCCTCTGAAGGAAGGACACCAAAAGGCCCCCCTCCGTTTACAGGATGAATGCGCACTGAATCGTCAAGCACCTCAACAAAAGCTTTCCGGTACGGGCTTGGCCGTTGCCGGAATTCATAGTAGCCATTGGCCAGTTGGTACTTGGGAGAATCCGTGACGGAAGCACAGGAAGTAATCAGGCCGAAGGCCATTACCAGGTAATACAATGTATGTCGCATCAAAACACGGCTTGTATTATAAAAGTTACCCAATTGTGCCGAAAGACAATCTCCTTCGCGGGTTAAAAAATAAACTTCCGGCAGGCCTGGTAAACCGGTAATGAGCCCGCACACACAACAGCGCCAAGAAGTCCCGTAACCGGACCGGCAAACCGGTAAGCAGCCCCTATTAAAACAACATACCAGGCGGGCACCAGCGTTATTCCGAGCGCAAAACGAAACGTCCCGATAAACACCGGGTCGGTGATGCGCTTCTTAACCTGCGGCCACACAACCAGGGGTAACGCGTTGAGCAAAGCCGTGAGCAGGTAAACGGGAAGAAGCATGAAGCGCGCGCGCGGTCGGTGCCGGGCATTGTGATGAGGAACGGGGTTCCCCCGTTCAATACTGCGTATGAGCTCATTGGTGGCAAGCGGATCGAGGTGGTCGGGCCGGGTGGCTTCCAGTTTTTTAATCAGTTCAGCGTAGGCTGCTTCATCGTCAATGTGCGTGGTGAGTGTTTTAAGTTGTTGTTCCATCAGGCTGCGCAATGCGGGAAGGTTGTTCCGGTAGGGGGATGCAGAAACGGGCTGTCCGTAACAGATGCTCACCGATCCCCGAAAGCCGGTATGATTGGTGTAATTCAAGCCTACCGGTACTACCTGCAACGGAAGGTTTGGATTTTTTTTGAAAACCTCATCAATGATGCGGGTAAACCCTTTGCTTAAAGGCCGCACGCGCCTGAGCAAACTGTGGTTTCCTTCCGGAAAAAACAGCAGGCATCCATCCTTCAGCAAAATGGCAGAGGCCCACTGAAACGTTTCGTAGTTGTTGGTTACGGTTTTTAGTCCATCGCGAAACCGATAAACAGGCCGGATGTTGATCTGTGAAAGCAGGCACCCGATAAACCGGTTTTTGAACACATCGGCCCGCGCAATGAAGTGGCTGTACCGGGGCACGGTAACGGCAAACACCAGCGCATCGAGTAAGGCATTCTGGTGATTGGCCAGAAACAACACAGGTCCGCTTCGCGGAATGTTGTCCCTTCCTTTTACGATCAGCTTGTGGAAGTAAAAGAAGCATCCTGCCCGCACATACGCTTTAAGCAACCGATAAAGCACAACTTTTTTTATCATGCAACAACAGGTGATGTTCTCGACCAAAAATACGAAAGGGCCAGTCCCGAAAGGATATGCCAGATGCCCCACCAGCCGGCTACGATGGCCATCTCGCCCATGCCGTTGAAAAATGTAAAGATCAGTACCAGGCCCAGTCCGGAGTTCTGAATACCGGTTTCAATGGCAATGGTTCGCTGATCGTTGTAGCCCGTTCGCAGCACGCGGGCAATCAGAAAGCCCGTGCTGAAGGCGAGCGCATTGTGGGCAAGCACGATGAAAAAAATCAGGTGAATGTACTGCACAAAGGCATCGAGGTTTTGCGAAAAGGCAACTCCTACAAATCCGATAAAAAGTACAACCGATGCAGGTTTGATCCATTTGGTCAGCCGGGTTGCGGCTGCCGGAAACCGGTGATTGAATGCCATTCCGAGAAAAAGGGGGATGCCGGCAATCAGAAAAATAGCTGAGAGTACATCGGTAAACCCAACACTCACTTCGCGCAGCAATGCCGAAGATGGCGCATATAAACTTCCCCAGAACTGAAGGTTGAACGGAGTTAGAAAGACCGACAGAAAGGAACCGGCAGCTGTCAGGCTTACCGATAAGGCTACGTTGCCCCTCGCCAGGCTTGTCATAAAGTTGGAGATGTTCCCTCCGGGGCAGGCCGAGACCAGAATGAGCCCCAGGGCAAGAGCCGGTGATGGTTTAACAAGCAGGATGAACAGCAGCGTGACAGCCGGAAGCGCAACAAATTGCGCAAGCAGTCCGGCCAATGCCGGGCGGGGAGTCTTCAGCAGTCTTTTGAAATCTTCCGGCTTAAGCCCGAGTGCCACACCGAACATGATGAACGCCAGGCACAGGTTCAGAATCCAGGCATTTTCGGTGCTGAAGTTTAATCGGATGGCATCGTGCATGGGCCATGCTATGTAACCAAAAAATCTGATATTCGGCAGATCCCATTAAATAGGGTTTGGTAACTTACTCCCTTACCCTTATCGCCAGGTATATGGAGCACCGCCAGGGAAGTACATCCTATATTCTACTGATGACATGCGCTGCATTGGTTATAGGATTTGCCGCAGGCTGGTGGGTGAATCAAACGGACAACGGGAGTGCAGCAGGAATTATTCCGTGGGCGGAATTCCTTGGAAAAGTTTGGCTTACCCTGCTCATTGTTTTGGCTATACCCCTGGTGGGGTCTTATCTTTTTTCTCTTGTTTTCTCCATGTCGGGAGGACGCATTGCTGGTAGAATCGGGCTGCATGCGCTGGCATTTCACCTGATAATTATGGTGGTGGGTATCGGCTTTACGCTTTCCATCGGCTTTGCAGTTACAACCTGGATTATCGGAGATTTTACGTTGACACCCGATCAACTGGTAATTCCCTATGGTGAGGGAACACCCGGCCTGCTTCTGATTCACTGGATAAATCGTGCTCAGAATTTCTTCGCAAAACTTATTTTGCCTGCGCTGTTCCTGGTTGCAACACTTGCCTTGTTTGTGGCACGGTTTTCATCCGGCCGCGGCAATTCGTGGCTGTTCGTGATGAACCGCGTCAGTAATCAAACAACCCGGTTGATGAACATGCTTCTTGTGCTGATGCCCCTGGCTGCACTCTGCCTGTCGTTTACGCTTACGGCCGAATACGGCTCAACACTGGTTGGTATTATGGGTCAGTATGTTCTTGCGCTTATTGGAATGCTGATTGTGTTTACCGCAGTGCTTTATGGGATTGCAGCAATATGTGGAGGCGTATCCATTGGGCGGTTTACGAAAGCCTTATTTCCTGCACAGGTTGTAGCCGCCAGCACGCGGTCGTCATTGGCTACTATGCCGTCTCTTCTTCAAAGCGCTGAAGGGGGAGCCGGCATCCCCGCACCGGTGGCTAGGCTGGTAATACCGCTTTCTGTTTCTGTTTTCCGGTTGAACCGCGCCATTACTTCCATTTTTTCATATGTATTTCTTACGGCTCTCTATAACATCACCACCGATGTTGGTTCCATATTACTTTTTGCCGGTACAATCATTGTGCTGAGCTTTGGCAGTCCAGGGCTGCCCAGTGGTGGCAAGCTGGTTACCATGCCCATTTTCCTGGCGATGGGCGTGCCTCTTGAAATGATTGTTCTGACCAAGGCCATTGATGTTGTGCCTGATGTTTTTAAAACAGTACTTAACGTAACGGAGGCGATGACACTGGCCTCATTGGTGTCCCGATCAACCAATCAGGAGCCGGCACTCTCCTCAAAACCGATTTCGGCATGAAGGGTGTACCCCGGATGCGCTCCATTTCTACAGGCTCACTTCTTGGCATGGTGACAGGCCTGGTGCTGGGTATTTTTTCGCAGGACTATCCGTCCTTGCTTGCGCTGGCTCCTTTTGCCCGCCTTTTTGCCAAAGGCTGGATTACGGTTGTGATCATTATGGCTCTTCCGTTGGTGGCCTGCCAGCTCGTAACCGGATTGTCGGCAATGTTTAAAACCAGCCTCATTGGAAAGGTAGTGCTGCGCGGGCTTGGCGCTCACGTGGTGATGCTGGTTCTGGGTTCGGTTTTGTCGGTGACTTTTGGTTATTTCTTTACCAACAGGGTTGCGTTGGACTTTCCTGCTATTCTAAGTTCAACTTCCTCAGTCAGCAGCGATCCGGGCGATGTGGTTAACGGGTGGCTCGCTACCGTGCAAGGGCTGGCCATGCAACTGATTGTTCCTGTTATTCTGGGAGTCACCGTACTAACATTTGCGCTCACAAAAACTCCGGAACATCTGAGTCATTGGGTGACGGCATTTTCCGGGCGGGTATCCGAACGGATTTTCAATGCCCTTCGAATTCTGTTCATTCTCCTTCCGGTTTCGGCTGGCAGCATTGCCTTTCTGATTGCGGGCCAAAGCGGTTTGCAACTGGCAGGCTTTGCAGGCACGTACTTACTGGGGGTGTGTATGGTTTTGGTGACAATGACCGGGTTGATTTATTTGCTTTTTCGTTTCTTCGGACCCATACCGGTGCGCCATTTTTCCCGGTGCATGTTTCCTGCACAGGTTGTTGCGGCCGGTACGTGTTCCTCGCTGGCTACCTTGCCTGCTTTGCTTGAAAGTACCGGTTCGTTTAGCCGCAACATGCCAATCAACCGGCTGGTGGTTCCACTTTTTGTATCGTTCTTTCGGCTTAACCTGCTTGTGGCAAATCCTTTCAGTTTCTTCATTTTGTCAGCCGCATACAATCTTCCCGTTGAATCGCACAACCTGCTCCTGTTTATCGGGCTCATGATCATCACCAGTTTTGGCAGCCCGGGACTGCCGCAAATGGGCAAGGTATACAGCATGCCGGTTTTCCTTGCTGCCGGTATTCCACTGGAGGGGGTGCTTATCCTAAAGGCGGTTGATGGAATCCCCGACATTTTCAAAACGGTGCTGAATGTAACAGAAATAGGTGCATTGGTTTCGCTCGTCAGTTCACAGGCCGGACACCCGGAAGAAATCACTCAACCGTCATGATCTACTTTCTCCTCACCAGGCGCAACAGTTTTACCGTACGGAATTTTCTGCGATCGCGGGGAAGTGCTTTCTCGGATCGCATCCGGATTATACACTGGGAAGAAATCGGACACCTGAAATCCATTCGTGCCGGAACATTTGTTTTCTCCGACCTGGATTTTCTCACACCACCACAACGCCTTGTCGCGGTGCGAATTTTCAGGCAACTCCAAAATCGCTATCCGCACGTGCCGGTGCTGAACAACCCGGAGGCCGTGTTGCTGCGGTACGACCTGCTGAAAAAAATGGCGGAGTCGGGCATCAACATGTTTACAATTGCCCGTGCGAACGAGCCGCTCAGTCACCTGAAGTACCCCGTGTTTATCCGGGAGGCCGACCGCCACACCGGGACATTAACCCAACTGTTGCACAGCGAAACGGAGGTGAAGCGTGAAATAAAAAAACTCAACCTGCTTGGATACCGGAGCGAAGCGTTGCTGGTGGTGGAGTACGTGGATGCATCCGATGGCGGAGTTTTTCTGAAATATTCAGCGTTTGTGCTTGGCGATTGTGTGATGCCGCGGTACCTGAATTTCAGTCATGACTGGAATGTGAAATCGATGGTCAGTCCGGAAGATGTGTTAATGAATAGCCGGAAGGCTGAGGTAGCAGCCTACATGAACACCAATCCGCATGCCGACTGGCTGAAAATGATTTTCAATACAGCAGGCATAACCTATGGCCGTGCCGATTATGCACTGGTAAACGGAAAACTGCAGGTGTGGGAAATAAACCTGAACCCGGCTTTTGTGCGGCCGCCAAAAAGGGTTACCAAGGATCATCAACAGCAACGGCTGATGCGCGATGTTTTTTATAACCGGTTTATGGCCGAACTCGAAAAGATGAATTTTACCAGCGATGAGATGGTTCAGCTCACCATTACCCGGGCCGATGAGCAGCAGATGCGGGTGGGCCTGTGGCCCCGAATCCGGGAGGGATTTCACAACCGGCTGGTGAAGGATAAGCTTCGTTACCGGGTGATGCGAAAAATTTGTTTAGCCGTTGCCGGCTTGCTGAGCAAAGGGAGAATTGTATCTTTCAAAAAAAGTAAATGCCTGTGACTACTGAATTGCTGCTGCGCTACATTCACTTCATCGGCATTTTTGCGATTGTTGCCACGCTCACGGCCGAGCACCTTTTGCTAAAGAAAGAACTTACCCGTGCGGAGATCGGCAGACTGGCGCGCATTGATGCCGTGTATGGGGTAGCCGCGCTGATGTTGCTGGGGGCGGGCTTAACCCTGTGGCTTGGCGGCTTCGGCAAGCCCGCGGAGTTTTACAGCAAGAACTGGATTTTTCATGTGAAGCTCACCCTGTTTGTGTGCATCGGACTGCTTTCCATCTACCCCACCGTTTTCTTTCTGAAGAATCGAAAAGGCAATCCTGAAGAAGTAGTAGCTATTCCCGGTAAAATTTTCTGGATGCTGCGCCTTGAACTGCTGTTGCTGTTCATTATCCCCCTGCTGGCCGGGTTGATGGCGAAAAGTGTGGGGTATTTCGGGGAGTAGCCGGGTATGATTGGTTTTTTTAAGGAGTTGTTCTGGTTGTAAACAGTTCGTAAAGGGGACGGTTGATGTAGTAGTTACTTGTTCCAAGCTTTTGTTTTTCAAGTAGGCCATCATCGGCCAGTTGATTCAAATAGTGTGCTGCTGTAATGCGGCTCACCTTCAGGTCGTTTTGGAGAAATTCAATTTTAGTGTACGGATGTTTAAACAAGTTATTCAGTAAGTCCTGGCTGTAAAACTTGTAGGATTGGCGTATCCGGTTTTTGTAGTGTTGTATTAACGTCTTTATCTCCTTAATCTGCTCAATGGTTTGGTTGGCGGTCACCTCAACAGCTGTCAACATGTACAGGATCCATGATTCCCAATTGTTGTGGTCTCTGACTCCTTGTAACTTCTGATAGTAGTCGGCTTTATGCCCGATGATGAAGCGGCTCAGGTAAAGAATAGGCAAGCTCAGAAGTCCCTGCTTAACAAGGTACAGTATATTGATAATGCGGCCGGTACGGCCATTGCCGTCATAAAAGGGGTGAATGCTTTCAAACTGAAAATGAATTACCGCCATCTTAATCAAGGGGTCGATGTCGCTCAGGGTATCATCGTTGATATACTGTTCCAGGTTGGTCATTAATCGAATGATGTCGTCACCATGTTGAGGAGGCATGTAAACCACTTCACCTGTGTTGGCATTTCTTATTACCGTACCTGGTACTTTGCGATATCCTGCCTGATTGGTTTCGAGGGTTTGCTGAATTTCAAGAATGTGGTTGTTCGTCAGCAATCCGCTTTTCAACACACGTGCGAAACCATGCTTCAGGGCAACGGCATAATTGTGCACCTCTTTCGAGGCTAAATTTTTTACTCCCTCCAGGTTCAGGACTGATTTGAAGAGTTCATCGTTTGTGGTGATGATATTCTCGATGGCCGAACTGTCTTTAGCTTCTTGCAAGGCCAGTGTTTCAATAAGAATGTTTTCGTTTGGGATGGTAGCGGCAATGCCCTTCAATTCCGCCAAGGCCCGGTGTGCCCGGGCCAATTGCTTCAGGATAGGTCGGCTTTCCAGATCGTTGGGTGGAGGCAGGATACCAGGTGTCCACATCTGATAAGATTTTAGGAATTTCTTATCCAATATAGTTATGTATCTGATAAGGTTTTTGTGATTCTCTTATCAAATATAACCTATTATGATAAGATTTTTAAATTTTCTTATCATAAAAAATGGCATATGATAAGATTTCAGGAACCTGAATAAGCCACTATTGGCTGCACAGGGGCAGCTCTTGTTTGGAATGACGAGCTAATAGCTGAAGGCTTCCAAATTGATGGCGGCTTCGGCCGCGCTGAAATTAAAAGGTTAATACCTCCAGCTCTTCACATCCGCACCTTTCGGTGCACTTTTTTCAATGCGTTTTAAAATCTTCGGCAGGTACATGGTGTTGTAGCGCAACCGCGAAATGTAGTTCGGATTATTGTGGTCGCCATTCCAGCAATGTTCGGAACGGTCGCCATAATCAACCTCACCACCATAAAATGGATTGTTGGTTTTCTTTAAAAACTCCTCCATTAAATACACAGCATTGTTGAGGTAGTAGTTATCCATGTCGCCACAGTAGATGTGGATCTTGCCCTGCAGTTTCGGGCCCAGCGTTGCCCAGTCTCGTTGGAGGATGTGGCGCAGGTCGTAGTTTTCTTTCCAGTATTCGGCCACGCTGCGATCAATTTCTCCGGTTACTTTATCCCACAACCGCTTCGGATAGCCGTCCTCGCCCTGGGGTGAGTACACGGCTTCCCAGATGTCCCACTGCTGGCCCGAGCGTGTTTTTGTACCCAGTGCCAGTTCGCGGTAGTTCATCTGGCGCACGGTAGTGCTGATCTGCCCCAGGTAATTGCGCAGGGCCGGCCGTTCAAGTTGTTTAAAATCGCTTTCATAGGTGTAGGCATTCTTGTCTTTGTAGATATCAATGAGGCAGTACGCACGGAAGTCGATCGGGTCGGGGCAGGCCGCAAAGCATCCGTTCAGATCATCGGGGTAAAACATCTGCACCGCCAGCGCTTCCCATCCACCGGTGGAGCCGCCATAGGTAAAGCGTGCCCAGCCCTGGCCGATGCCACGGAATTGTTTTTCTATTTCCGGAATGAGTTCATGCATGATGGCATCGCCATACGGACCCAGGTTGGCCGAGTTCACTGCGTAGGAGTCATCATAGTACGGATTGGCGTGCTGAATTTCGACAACGAGAAAGCGTGGAAAATTTTTGCTCGTCCATTGCTTGTAAAAGTTGTAGGCTTCCTGTGCCTGGATTTTGCGGTAGCCGTAAATGTTGAAGCGTGCACTGTAATCGGTGGTGTCCATGTTCGGGTCGGGTGGTGTTTCGCTGAAGCCGCCAAAGTCGGAAGGAAAATGCCCGTGATAAATCATGAGCGGGTACCGTGCTTCGGGATGATTGTCGAACCCTTCCGGCACCAGCACATGCGCACCCAGGTACATGGGCCTGCCCCAGAATTCGGTGAGCAGCGTGCTCTGAATTTTTATATGGCGGATGTACTTCGTATCCTTTGGCTCGGTTACGGGAGGGATTTTCTGATCCATCACCACGTTAACCGTTTCGCTCCGGGCAGGATCGACTGAAATTTTCACCGGCTTGCTGTAAAAATTGCCGGGCTTGCTGTTCCATTGCTGGCCTTCGCCCTGGTCGGGCGGAAGTTTTACGGTGTGCCCCGTTTTCAGGATGTAGGTTTCGTAGCGGTTCAGAAGGGCCTGCACATAATACTCACCGGCAGGGATGTCTTTCAACGATTGAATGGGGTAGCCGAAAGCAGTGGCGTCCACCGTGATCTTATCACCCGACTTCATTCCCTCCACATCTACGCCAAATACCAGTTGCGTGGAATGTCCATCGGTAATTTGATGACGGGGTTCAACTTTATCATTGTTGGCCAGCATCAGCAGCAGGCGGCCATCCTGGGCCTGGTTGCTGAGGTCGGAAGTGAATGTTATGACGATCGTAACGTTTCCGGAATTGCGGGTGGGTGTGCAATGTGTGGCACACAAGGCCAGCACGACAAACAACAACATGCTTTTTTTCATGGTGAACGCTTTTTTATGGCGCTGAATATACTTTGCCGACAGCGTAAATCAGTCTTTTTTTACACGGGAATCCGTAAAAACTTTGCCTTTTTTTGAGTTATGCGCAAAATGAATCTTTACTATATTGCGTGTCTATATAGTTGGAGTTTAACCTATGACTATTCATATCATCGAAGACGATGAGATTTACGCTGAGTTTATTCAGCGGGCGCTGGCGCAGGATCCGAATCTGAAAATAAAGAGTTTCAAATCTGCGGAGGAATGCCTGAAAGCCATGAATGGCGGCCCGTTGCCGGATGCATTTATTGTGGACTATAAGTTGCCCGGCCAAACCGGTATTGATTTTTACGAGGCGATAAAGGCCAAGCTTAAAGATCAGAACAAGCTGATCATGATGAGTGCCATTGATGACGGCAACATGGTGCTGAATTTCATCCGCAAAGGAGTTCGTGATTACGTAATTAAAGACGACAGCGTGATTGACTCCATCAAGGCCATTCTGGAAGGCAAGGACGAGGACTATTACCTGTTTAACTAAGCGCTGTACTGATGCAGCGAACAACCTCCACACTGCCGGACTGAGCAGAGCGAAGAACCTTTTGTTCTAACCACGTTAACACTATAAAGATGCCTCACTGCGTTCGGCATGACGCAAAAGTAAAAGATACTTCACTACGCTTATCATGACTCCTGCCTGAATGAGATCGGAAAAATCAATCTGAAAATACTGCCAACGCCTTCGGCTGTACTGCACTCCACTCTTCCGTTGATTTGCTTCATCATGGATTGTGCGATGTACAGGCCTAATCCTGTTGAACTCTCGCCACCGGTAGGCCGGTTGGAAAACCGGCTGAACTTTTGAAACAACTGTTCCCGCTCAGCCGCTAAAAACCCCCGGGCCTCGTCTTCAATCTCGATCATCGCATCCGTGCCGTCCTGTGCCGTGCGAATGGCAATGGTTTTTCCGGGAAACGAAAATTTAACCGCGTTGGAGAGGATGTTATCAAAAGCACGCTGCAGGCAATGCCGGTCGGTGTGTAGTACAGTGGCGGTCATAACGCCAATGGTTAGCACAAGTTGTTTTTTACGGGCCACGACCTCCACGGCACGGAGAGAGGTGTGAATAAATTCGGGCAGGGTAAATCTGCCTGGCATTAGTTCAATGCCATGGAATTCAAGATTTCGGTAATCCATCAGGTTGCGGATCATGGCCATGCCATCGGCAATCACGATATGCATTTTTTCGAGGTAATTCTGTTGTTCCTCGGTAAGGTTGGTGGCATTCATCTGCACCAACTGGAGTAACGCATGCATGCGGTTGAAGGGCGACTTGATATCGTGCGATGCGATGGTGAGCAGGTGCCGCTGGTTCCGCAAAAGATCGTCCACCTGCTGACGCAGGGCATCTAATTCAGCCTTTGGAGTATTAAGATCGGGCATAGCAAACCGGTGTTGAAGGTAATGATTAGCCCTCAGATGCGCACACGGATTTCATCCTGGTAGTCGACCGGAATTTTTACGGGTACACCCTTGTAGGTGAAACGGATACTTCCTTTGTAATGGATCTTCTTTTTTTTTCCGCCCAGTACAGAAAATAGGGTATCGAAAAAGCCCAGCTCTTTCAAATTCAATTTCACTTCCAGGGGAACGATGAACTCGGCCTGTGCGGGCACTTTTGTTTTCAGGCGCTGATCAATGCGGGCAGCTTTTTTCCCGTCAACAAAAACATCCATTTCTATAGCGCGTAAAGTCATCCTGATTTTATTCGGATTAAACAACACCGCATTGGCCTTTAACACAGGTTCCGTGGTGGCATCAACGACCACATCTTTGATCCTTCGAAGTTCAACATCTCCCTCGGGCTTGCATGCCGAAATACTCATCAGCAATCCCGCGAAGGCGAAGGCAATCAGCACGTTGAATTGTGAATGTTGAAGTTTGAATGCCATAGTCCGTAAGTATAGACAATCTCCTGCTAACTTTGTTACATGAACCTTCTGTTTGATTCCGTTGCAACCGGGTTGTCTGAGCAGGGATTTGCCATTGCCGACCAATTTTTAAGCCAGGATGAAGTTGACGAAATACTGGCCCTGCCAGAATTTCAAAACAGCCATTCGGCCTTCAAAAAGGCGGGTATCAGCAAAAATGTTCAGGTGGTTGGGGAGATCCGGGGCGATTACATTCAATGGATCGATAAATCTGCGGCAGCCCCGGCCGTGCGGGTTTACCTGCACCGGCTCGATGAATTGATCCGCTACCTGAATCGCAACCTGTTTCTTAGCCTGAAAGATACCGAAGTTCATTTTACGGTTTACCCGCCCGGAACGTTTTACAAGCGCCACCTCGATCAGTTTCAGCATGATGACCACCGCAAACTTTCCGTAATCTGCTATTTAAATAAGGAGTGGAAGCCACACCAGGGTGGCGAATTGCGCATGTATTTGCCTGGCCGCACGCGTGATGTGTTGCCCGAAGCCGGACGGTTGGTGTGTTTTCGCAGCGACCAGATTGAACACGAGGTGCTTCCGGCCATCCGCGAGC
This sequence comes from Cytophagales bacterium, assembly GCA_037443645.1. Taxonomy (GTDB): domain Bacteria; phylum Bacteroidota; class Bacteroidia; order Cytophagales; family Cyclobacteriaceae; genus UBA2336. Next base: position 39,917 of record JBBINY010000002.1, read on the forward strand.
GATTGAGTATTACAGGGTGGATGCTGGACAGGGAAAAATTTCTGATGTAAGTTAGCGTACATGAAATCGTATTTCAGAAAGTTATATCAATACAATGAGTGGGCGAATAACCGCGTTCTGTCTTGCCTGGAAAGGCAGCACGTAACCGATGAAAAAATTCTGGAACTCATGGGCCATGTGGTGGCCGCGCAGTTGCTTTGGCTTCACCGGGTAAGGCACCTTCCTCCACCCGATGTAAAATTATGGGGTGTTTATTCACTCCGCCAGATAACCTCCATGAGTGAATCGGCATGTAAACAATGGTTGCAATTTGTTGCTGAGCGCGATACCTTTAATGAGGAATTGAGTTACACCAATTTCAAAGGAGAGCCGTACACGAATAATGTGGAGTCCATAATGATTCATTTAGTGAATCACTCGAGCTATCACCGGGCGCAGATCGCGCTGCTGCTCCGGCAGAAAGGGCTTGAACCGGTGAACACCGATTTTATTACGTACGATCGCATTTTACGAGGCCAATGGACTGAATAAACAAAACCTGTAGCGTTATGAAAAAGCTTTACTTAATTATTTGCGGATGTCTTAGTCTGATCACCGTTAAGGCGCAGGATGACATCACCGTATGCCACACACCGGCAACTGAAAAGTTTGCCATGCTTGCATCAAACAAGGAATTTAATATGGCACATTCTGTTCCCCGTGTTTATGTTCACACCAGCCAGGCTGGCGGTGAAATGATCAAGTTCAAGTGCGCAGATGGTATGGAGGCCAACGGCTACCTCATCAAAGCGCAAAAGCCGACCGATAACTGGATTTTTGTGTTCCAGGAGTGGTGGGGTTTGAACGACAACATTAAGCGGCAATCCGAGAATTTTTACAATGCACTCGGCAATGTAAATGTATTGGCCATTGATATGTATGACGGAAAACTGGCAACCACACGCGAAGATGCGGCAAGGTACATGGGTGAGTTCCGGCAAGACCGAGGCATTGCCATTGTAAAGGGAGCGCTTACCTACGTGGGCACCAAGGCCCGCATCGGTACGGTGGGTTGGTGTTTTGGCGGAGGCCAGTCCATGCAGGCAGCCCTTGCTGCCGGCAAACAAACCGTTGCGTGTATTATTTATTACGGAGCGCCCGAAGACAATGTAGAAAAACTAAAGACATTAAACTCCGATGTGCTGATGATCTGGCCTACGCAGGACAAGTGGATAAACAAAGATATGATCGACAAGTTTCAGGCAAACATGAAAGCCGCGGGCAAAAACCTGTCGGTAAAATCGTATGATGCCGACCATGCTTTTGCAAATCCCAGCAATGCGATCGGCACCTACAACCAGCAGGCCGCGGATGACGCAGACAAAAATGCTATTGAGTTTTTTAAAGCCCGATTTAAGTAAGGCCTGTCAGGTCAGTTCGTTCAGCATGTGACGGATTACATCGGTGGTGGTAACGATACCAGCCAGTTTCGATTCATCCTTCTTATCGACTACGGGCAATGCATGAAATTCTTCGGTAGACAGGATCTCTGCAACAGCCTTGATCGAATCGGTTTCCTTAACCACACGCGGCTTGTGCGACATAACCTGCGAGATGGTGAGCATTTCAAAAACGGCCTCATCCGCATCGGCTTCACCGGCAAACAAACTGCTGAAGGTAAGTCGGTTGAGGTCGGTCTTGCTGATAATGCCCACCAGTTGCTTTCCATGCAATACCGGCACGTGCCGGATGTGATGCTTACGAACCAGTTCATGCACATCGGCCAGGTCGTCATCCAGTTGAACCGTAAAAACATTTTTGGTCATGATGGTGCTTACGGGTGTGTTCTTTTTCATGGCTCCGGTGTTTAGTTGAATTCAAATTACCGGCAATCTGAAACTTCACGGCTGATCATCGTCAGCAAAGCGCAGTGATCTTTATCATTCCCATATCACAAGGCCCTCCTGGTGAAACCATTTCGGGTAATTGGGAAGGTGAATTTTCTCTACTTCGTTTCGCTTTACTTTAAGGGTGGGTGTAAGCTGGTTGTTTTCCACGGTCCAATCGTGGCGCATAACCACCATTTTTTCAATGTGCTCATGAGCCTCAAGGCCGGGGTTGACCTGGGCCAATGTGGCACTGAGGCTTTGAATCAATTGTTCTTTGGTTTTCGGTTTTCCGGCAGCCGAAAGAACAACCAACGCCATGGGCTGGGGTACTCCCATGCCTACCAGGCACACCTGTTCAATATCCGGATTGGCCTGCAACTTGAGTTCAATGGGAGCAGGCGATATGTATTTACCTTTGTCGGTTTTAAACAAGTCCTTCACGCGGCCGGTGATTGTAAGAAATCCATCGGCATCGATGGTGCCCTGATCACCGGTTTTCAAAAAGCCGTCTTCATCAAACAACTCCCTGGTCAGGTCAGGTTCTTTATTATATCCCAGAGTAAGGCCGGGAGATTTTACCCGGATTTCACCATCAGCCGCAATTTTTACCTGAAGTCCTTTCAGGGGCAGGCCAACTGTTCCGTGTCGGTTGTTTTCAATGCGGTTAAAATGCGCGTACACACAATCTTCCGTCATGCCGTAGGCCTGCAGGATCTGAATGCCGAGCGATTCGTACCACTTCAGCAGGTCAACTGAAATAGGAGCCGCCCCGCTGAAAATCTGCCGGGCCCGAGAAAGCCCTAACCCTTTTTTTATTTTGTTTTTGATGAGTGTGCTGACCAGCGGAATGGCGAGCAGCACATTCAGTTTTTTCTGAGGGAGCTTCTCCAGGATTTTTTCCTGGAACTTGGCCCAGATGCGAGGCACGGCAAAAAAGTGTGTGGGCTGGGTATCGGCCAGATTTTTAGGAAAAGTTTCAAGGCTTTCGGGAAATGTAAATTGTCCGCCCTGGTAGATGCCCATCAATTCAATGCCTAATCGCTCGGCAATGTGACTGAGCGGCAGGTACGAAAAAAGTATGGGATGTTTTTGGATTCCCAATTCCGGTATGGCCTGCGTCAGGGTCGCATCAAAGGCCGACACCTGGTGCATTACACCTTTTGGTTTACCCGTGGTGCCCGAGGTGTACATAATAGTTAACAGGTCGCTGGGCTTCCATGGGTGCAGGTGCTGAAGTGGCGGATAATCAGTAAGGCATTTTTCCCAGCTATGATCTTCCGAAATGCCGTACGCAGAGATCCCTAATTTTTTTATGTGCGATGGAATGCCCTGCCGTTGGGGACTGTAATCATCCAGCTTGCCGATTATGATGAGCTTCGATTCGCTGTGCTCCAGAATCTGATGAATGGACGCTGCGGTGATGGTGGCGTAGAGCGGCACCGACACGTAACCGGCCATCATAATGGCCAGGTCGGCCATGATCCAGTGTGCGCAATTTTTGGACAATAACGAAATGGTGCTGCCCGGGGGAAACCCGAAAGACTGCAGGCCGGCAGCGATGCGCCTGATTTCATCACCGGCTTGCCGGTAGGTCCATGTCTTCCACTGCCCGTTAAAAGGCTGACGTAAAAAAAGTTCTTGCGGGATCTCCTTCTCCCAATGCAGAAATTTTTCCAAGGGATTCGAGTTCATAAGCAGGGGGTTTGTGTCTTTCTATTTACTCAATAAACCGGACAAAGAAAAGCACAAAGTGACCGCCTGCCGGTGCTTGTTTGCATGGCTAATTGACACGATCTTTCGCGAACGTTTTATGAATAAATTTTTTGTTTTGGCCTGGATGGGTCTGGCCATCGGTTTGAGCCGCTGCGGAAGCGATGCCGAAAAGTGTGTGTTTATACCAACCCCTGAACGCAAAGCCAGTGTTTCCTTTACATCGCTTTCCGACACATTGCTTTCTGTAACATCAAAAGCAGAACTGGTAAGGTTACTTACCCGCTACCCTGCTCTGCGCGATTACTTTTTTCGCAGAAATGACTACCCGGATGACTCGGTGTTCGTCAACGAACTCTACCGCAGGCTTACCAACCCGCACATCGACACCTTGTTTTACGAAGTGAAGCGCGTTTTTGGCAATGAACAACTACTGAAGAATGAGTTTGAGCAGGCATACACCAACCTTCTTTATTATTACCCCGATGCGCACATCCCGCACATCATCACGGCCCTCAGCGGGCTTGACACGGACATGGTGGTAACGGATTCGCTGATCATCATCGGTCTTGATTTTTATTTGGGTCAGGGCGCACGCTACCGTCCAAACATGTACGAGTACCTGCTGCGGCAGTACACACCGCAGGCAATTGTTCCTTCCGTTATGCTGTTATATGGAATCAGTGACCGGTACAATGCCACTGATCCTGCCGATAAAACCGTGCTGGCGGATATGATTGCCTATGGCAAGTCGTTTTATTTCGCCAAACACATGCTCCCTTGTGCGCCCGACAGTGTTTTTATCTGGTATTCGGCTGAAGAAATAAACGGTGCCCGTGAAAATCAGGACTTGATCTGGTACCGGTTACTCGAAGATGAGGTACTCTACTCCACGAGTCACCTGGTGAAGCAGCGTTACCTTGGGGACAGACCCAAAACAATTGAAGTGGGTGAGAAATGCCCGGGGCGCATTGCCCAATGGGTGGGCTGGGAAATTGTGAAGAGCTACATGAGCGCCCATCCGGAAACATCGCTTCAAACATTGATGCGGTACAACAATGCGGACAAGTTATTTAAAGAATCGAAGTACAGGCCCGCGGGCCGCTGATTACATGCTCAGCCTTTCATTGTCAGCAACCAGTGTAAACAACTCCTTTCGGAAGAGCAACAGCAGCACAGCCAGCACAAGCAGGGTGTGCGCGTTGCGCCAGGTCAGCTGGAGTTTCATGGAACTAAGGCTACCGGCAGAAAGGAAAGGTTACAATTGTTTTATCTTTGTTGTTCTAAACCAATACCCATGCGCCAAAAGATTGTAGCAGGAAACTGGAAGATGAACAAGACAGGCGAAGAAGCCATGCAGCTGGTTTCCGAAGTTTTAGCTATGCTGCAAGCAGAAGGGTTTGGAAGGACAAAAGTGATTTTTTGCCCGCCTTTTCCTTACCTGTCCGGAGTACTGCAGCAGCTTGGTGATCACCCGCAAATTTTTGCCTGCGCACAAAATTGCAACGAGCACCAATGGGGTGCGTATACGGGAGAAGTTTCAGCACCCATGCTAAAGTCAATCGGGGTACGTTATGTCATTATCGGGCATAGTGAGCGCAGACAATATTTTGGTGAAGAAGGAACGCAGCTCGCACAAAAAATTGATGCAGCACTGGCCAACAACCTGACGCCTGTTTTTTGTTGTGGTGAGCCCCTTATTGTGAGGGAGGACAACAAACAGAATGACCTGGTGAGGACACAGGTAGAAGAGGCACTGTTTCATTTGCCTGCCGAAGGCCTTAAAAAAGTGGTCATCGCGTATGAGCCCGTGTGGGCCATTGGCACCGGCAAAACCGCCACTGCCCAACAAGCCCAGGAGATGCACATGGTTATCCGCAAACATGTTGCAGGGCGGTATGGTAAAGACGTTGCCGACAACATTTCCATTTTATATGGAGGCAGCGTGAATGCAGGCAACGCAACGGAACTTTTCAACTGTGCTGATGTGGATGGTGGCCTCGTGGGAGGCGCCTCGTTGAAGGCAAAGGAGTTTGTTGAGATCATTAAAGCCATGCCCGGCTAAAACCGGTTCTGAAAACATAACAGGTACCATTTCGCACCCATGGCATGTATTACACCCGGCTGCAAGTAGTTTGTGACCCCGCCTTTTCCGAGATGCTGATGGCCGAAATTGCCCAAGCCGGATTTGACACGTTCATGGAAACCGAAAAGGGATTTGAGGCGTATGTTGAGCAATCACAATTCGACAAAACCAAACTGTATCTGATCAGGGACAAGTACGCTGCAGTAACGCCCGTAGTATTTTACCAGGATCGGATAGAAAAACAGAACTGGAATGAAGTGTGGGAGAAAAGTTATGAGCCGATTGTTGTGGAGAACCAATGCCTGATTCACGCCTCATTTCATCAACCCGCACAATCCTATCCGTACCAGATCATTATCACTCCGAAAATGTCGTTTGGTACAGGCCACCATCAGACCACCTACCTGATGGTAAAGGCGCAACTGAGCATCGACCACGCCCGCAAAACCGTTATGGATGCCGGGACCGGAACGGGTGTGCTGGCCATCATGGCCGTAAAACGCGGAGCCGCACGTGTTGAAGCATTCGATATTGACGAGTGGAGCATCCTGAACAGCACTGAAAATGTTCAGCTGAATGGTTGTGCCAACATCGTTATCCGGCAGGGAAAAATCAGCGACCTTACTTTTGAATCCGGGTTTGATATTATTCTGGCTAACATCAACAAGAACATTTTGCTCAGCGAGCTTCATCAGTATGCTGCTTACCTTAATCAAAAGGGCCTGCTGGTACTGAGTGGCTTTTACGAAAAAGATATTCCCGATTTACTGACGGAAGCGAACCGGTATTCGTTAGTACAGGTGCACAGCGATGAACGCGAAGGCTGGGCCAGTTTGCTGCTGCGAAAGGAGTAAATCCGGCAGTTTGGGCTTGCGCCATATATTTACGAATTTCAAAGGTTTTTACGGGTGTGAAAGCGTTTTTTCAATATTCCCTGCTCCTGTTGGCCACGGGTGTTTTTGCCCAAAGCCGCACTAAACCGATAACGTTTACCAGCTTCCCTGACAGCATTCGGGTGGTTCTGGAAAACACCCGGAGTACCGAAGCCATGGTAATTGGAGCAGGCCTTACCACCGCCTGGAGTAACCTTGGCCAGGATCAGCAATTCCGTATTCAAAACCAGTTCTACCGGATGAAGCGAAAGGGCTATAAACTTCGTCCTCATTTTGTTGATTATTTCGGCTGCGTGGTTAACGCAGTAAGTGTTGAAGGAGCGGACATCAATACGTTAAATCAGTTTCTGGGTGTGGTTGATAAAGTGATGGAGAATTACAAACCAGACAAGGCCCAAAAATTTCTCGGAGCATCCCGGCAATTCTTCCTGCATCATGCTTTGTACTACGATAAGACATACCGCCTGTACGCCCGTGATGACGATTACCAGTTTGAGTATCTCGAATACATTCCGCCACCGGTTGATACTACCGCAGTTGAAGAAACCAATTGGGATGACTGGCAGGATGAACCGCTGGACACCACACCTCAGGTAATTCAGCCTTACTGGATGACACCTCAACCCCAGCCAACTGTAGAGGGGCCGGTGATCCGGTTCAACCGGGTGTCACTGAATTTTGTCACAGCCTCAGATTCGGTCTGGCTTCGCAACACGAAAGGAGTTTTTTCGCTTATCGATAACCTGTTTGTGGGAGAGGAGGGAAAGTTCGATTGGACTCCGGCAGGCCTTGGTGCCGATTCGGTGTATTGCAATTTTACCGGTTATAATTTTCGGGTGAATAAGCCTGAGCTGAAGGCCGACCTGGTGAAATTTAATTATACCGGCAAAACACCAGGTATGATTTACGGCCAATTTGAATTCCGGTCGCAGCCGCGCAAGGCCAGTGTTAAATCAACATGGCCCCACTTCACTTCATACGAAAACAACCTTGACATCCGGGGTTTTGGCAATGAACGCCTGATCTACCGGGGAGGCTTTTCGCTGCACGGCCGTAAGATCAAAAGCACAAACGTAAACAATGACTATGCTTCGGTGGTGGTGGTGGATAGCCTGGGTTCCAGGCAATTCTCGGCCCGGTCTCGCGAATTTGTATTTGATGACTCGACCGTAAGCGCTAATCGGGCGGCATTTACCATCTACCAGCAAAACGATTCGGTAACGCACCGATCTGTCCAGATGAATTTTAATCAGAAGAAAAGTATGGTGGTACTAACCGGAGAAAAAGGACCGATGAGAACCGCACCGTATTCTGCGTCATTTTTCGGGATGGATTTTTCAGCTGACCTCATCCGCTGGAACATCGGGGCCGACAGCCTGGACATCTCAACCGTTGGCGGACGAGCCACCGTGCCGATGATTCTCGAGTCTCGCGATTATTATGATCCCGAAGATTTTCACCAGCTTCATGGTTCCGGATTTCCATTTCATCCCTTGGCTGTTGTAGCAAAGTACTGCATTGACAATGGCACACGCGAAGTGCACAGTGGTGACATCGCACAGGTTTATAACCTGAAAATTGTGGATGCTCAAAAGGCGCTGGAATTCCTTGCCATTAAGGGACTTCTTGAATACTGGCCCGAACGGGACTTGGCGATCGTTAAAGAGAAAGCCATCATTCAATACCTCGCCTTCAAAGGCGAAATGGACTATGACAACATGAAGATACATTCCGTGATGGGATCGTACGTCATGGCCGATATGAAAAAGCCGGTACATGCCAACGCCACCCTGAGTTTTAAAAACCGCAACCTGGTAGTGCGCGGAGTGGAGGAATTCAGTTTAAGTGATTCGTTGAACGTAGTCATCCGGCCCGATAGCAGTGTAATTACGGTGCTTCAGAACCGCGACATTAAGTTTGACGGCACCATCACAGCTGGCAACTTTGAAATAACCGGTAAGGATTTTACCCTGAAGTACGACAGCTTCTTTATTAACCTGAATAAAATTGACTCCATTAACTTTTTTGCGATGGAGAAAAACGCCCGGGGCCAGATGGTGCGTAAAAAAATCAACAACTCCATGGTGGGAGCCGACTCCACAGCAGCTGCAGAAGGAGGGCTTGGTGATATTTCAAAATCTTCGGGAACCTTGTATATCAGCCGGCCTGACAACAAATCAGGAAAGAAACGAATACCCAATTACCCGCGGCTTGATGCGACAACCGGTGGCGTAATTTATTTTGACCGCCCCGAAGTGCTCAATGGCGTATACGACCGCTCCGTGTTTTTTGTGGTGCCCCCGTTTAAGCTCGACAGCCTCAATGATGCCGACCCGACAGCCATCAATTTCGAGGGCACGTTTGTATCAAGCGGTATGTTTCCCAGCTTCAAAGAAAAGCTCCACACCATGCCCGACAAATCGTTGGGGTTTGAGCACGTTGTACCGCGGGGTGGATACCAGGTATATAAAGGAGATGGAAAATTTGATGGCGTAATAACACTGGACAACCGGGGCATCCGTTCAACGGGCACCATTACGTACCTGGCCGCAACGGTTAAGTCGCCTGATTTTGTGTTTTATCCCGATAGCGTAATCGCCAGGGGTCAGCGTGCCCGCATTGACGAAAAGCAATTTGGAGCAGTCACTTTTCCGCAGGCATCCTTACCCGATTTTCAGATGAAATGGTATCCGAAGCGCGACCAGATGCGCCTGAAGAATCAATCAGTGCCTTTTAATCTTTACGATTCCACGGCACAATTAAACGGTATCCTCACGGTTTCGCGCAACGGTGTTGCGGCCGCAGGAAAGCTGGAAACACGCGGCTCAGAGCTCCTGTCGCGTGAAATGAGTTTTTCCGCAAAGGATTTTGGGGCGCGTCATTCCCGCTTCCGGGCCAGATCAGCCGACCCGGCCAAACCCCTGATTGACGGTACCGATGTGCGTGTGAAGTTTAACCTTGCCCAGAACTATGCCGACATCAGCCCGGAAATTGAAGGAGAAGCCGCAATTAATTTTCCGTATGCGCAATTCAAAACGTCTATCCCGAATGCCCGTTGGGATTTAACCACGCAAAAAATCTCGATGACGAAAAGCCCTAACGTGCCGCTGGAGAACTCGTATTTTTACACCACCCGCAAGGAACTTGACTCCCTCAATTTCATGGCCGAAAAAGCGGAGTACGATTTAAAGACGCAGCAACTCAAGGTGAGTGGTATTCCTTACATTATTGTAGCCGATGCAAAAATCACCCCTCAGAATAATGAAGTATTGATTCTTGAAGACGCCCGGATAGGAACACTTAAAAACACAACCATTGTGGTTGATACCCTGAATGGGTACCACCGACTCACCGATGGGGTGGTGGACATCATTTCAAGGAAAGAGTTTTCAGGGCACGCCACCTATCAATACGTTAATTTTCTGAAAGACACCTTTGCCATTAAAATGACCGACTTCAGGTTGGAGCCTGTTACACCCGCTGCATCCTCCAGGCGAACCACACGAAGACATTCAACGGCAACCATGCAAACCGTGGCCACCGGTTCGGTGAGCGAACAAATGCACCTGGTGCTGGGTGCAGGCATGTTCTATAAAGGCGACATGACCATGTACGCCACCCGACCGGCACTTCAGCTTACCGGTTCTGTAAAACTTGACATGAAAAACATTAAAAACTACAATGCCTGGATACGTTACGAACAATCGGGCGAGGAAACCGAAGTGCTGATTGATTTCGATAACGCTTTGACCGAAGACGGGCGCAAGGTTACCGCGGGTTTGCACCTGGCGGCCTTCGATAACAACCTGTACATTTCATTCCTCAATGAAAAGCGCGATGAGGACGAAGACTTCTTTGTGCCCAGCGGCACGTTGTTTTATGATGTGGCCACAAAAGAATACAAAATAGAAGATCGTGAGAAGGCAGCCGGTAATAAATTAAGCGGCAAGGTTTTTTCGTACAACGATGAGACCCAATTGGTGCACTTTGAAGGCCCAGTAAACCTGTTTGGCGGTAACAAGGATTTTAAAGTTACCGCAACTGCCATCGGTCAGGGCAACATGCAGAACAACGACATACAGATGAACAGTCTTGTAATTGTGAATACAACCGCTGCATCTTCTGCCTTTGACGCCATGGCCCTTGACCTGGCCACCGTTGTAAAAAACGAATCGGTTGAAGAAGGCCTTGGTGACCGCACAGACCTGTTGTATAAGATTGCCGACATTGTTGGTGAGCGCGTTGCCCGCGATTACGAAAAGCGCAGCACCCAGGGGTACGTGTCGTTGGCAACGCTTGCTGAAACGGCCAGGCCGCTCACCTTTGCCAACGTAAATTTCAAATGGTCGCCAAAGCAAAAAGCATTTTACAGTGAAGGAAGCCTTGGCCTTTCGAACATAAACCGAACCGACATCAACGGAAATTTTGAAGGGTTTATGGAGGTGAAAAAGAATGAGGACGGGTCACCGGTGTTCAACGTGTTCATCAAAGCTTCGCCCGACTCGTGGTACTACCTGGGCTACGAAGACAACCGCCTGCTGATGTACTCCTCAAACGAGGCGTTTAACACCACGGTAGCCAAAAAAACAAACTCCGGAAAGGCCAAAGTGGGTGAAATGATTTTTATACCGGCCACCGAAGAAGAAACGCTGGCGTTCATTAACCGTTTCCGTAAGGAGTACTACGGCATTGAAGTGCCCTATAACCTGAGTGCCGGCAGCGTCAAAAAGAAACAGGAGAAGAAAGATGAAGGAGATGGGTTTTAGAAGGTAATCATTGTTTTAGGTTTTGATACCATGCATATCATCATCTGGCAATACGCAGTAAAACCTGAATGCCTTGACGAGTTCCTGTTGTGGTATAAATCGGATGGCCGATGGGTAAACTTCTTCCGGACAGCAAACGATTACCTTGGAACGGAATTATTTAAATCGATCACCACAGCAAATACGTACATTACAATTGACAAATGAAAGAACCAACAGGCCTTCGGGGAATTTTTGCAGAGAAACAACGTGCGCTACCGGGAGATGGATGATCAGTGCCAGAGGTTTACACAAGCAGAGAAACTCGTTGGACGGTATTTTGATGTAGGATAAATACCGCTAATTTCACCCCGCTACAATCCAAAATACATGGTAAAGGAATACATTGAATCGAATAAACAGCAGTTTTTAGACGAACTGTTCGACTGGCTGCGCATCCCATCCGTAAGTGCCGACAGCCAGCACAAAAGTGATGTGCGCAAAGCAGCCGAATACCTGAAAGAAAAATTTTTAGCAGCCGGGGTGGACAAAGCCGAACTGCACGAGACCAGCGGCCACCCGATTGTATATGCCGAAAAGATTCTGAATCCCTCGCTGCCAACCGTACTGGTGTACGGCCATTACGATGTGCAGCCGCCTGATCCGCTAAACCTGTGGACCTCTCCGCCATTCGAACCGGTAATTAAAGACGGAAAAATTTATGCGCGCGGTGCCTGTGACGATAAGGGCCAGGTGTACATGCATGTGAAGGCCTTCGAATTCATGATGAAGCATTCCGCTCTGCCCTGCAATGTGAAGTTTATGGTGGAAGGCGAGGAAGAAGTAGGCTCCGAAAACCTGGCAACCTTTGTGAAGGAAAACAAAGCAAAGCTTAAGGCCGACATCATTCTGATTTCGGATACGGCCATTATTTCATTGGATCACCCTTCCATTACGGTTGGACTTCGTGGACTGAGTTATGTTGAAGTAGAGGTAACCGGCCCGAACCGTGATCTGCATTCAGGAGTGTATGGCGGTGCCGTGGCTAATCCCGTAAATGTTCTGGCGAAGATGATCGCCTCCCTGCACGATGAAAACGGAAGAGTAACCATTCCGGGATTTTACGACAAGGTAGTGGAACTCAGCGCGGCCGATCGGGAAGCGTTGAATAAAGCCCCTTTCGATTTAACATCTTATAAAAAGGAATTGGGCATAAGCGAAGTACAGGGCGAGAAAGGATACACCACCCTGGAGCGCACCGGCATACGACCCACCCTGGATGTGAACGGAATCTGGGGCGGATATACCGGTGAAGGGGCAAAAACAGTTCTTCCATCAAAAGCGTGTGCAAAAATTTCCATGCGCCTGGTTCCCAACCAGGCGAACCACGAGATCACCGAATTGTTTACCCGGCATTTTTTATCCCTTGCCCCCAAATCAGTAAACGTAAAGGTTAAGGCCCTGCATGGCGGGCAGGCAGCCGTTACGCCTACCGATTCCAAAGCATTCAGGGCAGCTAGCGCAGCTTTTGAGGAAGTCTGGAAAAAACGACCCATTCCCACACGCGATGGAGGCAGCATACCGATTGTGGCGCTCTTTAAAAGAGAACTGGGTCTTGATACCGTGTTAATGGGCTTTGGCCTGGATACCGATGCAATCCATTCGCCCAACGAACATTATGGCGTGAAGAATTTTTTGCTGGGCATAGAAACCATCGTGGCCTTTTATAAGCACTATGCACGGGCTTAACCAACAACTTTTTTGGTGGGCTAAACGTTATGCACCGGACTACCCGCTTCGTATGACAGGAAAATTTGTTACGGTCCTTGCAATTTGCTCGTTCTCTTTGGTCCAGGCTCAAATCTTAAAGCCGGCTACCTGGTCGTGGAAAGCGGCTAAAAATGCGGTAGCTACTAATGAGGAAATTGACCTGATCTTTACCGTTACCACCGATAAGAACTGGTATGTCTATGCCAACGACTTCGATCCTGATTGCGGACCCTTGCTCACCACCGTAACCTTTGAGAATCATAATTCATTTGAGTTGGTTGGACCGCTTAAGGCTATAAACCCGGTAGCCAAGCATGACGAGATTTTTGATTGCGATGTGAAAATTTTCAAGAACACCGGTGAATTCAGGCAGCGGATTCGGGTATTGCGTAAAGCCCTGAAACTGGCCGGCATCATCGAAGGGCAAACCTGCACAGAAATTGACGGGAAATGCATCCCTTTTGAAAGTGATTTTGAGTTTACCGGCATTTCCGTTGCGGGGAACGAAGTGAAACCATCCGGATCTGAAAACGGATCATCCCCTCCTGAAGCACAACAGGAAGATACAACACCACGTGCGACATCACCAACCATCCCGTACGGCACCGTGAAAGGGCCGGTGTTGGAGAAATCAATTCTTGAAGGAACCGATAGCTTGAGCGATGAGTCATTTTTCGGATACCTGGCGTTTGCCTTTGTACTGGGCCTGATTTCACTGATAACACCGTGTGTGTTTCCCATGGTGCCGATGACGGTAACTTTTTTTCTGCGCGATAACCAGTCAAAACGTGAGGGCATCCGAAACGCCATAATCTTTGGAGTGTCCATCATAACCATTTATACTCTTGCCGGAACCTTCTTCGCGGTGTTACTTGGCGCTGAAGGACTAAATGCATTGGCTACACATTGGGCGCCAAACCTGTTCGTATTTGTCATCTTTATTGTGTTCGCACTTTCTTTTTTAGGATTGTTTGAAATCAATGCGCCCCATCAACTGGTGAACAAAGCCGATCAGAAAGCAGAGAAGGGCGGACTGGCCGGTATTTTTTTTATGGCAGCAACGTTGGTGTTGGTTTCTTTCTCGTGCACCATCCCGATCGTGGGTAACGTAGTGGTTATGTCAGCCGGGGGGCAGATTGTAAAACCCATTTTGGCCATGTTCTCCTACTCGCTTGCCTTTGCCATTCCGTTCACCCTCTTCGCTATCTTTCCGGAGTGGATGAAAGGGTTGCCCAAATCGGGCGGTTGGCTTAATGCGGTAAAAGTTACCCTGGGTTTTCTGGAGCTTGCGCTGGCGCTGAAATTTTTCAGCATTGCCGATCAGGCTTACCACTGGGGCATGCTCGACCGGGATACCAACATTGCTTTGTGGATTGTTATCTTTTCGCTGCTGGCATTTTACCTGCTCGGAAAAATCAGCCTGCCTCATGATAGTCAGGTTGAAAAGGTATCCGTACCGCGCCTGTTGCTGGCAACACTTGTATTCTCATTTGTAATTTACCTGGTGCCCGGTTTATGGGGCGCGCCATTGAAAGCATTAGCAGGCTACCTGCCTCCGCAACATACGCATGACTTCGACCTGGTGGCGATGACACGCAGTACCCGTGCCAATGAAATTTGTGACGCCCCCAAGTATGCCGATTTTCTTCATCTGCCTCACGGATTACAAGGCTATTTTGATTATGAGCAGGCCCTGAACTGCGCGCGCCAGCAAAACAAACCGTTGTTTATTGATTTTACCGGGCACGGCTGCACCAATTGCCGCGAAATGGAGGCCGTGGTGTGGAGCGACCCATTGGTGCTGGAACGGCTGAAGAACGATTTTGTAATCGTAGCATTGTATGTTGATGATAAAACCCCGCTGCCTGAAAAGGAGTGGATTACCTCTTCGTACGATAACAAGGTGAAGAAAACCATCGGAAAGAAAAATGCCGACCTGCAGATTACCAACCTCGATAATAATGCCCAGCCGTTTTATGTGCTCGTTGGCAAGGATGAGCGTGTGCTGGCCTGGCCTTACGGTTACGACCGCAGTGTTGAAAAGTTTGTGGCGTTCCTTGACAGCGGTAAGAAAAAATTCTCCGAGCTGTATAAGTAAGGACTCGGGCTGATTGGCCCGCCATTCCAAAAAATGGCTATCTTTACCCGACTCATTTTTTAATCTTGTCCGTATTTTTTAACAACCGCTAAAAAAGCATAACCATATGCAGAAGTGGATCGGATACCTGGGTATTTTAAGCATTGTCTTCCTGATTGGCATTCGCCCGATTGAGCCAACGCCTGCAGCCGTGGTTGCTTCCGGTTATTTTCCGGTTTCAGTACCTACGTTACCGGTAACCCGGTACGGCATACCGGTGAGCGATCACCTGGTTATTGAAGATAAAATTAAGCGCAATCAGTTCCTTTCAGACCTGTTCAGGGAGTATCGGGTTCCTGCAAAACTCATTAACCAGGCAGTTCTTATTCCCCGATCGGTATTCGATGTGCGCAAGGTAACACCCGATAAAAAATACACGGTTATCACTGCATCGGATTCATTGCGAAGTCCTAAAGCAATCATTTATGAGCCTAATCCGATCGATTACGTGATTTTCAGGTTTGAAGATTCCCTCTCGGTGGAGGTCTGCCAGCGTGATGTCGTGGTTGTTGAAAAAGAGATTAGCGGAACGATAGAGACCACGTTGTTTCACACCATTGCTCAGTTGGGAATTTCGTATGAGCTCACCAATAAGTTCGTTGATATTTTTGCCTGGCAGGTTGACTTTCAAAGGCTTCAGCGTGGTGATGAGTTTAAACTGATTTATGAAGAACTTCAGGTGGAGGGAAAGCCCATCGCCATTCAGCGGATTAACGGCATTTACTTTAATCATGCTGGTATTCCCTATTACGCAATTCCGTTTAACCAGGGAGAAGGCCTGGATTATTTTGATGAGCAAGGAAAAAGCCTCCGTAAGGCACTCCTGAAATATCCGATTGAATTCACGCGGATCAGTTCGCGCTATTCCGGCAACCGGTTCCATCCGGTGCTTAAAGTAAACAGGCCTCATCTCGGTACTGATTTCGCTGCGCCAACAGGCACACCCATCCGCTCGGTGGGCGATGGCATTGTAGAAGAAGCGGGCTATTCCGCCAACAACGGAAACTTTGTAAAAATCAGGCACAACAGCACCTATACCACGCAATACCTTCACATGGCTAAAATTGCACCGGGCATTCAGCGCGGAGTGCGGGTAAAACAGGCACAATGGATCGGAAATGTAGGAAGCACCGGGCTTGCCACAGGTCCGCACTTATGCTATCGGTTTTGGAAAAACGGAAAACAAGTAGATGCCCTCAAGGTTGAACTCCCCCCTTCACAACCCATCCATGCAGACCAACGTCAGCGGTTCGATGATTTTAAAACAGGGGTGCTGTTGCGATTGCAGGCAATTCCTTCGTCAGGCCAGGTTGTGCTGGCTTCGGTATTTTAAGCTGCAAAATTTTAGAGCAACTGTGCGCGTTTGACAGGTAGATTTCGTATAAGTTTACAAGATGAGCCTGACGACACGAGGTGTTGGCATTGTGATTTGGGTTTTGATTACCCAGGTGGTAGTCGCACAAAAAGTTGCTTTGGTGTTAAGCGGAGGAGCAGCAAAGGGCATTGCGCATATCGGGGTACTAAAGGCCCTGGAAGAGAACAACATTCCTATCGACTATGTTGTGGGCACATCTATGGGTGGTATTGTGGGGGGCTTTTATGCGGCCGGGTATAGCCCTGACGAAATTGAGAAACTGGTATTGGCCGATGATTTTTTGCGCTGGGTAAGGGGCATGCCCGAACGCGGACATAACTACCACTACTATGGCCATGATGATGCACCCGACTTTGTTACACTAAATCTTTCGCTTGATTCGGCCCTGGCCTTTCAATTAAATACAAGTCTGGCCAGCGATGTTTCCCTGAATTTTATGCTCCATGAGAAATTGGTGCAGGCATCGGCTATCGCAAAGGGAAATTTCGATAGTTTATTAGTACCGTTTCGTGCCGTAGCAGCCGAAGTATTTACCCAAAGCCAGGTAATCCTCAGGCGTGGCATGTTGGGCAGCGCATTACGGGCAACCCAAACCGTTCCATTTTTTTACACCCCCATCCGCGTTGAAGGAAAATACCTGTTTGACGGGGGAATCTACAACAATTTTCCGGTGGATGTAGCCGGTAAGGAGTTTGGTCCGGATGTGGTTATCGGCAGCAATGTTTCATCAAAGATCTATAAAGAGTATCCTTACCGCGAAGATGATAAGCTTATAGCCCGATCCTTGCTCTACATGCTGCTGGATAACTCCGATCCGGCCGATCTGGATTCAACCGGTATATACATTGAGCCGAACGTAAGGGAATACACCTCATTTGATTTTTCTCAGGCAAAAGCACTGATCGACAGCGGCTATCGCCAAACCTTGCGCGCCATGCCGGAAATCAAATCAAAGATCACTGCCCAACGAACACCGGAAGAAGTAGCCAGCGCACGCGCCCGGTTTTATGCACAGTCACAACCCCTGGAGTTTGGAGCCCTTTCATTCAGTTCGTTTAATTCAAAACAGCGGCAGTACGTCCGCAGGATTTTTAATGATAAACCGGGTAATCATCCGCTTAGCATGCGCGATGTGAAACAGGGGTACTTCAAATTAGTTTCGGAAACCTATTTCAACAATGTATATCCAACCATGTACTTTGATACAACGGTTTCAGTGTTCAGGTTGCACTTGGCGAAGAGACCTCAGAAGAACTTCAGGGTTGATTTTGGCGGGGTAATCGCTTCGCGGAATGTGAGTAATGTGTATCTCGGTTTAAACTACTTTTATTTTAATCGGGCACTGACCCATCTCTATGCAGGCCTTCAAACCGGAAGTTTTTACCAGTCGGTAATCGCCAACGCGCGGCTCGATTTTCCTTTTTTTGGCCGGTTTTACTTGCAGCCCGAAGTAGTTTATAATGGGTATGATTATCTGGAAGTCACCGATCTGGTGGAAAAGATCACGCCCACTGTTTTGAAACGTTTTGACAGAAGGGCAACGATGAAAATCGGCTGGCCGGTTGGCAAGGCGATAAAGTCTGGATTATTCTTTACCGGATTCAATAATCAAGACCGCTACTCCAATTACAAGTCCTTCAATAGTTCTGATACCCTGGATGTCCTCAACCTTTCCGGATACCGAACCGGGGTTCAATTTACTAGCAGTACGCTCGATCGCAAGCAGTACGCTTCATCAGGAAGTGCCTTCTCTCTGACTGTTCAATACAGTAACCTTACTGAAAACTATGAAGCCGGAAGCACGGCAGATCCGGCTTTGCAGAACAGTCCTTCACGAAAAATGGAGTGGTTTCAATTGCGCGTTACGGCTCAGCAGTATTACAGTAAAGGGTGGTTCCGCCCGGGGTACTATGCTGAGGCGGTATTCTCCAATCAGCCCGTTTTCCGTAATTATTTTGGTACAGTTATCAATGCACCGGCTTTTCTGCCGTTGCAAGACAGCCGCACACTCATTTTAGAAAATTTCAGAGCTTTTAATTACCTGGCCTTTGGGCTACGGCATGCTATCATTATCAAGCCCCGCACACTGGATTGGCGGATTGACGGGTATTTGTTTAAACCGATCGAATACATCCGGCAGGGTGCTAACCAGGAGGCTGTAATCGACAGTGAATTAACGAAAGTGTACCTTGCCCTGACAACCGGCCCGGTTTATCACTCCCCCATTGGCCCCGTTAGCCTCAGCCTTAACTACTACGATGATGCAGAGAGCCAGATCGGGGTGATGCTCCATGTAGGTTTTCTTCTCTTTAACAAGCATACCATGGATTAGAGCCAGGAATGCCTGAAATTTGCTCTTTCTATACGAGGCCGTAATCACCTTTAAACGGTTAATTGATGTACTGTTTCGGAGGTTTTTTAAAATTTAGCTATGTTTAAACCTTGAAATAAACCCACCAAACCGTTCATGAGGAGAGTTTTACTACCCATTCTGCTTAGCCAGTTTTTATGGATTCCTGCCTCCGCCCAGGTTGTTCAATGGGCTTCTAAGGTTATCGGTTTTTCATCTGAGCTCACCCCCGTTCAGTATTCCGCCCAACAGGTGCTTGGCAAGCCCAACGTACTGCCGGCCGGAGGACAAAACCCGAGCGCATGGGCTCCCGATAAGCCTAACCGGAAGGAATTTCTGAAACTCGGTTTTGAAAACCCGATAAGCATTCAGCAGATTGCCATTGCGGAATCACACAATCCCAGTGCATTGTTCAGGATTCTTCTTTATGACGAAAGCGGTAAAGAGTATGAGGTAAGCACACTCAATCCACAGGCTGTTCCGCTAAAGGGACGTATGCTGAATTTGTTTGTGGAGAAAACACCCTACAAGGTTGCTGCTGTGAAACTTGAGTTTGACGGAGCGGCCGTGCCCGACTACTACGGGATTGACGCCATCGCGATAAGCGATTCAAACTACCCGATCATTGCATTTATCCCGAAGCCCTCCCTGCTGGCATCCGGAATCATCATTGAGCAACTTGATGAAAATGTGAACAGCGACTATGCCGAACTGAATCCAATCCTTTCGCCCGATGGAAAAACCCTGTACTTCAGCCGCAGAAATCATCCCGAAAATATGGGCGGTGTAAACGATAAGGAAGACATCTGGTACTCGGAATTGGGAGAAGACGGCAAATGGCAACTGGCGCGGAACATGGGCCCGCAATTCAACAACGAACATCCCAACTTTATAAACTCCATTAATTCGGTAACTCCGGACGGGCGATCAGCCGTGATGTTGCTTGGCAACAAGTACCTCCCTAAAGGAAAGATGCTGGCGGGTGTTTCGGTAAGCTCCAATGTAGGCGGCCGATGGGCTGAACCGGTTCCGTTAAACATTACCAACGATTATAATTTTAACGAGAAAGCAAACTACTTCCTCACCAACAACCGAAAAACATTGATCATGTCAGTTGAACGCGAGGATTCTCAGGGCGATCGTGATTTGTATGTATCGTTTATGAAGGACGACAGCGTGTGGACCGAGCCGCTTAACCTGGGAAATGTGGTGAACACGGCTGCTGAAGAGTCGGCCCCGTTTCTTGCGGCCGGTGATAAGACCTTGTACTTTTCATCCAACGGATTTAGTGGTTATGGAGGCACCGATATATATGTATCGAAACGCCTGGATGATACCTGGACAAACTGGTCCGAGCCGGAAAACCTGGGTCCGGAGATCAATTCTCCGCTCGAAGATCTGTTCTTTAATATTCCTGCCGAAAGCGAATATGCATACTACTCCCGCGGGGTTACCGAAACAAATACAGATATCTTCAGGGTAAAGTTGCCCATCATGCGAAGTCCTGAACCCTGGGTTACTGTAAAGGGTAAGCTGGTTGACGCAGAAACCGGAAAACCTATTGGCGCAAAGATTATTTACGAACGATTGCCTGATGGCACCGAACTGGGGATAGCGCAGTCGAACCCTGAAACCGGGGAGTATGAGATAAAACTTCCTGGGGGGTATTTATACGGCATTCGTGCCGAAGCCAAAGACCATGTTTCAGAAAGTCAGAATCTTGA
This sequence comes from Cytophagales bacterium, assembly GCA_037443645.1. GTDB lineage: Bacteria > Bacteroidota > Bacteroidia > Cytophagales > Cyclobacteriaceae > UBA2336. Next base: position 60,575 of record JBBINY010000002.1, read on the forward strand.
TTTGCGAAACATTACTTCGGATGTAGTCATCCAAAACAAAGATTTTAACCTGCAACCGATTAGGGTAGCGCGAATTGATGAAAATGCCACAATCACGTTGAACAACATTTTCTTTGATTTTGACAAAGCAACTCTGAAACCGGAGTCGTTTCCTGAGTTAAACAGGCTGGTAACCCTGATGAACGAACGCCCTACTATGCAGGTAGAAATTGACGGCCATACCTGCGATATTGGCGAGGAGCAATATAACCTGGGTCTTTCGGAACGCAGGGCAAAAGCGGTTCAGAAATACATCATCGGTAAGGGCATTGAAGCATCGCGTGTGGCCGTGCAGTTCTTTGGCGAGACCCGGCCGGTCGTTGAAAATACCAACCGGGAAACACGCAGAAAGAACAGAAGAGTGGAGTTCAAAATCGTTAACCTATAATAGCGGACACCATGAACCTGAGATGGATCGTTGGTTTGCTTTCCTTGTTTAGTGCTGCAAGCGTATTTGCCCAGGATGAAAATGCGGTTGTTGCCTCAGGAAGGGTATTGAATGCCGATACCAAAGAACCTTTAACAGCCCGAATTACTTATCAAAGTCTGCCGTATGGCAACCGGATGGGTGTTATCAATAACAGCACGTTTAGTTTTTCGCTTTTTGACGGTGAGCGCTACTCCATTACCGTTGAAGCAGTGGGTTATGCCTCCGCTAAATACATGCTTGATCCGGCCGAAGCTTCTGAAGGGAAAATTGTAAAAGATATTGAGTTGCACCACACCACGGGCAATGCTAGTAAGAAGCATAAAGAAGGAACCGTTATGCGGTTGGATAACCTCATTTTTGAGGTGGCAAAATCCAAGATTGACCCATCTTCGTACGAGGAACTTGACCTGCTCGTTTCCATGATGAAGGAGCATCCGAATATGGTCATTCAGTTGGAAGGACATACCGATTATGTTGGTGATCCGGCAAAAAACCTTAAGCTCTCCCAACAACGCGTTGACGAGGTGAAGGAATACCTGGTAAAAAAAGGAGTCAGAAAGGAGCGCGTAAAAACGAAAGCCTTCGGTGGCACCCTGCCACTATCGCATGAGAATACACCCGAAGCCCGCAGGTTAAACCGCAGGGTGGAAGTGCGCATTCTTCAAAACTGATTTAAGGCTGAAGACTTGCAACAACTGGTAGTGCCCTGTACCGGATGGTTTGCAATTTCTTTTTAAAGGCCGACTTATCACCCGTGCTCAGTGTGTTGTTTTCATGCACGGTAATCAGCAACAGGTTGGCTAAGGCTTCAATCCGTGGAGAGGAATACCGACTTATAGCTTCACCCAGGTAGGTTACAGCATGCTGCAGGTTGTGCCTGTTGTAGGCCCGAATGGCCAGGTTGTAGTAAAGCAGTCCGGTCAGCTCCTCGGGTGTAACCGGATTGTACAGATCAAATCCAAAATGGTAATAGGTTAAGTCGGCCCGCAATTCGGATTGAACGGGAAGCATGGTTCTATAATTTTCAATCCGGCTGGCAATCTCATTTTCGTTTTCTACCAGGCCATTCGCCCGGTCGGTTGCTTCAATCAGCACGTCACCATCAGCAAAGCTGGCGAGAATAAAAATGTGGTAGTTGGTTTCAATAACCTGATGTGGAATGTTGAAGTGATAGAGAATGAGCGAATAGAGGGTTGTTCCCGTCAGGCAATTGTAGGTGCCATGGTCAAACAAGGAGGCAAACGTTGCCTCGCTGGCAAAGCGCTTCAGGTAGCGTTTGTGAGTGGCATTGAATACATACTGAAGGAACTCGCGCTCACCGGTCAACCGGGCTTTCCGGCCCTCAAGTTGTTCCAGGTAGCGGGAAAATGAGGTTGTTCGCCCCTCGGCTCCGGTGGTTGCCAGGAAGGCAGATAAATAGTGCCCGGTTGAAGGATTTGTGGTTTGCGACCACCCCTCAACCGCAAAAATTAGCACCAAAATAAGCCCTGCAAGTCTCAATGTTATGCAAATGTTAAATTTATGTTAACAAAATTAACATAAGATTAATTAAATGCAAGCAGTTGATAACATATTGGTAACATTGGATGGGGCAAGAAGATTTCACCAACTTTGGCTTATGGAGGCAGCAACTACAGGAAGTACAGTACAATTTCACTCCGCTCAGGAGATCTTCAACAAACAAAAAAATCATATAGGGATTTTGCGCTCGGAGCCAATTTCTAATCGCAGGGAGCGCCTTAAACGGCTGGCTGTGTGGATAAAAACTAATCGAAAAAAGGTGCAAGAGACCCTTTATGCCGACTTCAGAAAACCCGAGGCGGAAACGGATGCCACCGAACTATTTGTTGTACTCAATGAAATTGATCATGCACTCGCAAATCTGGACCGGTGGACGAAACCTAAAAAAGTCGATGCGCCCTTAACCATGCTGGGCACGCGGTCGGTTATCCGGTTTGAGCCGAAAGGAGTTTGCCTGATCATCTCACCCTGGAATTACCCGTTTAATTTGTCCCTCGTGCCGCTGGTTGCAGCCCTTGCAGCGGGCAATAGTGCGGTCATCAAGCCTTCGGAACTCACGCCCCACACCTCATCCGTCATTGCCGCAATGTGCCGCGAACTTTTTGATGAGTCGGTGGTGGCCGTGGTTGAAGGCGGGGTTGATGTTGCCCGGCAGTTGCTGGCCTTGCCTTTCGATCACATTTTTTTTACCGGAAGCACGGCAATCGGAAAGTTGGTGATGAAAGCTGCAGCCGAACACCTCACTTCCGTGACGCTGGAACTGGGTGGAAAATCGCCTGCTATGGTTACCCCTTCGGCTCACCTGCAGGAAGCAGCCAGAAGGATTGCTGTTGCCAAGTTTGTCAACAACGGCCAAACTTGTATTGCGCCCGACTACCTGCTTGTACATGAATCCGTGTTTGCCGATTTTTTAACTGCCTTAAAAGAACAAACGTTGAAACTCTTTGCAGACGAAAACGGATCAATTGAACAATCACCGCATTATGCCCGCATTGTGAACAGCACACACTTCAGCCGGTTAAATGCACTTATTCGGGATGCCCTGGAGCGTGGTGCTTCGGTGGTCATGAGCGGGCCGGTTAATGAGTCAACCCGATTTATTCACCCAATCATCCTCACCAACGTTAATGATGACGCCCGCATCATGCAGGAGGAAATCTTCGGACCAGTACTGCCCATCCGATCCTACGGGTCTGTCAGCGAAGCCATTCACTACATCAACCAAAAGCCCAAGCCTCTGGCTCTGTATTTTTTTGGCACAAATAAAAAGGAGCAGCGTGATGTGCTCACCCAAACAACAGCAGGGGGTGTATGCATCAATGATTGCGCCATCCATTACCTGCATCCTAACCTTCCGTTTGGCGGAGTGAATACCAGCGGCATCGGTAAAGCCCATGGATATTTTGGTTTCCTTTCTTTTTCCAATGAAAAGCCAGTGCTTCGGCAACGTTCGGGCCACACTACAGTGCAGCTTTTTTATCCCCCGTATACAAACCGGGTGAAGAAAATAATGGATTGGCTCATCCGGTCGTTGTAATCCCGGCATCCGCTTTGCAAAAACTTAACCGGAAATTGCCCGGCTGGTTTTGTATTTTTACGATCCCGTTAAAAACCTACTGCATATGTTTAAAAAGATCGCTATCGGACTGTTGATTTTTGTGGTTGTGCTGGTGGCAGCGGCTTTTATTCTGCCCATTGTTTTTAAAAACGATATAAAGGAGGCAATCGATAAAGAGATCGCCAAATCGGTAAATGCCGATGTTGTTTTTGATGCTGACAAATTCAGCCTTACGCTGTTTCGGAATTTCCCCAACATTACTGTTGAAATGCGCGACTTTGGCGTGATCAACCGCGAGCCGTTTGCCGGTGAAGTGCTTTTTGCCACCGAAAAACTGGAAGTTGAAGTGAACCTGAAGGACATCCTGTTTGGCGATAAACTGAAGGTAAAGGGCATTTCTCTCATTCGCCCGATTATCAATGTGCGCGTACTGGAAGATGGCCGTGCCAACTACGATATTGCCATTCCCTCAACCGATACCACAACCACTGCCGAGGAACCCAGCGAGTTTTCATTTGGCATTGATCACTGGAAGGTGGTTGAGGCGGACATTGTCTATGATGATAAATCTATTCCGTTCTTTCTTGAATTAAAAAATGTTAACCACAGCGGCAGCGGAGATTTTACGCAGGCATCATTCGATTTACGCACAGCAACTGTAGCCGATACGGTTAATATAGGCTACGCGGGCAATATGTACATGGCCAATAAACGCGCACAGATTGATGCGATCATCTCCATCAGCGAAGAATTTTCAAAATACACTTTTAAAGAAAACAAAGCCACCATCAACGACTTCGCCATGAGCTTTGACGGCTGGCTGAAGATGAATGACGATAATTTTGATATGGACATTTCATTCAGCAGTCCTGAGAATACCTTTAAGAGCCTGTTGTCGCTGGTGCCGGGAATGTATTCTTCTTCATTTGCAAATATTCAAACCGATGGCGAGTTAACGTTTAATGGTTTTATAAAAGGCATCTACAGCGATAAGCAAATGCCTGCCTTTAATGTGAACCTGAACGTGCTCAACGCTATGTTCCGCTATCCTGATTTACCCACACCGATAAGCAACATCAACCTTGACCTTCTGGTGGATAATAAGGACGGAGTGATTGACAACACGGTAATTAATGTGAAGAAATTTCACATGGATTTCGGATCGAACCCGTTTGATGCACGTGCCCTCATCAGTAAACTTTATCCGACCCAGGTTGATGCCAACCTGCAGGCCAAACTTAACCTGGCCGAAGTGAGCAAGATGTTCCCGGTGGAAGGACTTGACCTCAAAGGAAATTATTCGGTAAACCTCACCGCCAAAGGTGTTTATGACAGCCTGAAGAAAACCATGCCCTCGGTTGATGCCGTCATGACGCTGGCCAACGGATTTGTAAAATCTTCTGAATTCCCGCTGCCGCTGCAGGACATGGCCTTTCAGGCCAGCATCAAAAACAATTCAGGCAAAATGGCCGAAACCGTTATTGCCGTGAAAAATTTTGCCATGGTGATGGACAACGAGCGGTTTACAGCCGATCTGCTGATTCAAAACCTGGAGGATTACTCCTGGGATGTGAAAGCCAACGGGGGTATAGACCTGGAAAAGATTACCAAAATTTTTCCACTGGAAGGGATGACGCTTGCCGGAAAAGTGAAGGCTGATCTGCAAACCAAAGGGCGGATGTCAGACCTGACAGCGGAGCGGTATGACAAACTGCCAACCAGTGGCAGTGCCTCAGTTCGGGATTTCAAGTATACTTCGAAAGACCTGCCGTATGCGGTTACGTTGAGCCAGGCCGACATGTCATTCGATCCGAAGAAAATTGATATGAAACAGGTAGCCGGAACGATTGGCAAAAGCGATTTCACCGTTTCGGGCGCGGTGTCGAATTACATCGGGTTCCTGTTCGGAAAAAATGAACTGCTGAAGGGCACCATGAACTTTAATTCAACCCTTCTTGACTTGAATGAGTTCATGACCGATACCGGTGAAGCGCCTGCAACGGAAGAAACATCTTCGTATGGTGTTATTCCCGTTCCGGAAAATATTGACTTTGTGTTGAAGTCCTCCATTCGTACCGTCAAGATGATGGACTACACCATCACCAATGCCGCTGGCGACATTGTAGTGCGCGATGGAATCGCAAACCTCAATGGCCTATCCTTCAACTTGCTGGGCGGAGCGTTTACGGTTAACGGATCGTATAACCCGAAAGACCTTGCCCATCCGAAATACGACTTTGCATTGAAGATTGAAAATCTTTCGCTCGCGCAGGCGGCCACTTCATTCTCCATTGTAAAAACATATGCCCCGGTTGCAGGTCTGATGACCGGCAGTTTTTCTACCGACTTTAAAATCAGTGGAGAATTGCTTCAGGATATGATGCCCAACCTGGGCACCGTAAACGGAGACGGCCTGGTTAAAGTAGCGCAAGCAGCGCTTAAGGAATCGAAACTTGTTTCAGGCATCACCTCATTGACCAAACTCGACAATTCCAGCGAAGTAACCATGAAGGATGTATTGATGTCGGCCTCCATAAAGAATGGCAGACTGAGTGTACGACCGTTCGATGTGAAATTTGGTGAGTACAAAACCACAGTAACCGGCAGCACCGGGGTTGATGGCTCGATTGATTATGCATTGAAAATGGATGTGCCCGCTGGCAAACTGGGTACTCAGTTTAACAGCTTTGTAAGTCAATATACGGGCGGCAAAACCGATCCCAATGCTATGATTCCTGTCAACATTGGCCTGGGAGGCTCCTTCTTGAGTCCACAGCCAAAGCTCTTAATGACCGAGCAAAAGCAACAAGTACAACAGGCCGTTACAACGGCAGTACAACAGGAAGCCGAGAAAAAAGCCAATGAGCTTGTTTCCGGGCTGTTGAATAAAAACCAGCCCAAGTCAGACACCGCAAAGAAAGACAGCATTGCAAAACCGGAGGATCCGAAGAAGAAAGCCGTTGATGATGGCGTCAAGACCATCCAGAACCTGCTGAAGAAAAAGAAAAACTAAGCTAACCGGTCGAAAGGATGCAGCGCTTTAAAACCGCTACGGTTCTTCTTTTAAACCTGCTGGCAGTAGGGACATTGGTGTATTCATCTGGTTTTTCAGGCTGTTGTTGTGAGGCCCCGAAGACGGAATCGTTCCGGTTGGAAACTACACAAAAACATCTTTTTCCCATACGTTGACAATGCGGAATTAACTTTCCGATCTGCGGTGGGCACCTTTTCGGTGCTTGTGCGCAAGTATAACCTGATAAAAGAGGTAGAAATCTATCTGGCCAATGAGTATTGTCCGGCAGCCCTCGAAAAACTAGAAATAGAAGTGGTTGAATTTTTGCCCGTTGATGCGGATGAGTTTTTCCCGGTGCTTATTGCTATTCCCCTCCAGTCCACAGCCGGCATCCCGACAACCCATGAGCATCATTTGAAAATTATTACCCCCGATCAGCTGAATGCGTTGAAAGCCGGTTATGGATCCGACCTTCTTAGCGCATCAATGGTTTACTTCGGTCAATCCCGCGAATTCATCTGCGATAACCTGGGTACCAATATGTTTTGCCATGAATCCTATATCCTTAACGATTCGGTTTTCCACCAGATTGTTGAGGTGGTTGATTGGGTACTTATGCCGCAAACCTGGCAAACACAAATACAATATTTTTTTAATGTGCAGGGCCTTGCCGGCATCATCCGCACTACCTATTCAGATTCCAATCAGGTTATTGATAGGCGGGAATATTCACGCATAGACTAGGGCCACCGGTTGCCCGGTAATTACATCAACGGTGCTCCGGGGTTTGAAACCATTGCTTACTTTTCAGCAAAAAACTTAGCACATGCGACTCCTCACATTATTCTTCATTGTCTTTGTAATTGCGGCTCACGCTCAAAAAGCAGACACCACCCTGATCCCCAAAATCAAAGACGAAGGCTTTAACCGCTCACAGGTTATGGCCATCCTCAGTATGCTCACCGATGTGCACGGCCCACGGCTCACCAACTCACCCGGCTATAAAAAGGCAGCCGAGTATTCCAAGGCAACGCTCGAATCGTGGGGGCTTCAAAATGTGCATTTCGATTACTGGGGCGAAGAGTTTGGCCGTGGCTGGCAGTTGAAAAAATTCAGCATGGCCGTTACCGCACCGGTTTACTTTCCGGTAATTGCTTACCCCAAAGCCTGGACCCCCGGCATCAAGGGCACCATTAACACCGATGTGGTTTACCTCGACATTAAATCAGAAAGCGATATTGAAAAATACAAAGGGAAACTGAAGGGGAAGGTGGTGATGTTCAGCCTGCCCACACCGGTTAAGCCCGGCTTTGAGGCCGATGCGAGACGCCTCAACGAAAAAGAACTGCTTGAAATGGCCAACTCGGGTGCGAGCGAATCGTTTACCGGCCGCAGGTTTCAGGCACCCACCGAACCCCAGCGCCTGGCTTGGCTGAAGTGGGATTTGTGCTTGAAAGAAGGTGCCGTTGCCGTTATTGAGGCCAGTCCGAACTTCCGGCTCGAAGACGGAACCGTTATGGTGGCGGCCGCCACCGTTCCTTATCCACCCGAAACACCGTTTGAACAGCGCCTGCAGTCGCGCAGCGCTAATGCGCCTAAAATTCTGCCGCAGGTTGTTGTTGCGGCAGAGCATTATAACCGCCTGGTGCGCCAAATTGAAAAAGGGCTTGCAGTAAAACTGGAATTGACGCTCGAAACGGAATTTACCCCGGCCGAGCAAGGCTTTAATGTGATTGCCGAAATACCCGGCACCGATTTAAAAGATGAAGTGGTGATGATCGGGGCACACCTTGATTCATGGCACAGCGGCACGGGTACTACCGATAATGCCTGCGGCTCGGCTGTGATGATGGAGGCCATGCGTCTGATCAAGTCGTTGGGGGTGAGTCCGCGCAGAACCATTCGCATCGGGCTGTGGGGTGGTGAAGAGCAGGGCCTGCTGGGCTCGCGCTCGTATGTAAAACGAACGTATGGCGAGCGCCTCGACAGAACCTATCCCTACGACTCCATCCGGCTTACTGCGGCAGCCGAAAAATTTTCGGTGTACTTTAATATGGATAACGGCTCGGGTAAATACCGGGGTGTGTATATGCAAGGCAACGAAAATGCACGACCTGTGTTGCGTGAGTGGCTCAGCCCGTTTGAAAAACTGGGAGCATCAACACTAACGCTTCGAAACACCGGTGGCACTGACCACCTTTCATTCGATGCGATCGGGTTGCCTGGATTTCAGTTCATCCAGGATCCGATTGAATACAGCACACGCACGCATCACACCAGCATGGACCTGTTCGACAAAGCCGTAGATGCGGATATGAAACATAATGCCGTGATGACGGCCGCATTTGCGTGGATGGCCGCCAATGCCAACAAGAAGTTTCCCAGAAAGTAGCGGTTGTGTGGAAAATATCCGCTTTGTACTTTTAAGCTATGCGGGTATTGCTATTCGGTATTGCATTAGTTGGTAGCCTGATGCTCAGGGCGCAGCCCGCATCGGTTCGCTTCAACAACGAATTGAAAGCCAATGTGGTGGTTACCCGGGTAACATAGCTTCAGCTCTTCACGCAAACATCAACCTATTCGCTTAAAGAAATCCGTTCGGTTTCCTTTTGGCAGGAAGCACCCGATTCCATTTCTATTTACACGTTGCGCGCCAATGGTGTTGTGGTTTACCTGAAAAATAAACGACTGGCTCCGATTGAGGAGTCAAAGGATCTTTTTGAATACACATCAACAGGCAGCATTGGTTTTGGAGTAGGCCTGGAATATGGCGGCTTTGGTACGAAGGTGGCTTTCGGAACGGCCAGCCCGGTTGGGTTATTCGTTGGCCTCGGCTACAACCTGAATGACGTGGGCTACAATGTGGGCCTCGATTACAAGTTTACTCCACGCAAAAGTTCAACGGGCTACCTGGTGGCCATGTATGGATATAACGCAGTAATCTATGACTCCGGAGAGTTAACCAAAACCTATTACGGCTTCTCGCTGGGCGTGGGAGTAAAAATAGTCGGCAAATACCGGCAGAAGAACTACACATCACTGTGCTTTATTGTTCCTTTCCGGGATAAGGAATTTTTGGATGTCGCCAAGGAGACCAAATCATTTGTTTCTCCGGTGCTGGTAAGCATAGGCTACAACGTGGGGTTTTAATCACTGCACTTCGCGGTACCGGAAGCAATCCACCAGGTGATCATTTACCAGCCCGCAGGCCTGCATGTGCGCATACATCACGGTGCTGCCCACAAACTTGAATCCACGACTGATCAAATCTTTCGATAAAGCATCTGACTCTTTTGATGTAGCCGGAATTTGCTTCAGTGTTTTCCATCGGTTAATAACCGGCTTGCCGTTCACAAACCGCCAGATGTAGGCATCAAACGATCCGAACTCTCTCTGCACTTCCAGGAACCGCTTCGCATTATTCACCGCGGCAAATACTTTCAGCCGGTTACGCACAATGCCCGGATCCAGCAGGATTTTTTCGAGCTTCTTGTCTGAAAACCGGGCCACTTTCCCTGCATCAAAATCGGCAAAGGCTTTCCGGTACCCATCGCGCTTTTTTAAGATGGTTGACCAGCTTAGCCCGGCCTGCGCCCCTTCCAGGATCAGAAATTCAAAATGCTTTCGGTCGTCATGCACCGGCACACCCCACTCCAAATCATGGTATTCAATGTATTGTTCGAATTTAAGACACCAGGGACACCGGTTTTTTTCTTTTGCAGGCATAGTTGTTGATATTACAGGAACAAACTAAGTTTAATGGCTGACAGGGCTATGTCAGCATGCTTTATGGTGTGAAAGTATAAACCCTAAATGATATGCGTATGCGATTACTGATGATTCTTTTGCTCGTCTTGCCGGCCGCGGTACTGGCGCAGGACCCGGAAGCGAAACTGAAAGAAATGAAAATTGAGTTGTTCACTCCACCAGCGCCTGTGGCCAATTACGTTCGGGCCGTGCGCACAGGTAATTTGGTGTACCTGGCCGGACACGGCCCCACCAAAGCCGATGGCACCAACATTCAGGGAAAAGTAGGTAAGGATATGTCCGTTGAAGAAGGCTATATGGCCGCCCGCCAGGTGGGCATCGCCATGCTTTCTACCTTAAAGGCCGAGATTGGCGACCTGAAGAAAGTGAAGCGCATCGTAAAAGTGCTGGGCATGGTGAACTGCACCGACACCTTTACCGATCAGCCGAAAGTGATCAACGGGTTTTCCGATTTGATGGTGGCTGTGTTTGGTCCCAAAGGCATGCATGCCCGCTCGGCAGTAGGTATGGTTTCGCTGCCTTCCAACATTGCCGTAGAGGTGGAGATGATTGTTGAAGTGGAGTGACCATGAACACCCGCAGAAAAATTCTGAAATCGCTGGCCCTCGCTCCGCTGGCCGCACCGGTGTTCAGTGCCATAAGTGCATCGGCCGGAGTGGAGCCGCTGCCCGCACCTGATGATCCGGACTACTGGAAAAAAATCCGAGACCAGTTCAGCCTTGCTGCAGACAAAGTGTTTTTCAACACCGGTACCGTGGGCGCCATGCCGAAGATGGTCGTGAAGCGCATGGTGGACCATATTCATATGCTGGCTGCCGATATCGCAGACTGGGATTATAAAATCGACATCGGATGGATCAGCGGGTATTACCCGATGCCGGACCTGCGAAGGAAAATAGGTACTCTCATCCATGCCGATGCCGCCAGTATCGCCCTGACCGACAACGTAACCAGTGCCATGAGTTACATTGCCATGGGCCTTGACCTGAAACCGGGCGATGAAGTGCTTACCAGCAACCAGGAGCATGGCGGAGGGCGCAGTTCATGGATCGTGCGCGAGAAACGCGAAGGTTTAAAATACCGCGAGGTGGAACTGCCCAAACCCATCCGCAAAAGCGATGAAGTGCTTGACATCATCCGCAAGGCGCTGAAGGCCGAAACGAAAGTGCTCATGCTCTCACACATGATCACCGGCAGCGGGGCCATCCTTCCTGTGAAGGAAATCTGTGCCGAAGCGCGCGCCCGTGGCATCCTTACCGTGCTGGATGGAGCCCAAACCATCGGGCAGATTAAGGTGGATGTTACCGACATCGGGTGCGATGCCTATGTGGGCTGCTTCCATAAGTGGATGGGCGCACCGCCCGGCACCGGCTTTATGTGGGTGCGGCCGGAAGTTCTTAAAACCCTGTGGACCACGGTGAGCAGCTACCAATGGAATAACCCCGATGATGCGGGCTTCCGGTTTACACAACGCGGCACAGGCAACTATTCAGTGATGCTGGGCATGGATGCGGCCATTGATTTTCACAACGAGATCGGTCCGCAGCGTGTGTATGACCGCATCAAACACCTGGGCGGCTACCTGCGCGATGGCTTACGCAAAATGCCGAAGGTAAAAATCTTCTCACCGGCCGATGAATCCCTGTGTGCCGGCATTACAGTGTACAATGTGCTCGGCCTTACAGGTGCGCAATTACAGGAGGCTTTCTGGAACAAGGCACGCATGCGGCCGCGCTCGCAGGGCGATGCGTTTGGTGTGCGCCACTGTACGCACATTTACAACAGCGAACAGGAGTTGGACAAGGCGTTGGAACTTGTGCGGAAGGCGGGGTAACGCTGTGTCAACTTATATTGTTCTGTCAGGTTTGTAGCTACTCGCTTCGCAAGGCCTTCACCGGGTTCTCGTTGGCAGCTTTTACCGTTCGCAGGCTTATCGTTATGAAGGCAATAAGGGCTGCCAATAGTCCGGCAGCAATGAATGAGCCTGCTCCCAGCGAAATACGATATGCAAAATCACGGAGCCATTCATTCATAAAAAAGTAGGACACCGGTCCGGCTACCAGGCAGGCCAATAGCACCAGCATCAAAAATTCTTTCGATACCATCCCCACTATACTGCCTGCGGATGCACCCAGTACTTTACGCACACCGATTTCTTTTGTCCGGCTTTCAACCGAATAACTCACCAACGCAAACAAACCCATGCAGGCAATAAGCACTACGATTACTGAAAGGGCCATAAAGATTTGTCCGCGCTGTGCATCGGCCCGGTACATTTCCTCAAACCGGCTCTCGAGAAAGGTGTACTCAAGGGGGCTGTCGGGGTCAACTTTGGTATTGATCTCCTTTAACCTTGCCAGCGTTTGTTCCCAATCGTTGGTTTTGATGCGCAGTGTGTAATAGTCAATACGCTGGATAACCGTGTTCGGTGCACCAAAAATTACAGGCATCATTTCCGTGCGCAGCGATTCAAAATGAAAATTTTCCACCACGCCAATCACTTCAACACGGAATGGCTGATCGAGTGGTTCGTTGCTGCCGCCTGTACGCGTTGCCGGAATTTCGAGCATCTGTCCTACCGGGTTTGTTAACCCCAGCTGTTCAACGGCCAATTGCGTGAGAACAATTTTTAAGCTGTCTGCACGTGGGTCTTCAATCGTCCTGCCTTCCAGCAATTTAATGTCATAGGTTTTTAAAAAGTCCTTGTCGATGCCGACAAAAATCATTTCGCGGCCTTGCGGACTGGATGCAGTTTGCACAGTGGCTACCGGAAAGCTCTTCCACTCGCCCGGCACGCGGGTGGAAACGGAAATGCTTTGTACCTCGGCCGGCTGGCTGAATTCTGCTTTCACCATTTCAAAATTCCTGCGCAGCCGGGCACTGTTAATATCAATTACCAATAAATTTTCCTGATTGAAGCCCAAATCCTTTTGACGCAGGTAGGTAAGTTGCTCATAAATGACCAGCGTGCAGGCGATCATGATAATGGAGATGGTAAACTGTGCAACGAGCAGCATCTTACGCACGGGCACACTCCGGTTGGCAATTTTGATTTCTTTCTTCAGGGCCTCTACGGCCGCCACGCGTGTTACCACAAAGGCAGGGTAAATCGCTGAAAGCAAACCGGCCAGCAACATAATGGCCACGGTTGCCAGCATCCACGAAAGAGGCAGGGTAGTCAGTGTCATTTCCTTGTTGGTAAATGCGTTGATTGACGGGAGCAACATTTCCACCAATACCAAAGCCGCTAACAATGCGAAAAATGAAAGCAACACCGAGTCGGTTAAAAACTGTCGGATGAGTTGGCTTTTTCCAGCACCGAGTGTTTTTCGGGTTCCCATTTCGCGGGTGCGCTTAAAGGCTGCGGCAGTGCTCAGGTTCATATAGTTGAGGCAGGCAATGAGCAACAGCAGTGCGCCCACGGCTGCAAACATATACAGGTAAAACGGCTTGATGCTGTTGGCGTTCAACTCATTATCCTGCGCATTGTCGGTATAGAAATGAAGATCGGTAAGGGGCTGTAACGTAAACGTGCTTTTAAACTCTTTGTCGGCCGGAAAATTTTTCTTAACCAGGTCAACCATTTTGCCGGCCAGGGCCGATGGTTCTGTGCCGGGTTGCAGCTTCAGGTAAGTTACGTACTCATTGCTTTCCCAATCGGTGGTTATATACTCATTATACCACCGGAACATCGAGGGCCATGTGGCTTCTGAAAACAGAATTTCCAGCTGAATGTGAGAATTGCGTGGGAGGTCTTTCATCACACCGGTTACCGTAAGCATAACCTGTTCGCCATTCCGCCTCAGTGAAGACCAGATTTGTTTGCCGAGATATGGGCCAGTGCCAAAGTATCTTTTACCGATTGATTCGGAGATCACAATTCCATCGGGTGTTTTTAGCGCAGTGGCCGGATCGCCTTCAAGCAACGGGAAGTTGAAAAACTGAAAGTAGTTATCGCTTACCGACCAGGTGCGTTCATAATTGCGTGTAGTCGGGTCGTTACCCAGCGTTATACGACCGAAGGCCGTCATCCGGCAACTTGCCTCCACTTCTTCAAACTGGGTGTCCGCTTCCGCCCCCACCACCGGTGACACCTGTGCGATGTTGCGAATGGAGCCGTCTTCCTGCTGCTGGTGCTGCATAACACGCACGATGCGGTTTGCATCAGCGTGGAACGTATCAAACGTTAACTCATCATGCAGGTAAAGGGCCACCAAGATAAAACAGGTAAAGCCCAGGGTTAGGCCGGACACCGTAATAAAGGTAAAGCTCCGGTTTTTAACCAAATGGCGAAAGGAGATTTTCAGGTTGTTTAGCAGCATAGGCAAACTTTGAAACCCTGGAATGTCAACGATGGTGCCAGATTTCAAAAAATGCATTTCATGAAAATAGCGGGATTTTTTTGTAGCAGTCATTGTGCTGTATCGAACGGTGGCGTTCGTTTACGGACGGAGGCGCTGTGGCCAACCGATCCATGACTGCGTTTTGCTCTCGGGTATTACGTTTATCTAACCTGACCTGCGTTCCCGATGCTTCGCACTTAAATTACGTGTGTTAGTTTAACCTGCCGGCACCACTCTGTCGTAACAACCGGTTCAACTCCTTTTTCATCTTTTTGAGCGTGGTAGTATAATCCGGACTTTCAATTAAGTTTTGAAGTTCATAGGGATCGTTTGTAAGGTCATAAAGTTCATTCATTCCATCCAAATCTACATAGTGTATGTATTTATACCGATCGTTTCGGACTGCCTTGTACCCCATGTTTGCTATTCGTGGAAAAACCGAGTCGCTATAATATTCAACAAGAAACGAACTCCGCCACGCAGTAACGTTTTCTTTAAAAATCGGCACCCAGGATTTGCCCTGAAGGTGATCACCCGGAGTTTCGCCTACCATTTCAAGCAGCGTTGAAGCAAGGTCGATACTCAATACCAATTGTTCGGGCTTCGTTCCGGCTTTTATTAAAGGTGGAAACCTGATAAGCATTGGAATGCGGATCGATTCTTCATAAGCAAGCCTTCGTTCTAAATCAAGGCAATGTTCTCCATACCAATAACCATGATCGCTGGTGAACACCACAATGGTATTATCCAGTTCCCCTTTATCTTCAAGGGCTTTAAGTACCAGTCCCAATATTCGAATCCAGTTTACTTTTTTGTCGTGTAATTTTTTAGTTTCATGTTATTATACGTAAAATTTATTTAGGTAAATGGCTGAGAATTTTGACAGGTTACTGTGCCTGTATGCGCAGGTATAATGTGCGCGGGTTTTCATCTTTGAGAATACCAACTACATCATCTAGTTTTTTCAGAGTTAAAGAAAAATTACCCGCATTAAAGGCTTCTTCCGCTTCTTGATAGCGCAGTTTAGCAAGGGCTTCTTGTGCGTAAAGAGATTGTGAAATTGTAAAGGCTAGAAGAATGAAACAAATACGAAGCATATGAGTTTGATGTTTTTAAATAGAATAGTTATTAATTTGAAGACTCCTCTAAAACACAAAGGCATGATGGACGTTTTGTTTCATCAGATATTTTAAAGAAAGTATTATCCATATATTGAACAGTCGCTGTGTGCTTTTTCAGATCAGAAGGGCTTTTAATTTGAGACCTTGTTTTTGCATAAGAGAGTTGATACTGAACAATTGTTGCCCATCCTAAATAATCTTTACTGCCCGGTTTATTGTTGGTAGAAAAACTAAAATATATCAGGCACAAATCATCGATTATATCGTTTGAAGGCCGAGCAATGAAAAGCGGAGAAGTTCGGTATGTTCGACCTGCAAGAGAGGATGGCACGCTCGCATTAAAGAATTTAGCCTTTTTCCTATCATCAGGTAGAGATTCAAAGTAAGCTTTCAGCTCAGCCTCATAAGGAACTCTAAGGCCGGAAGGGCACAGTGTAGAAAAGTTGTCAATTATTTCGAGCGTGGAATAGTCAGGATAATCATTAAACCCTTGCTGCATGATTTTTAATTTTTGCGCCCCATAGGTGAATTCGTCAACGGGAATAAGGATAAGCTTGCCATTAGCAGAATGCTGTAAAATGTTTTCTTCATTTTTTGTAAGGCTTGAATAAATGTTATTATAGTTGTTTGTATATTCTGCTTTACCGAAATACTGTTTGCACTCTAATTCCAGGTTAAGGTAATCCAGTAACAGGTTTACTGAGGCTTGTCCTCCCGCAGTTATAATAGCATTGTTTTTTTCCGAGAGCTTTTTTAGAAGGGTTAATTCACGTGCAGCATTGCGCGTAAAGCATGAATTGTATGCAGCCGTATGTGCTTCGTAAAGTTTTCGGAGGCTAGTATAATCCAGTGAGGCCCATTGTTTCTTAATTTCTTCGTAAGCAGTTCTCTCCGCAGCTGTAGTAGGTGTTACACCGGAGGCGTCCATGATTTTATATACATCAATAGCATTATCCTGCAGGGCTTCTACTTTCTCGTAGCGGCTTACATAAAGTTTACAGCTGTTCATAAGCTGAATGGCCACCTCTTCATTCTGGCAAGGGTCTGCCGGCAGCATGGCTTTCTGTGCCTGTATGCGCAAGTACAATGTGCGCGGATTTTCATCTTTAAGAATGCCAACCACCTCATCCAGTTTTTTCAGCGTGAGTGAAAAATTACCTGCATTAAAAGCTTCTTCTGCTTCCTGATAACGAAGCTTTGCAAGGGCCTCTTGCGCGTAAAGAGTTGTAGAAAAAGAGAGAGCTACTAGAATAAAACAAATACGAAGCATGTTATTAAAATTTAAAGTTGACCCTCATTGTAGATGCATTTACAAAATGGTTTTGAAGGATCTTCATCAAAGGATTTTTGTTGCCATTTCCCAGAACCTTTATATACTAAAGGGTTTACTACATAATTTTTTAAAATGGTCCATCTCAAATAATTGTTTTTATTATAAGCCGGATGATAATTATGAGTTATTTTAGTAATTTCAAGTACACCAAAACCATAATTATTTTTTTCAAGTTGAAATATAAAATCTGAGTATTCTTTAAAATAATCTTTTATTAATCCAAAACGGCTTTGTTTTAGATCTTCAGGCAAAGAATTAAAGTACGCCCTCAATTCATCTTCAAATGGGAGTCGCCAGCCATTGGGGCACAGTTTGTTCGGGGCCTCTTCTATTTGAGCAAGAGAATACGGATAATCATTAAAGGGATCTTGCATAATTCTTAGTTTTTGAGTTCCGTATGTGAACTGGTCTACCGGAATTAGCGTAAGCACTTCTTCAGGGGCTGCCTGCGTAACATTTTCTTCACTTTTTCTTAACGAGGAATAAATCGTTTTGTAGTTGGCAGTGAATTCGGATTTACCAAAATACCGCTTACATTCAATCTCCTGGTTGAGGTAATCCAACAACATATCGTCAGTTGCTCGCTCACCAGCAGTAAGAATAGCATTGTTTTTTTCCGAGAGCTTTTTTAGAAGGGTTAATTCACGTGCAGCATTGCGCGTAAAGCATGAATTGTATGCAGCCGTATGTGCTTCGTAAAGTTTTCGGAGGCTAGTATAATCCAGTGAGGCCCATTGTTTCTTAATTTCTTCGTAAGCAGTTCTCTCCGCAGCTGTAGTAGGTGTTACACCGGAGGCGTCCATGATTTTATATACATCAATAGCATTATCCTGCAGGGCTTCTACTTTCTCGTAGCGGCTTACATAAAGTTTACAGCTGTTCATAAGCTGAATGGCCACCTCTTCATTCTGGCAAGGGTCTGCCGGCAGCATGGCTTTCTGTGCCTGTATGCGCAAGTACAATGTGCGCGGGTTTTCATCTTTGAGAATACCGACCACCTCATCCAGTTTTTTCAGTGTTAAAGAAAAATCACCAGCATTGAAGGCCTCTTCTGCTTCTTGATAACGAAGCTTTGCAAGGGCCTCTTGCGCGTAAAGGGAGGGTGAAATTGAAAGGGTTAATGCAATGAAAGTGAGGCGAACAATAGCTTTCATTATTCAAATAATTTTTATTGTTGATTGGGCTCCCCATCAAATATACATGTGCATAGAGGGCGTTTTTCTTTATCCTTTATTTTGAAATATTCCTCATCCAGAGTTTTCAATCTATCCTTTGCCCAGTCTAAGGAATTCAATTCCGAAAGGCTATTAATCTGGAATTTTTTTGATGCAACCTGATGAAAACTCCCACTATTCCAGGGCCCCATGATCATGCTGTAATCTCGATTCTTTTTAAAATTCTTGTCGTATGGAGTATTAGTTGGGAACAGGTCGAAACCAACCAAGAATAGCATATCAATTTTATGAAAATTATCAGATGCTTTTGTGATATAATGTGGAGATTGTATTCTTGTTCGATCTCCAAAAGGCTCAACAACTGAGTTTTCGAAAAAACGCTTCTTTTTTAAATCATCAGTTAGCGAATTGAAGTAACCTATTAGCTCAGCCGCGTAAGGTACTCGCCAGCCGGAAGGGCAGAGAGTAGAAAAATTATTAATGATATCAAGCGTGGATAAATCTGGATAATTGTTAAATCCTTGTTGCATGATTTTTAATTTTTTGGACTCGAATGTGAAGTTGTCTACGAGGATGAGTATAAACGTATCGTTAGTTGTTTGCTGGAGAACATTATTCTCGCTTTTTGCCAACATAGAATAAATCGTTTTGTAGTTTGTTGTAAAATCTGTTTTACCAAAAAATCGTTTACATTCAATCTCCTGGTTGAGATACTCCAGCAACATATTGTCCGTTGCTCGCTCTCCAGCAGTAAGAATAGCATTGTATTTTTCTGAAAGCTTTAGAAGGTTTAGCTCATGGGCAGCGTTACGTGTTAAACAAGAACTGTATTTAGCCGTATGTGCTTCGTAAAGTTTTCGGAGGCTAGTATAATCCAGTGAGGCCCATTGTTTCTTAATTTCTTCGTAAGCAGTTCTCTCCGCAGCTGTAGTAGGTGTTACACCGGAGGCGTCCATGATTTTATATACATCAATAGCATTATCCTGCAGGGCTTCTACTTTCTCGTAGCGGCTTACATAAAGTTTACAGCTGTTCATAAGCTGAATGGCCACCTCTTCATTCTGGCAAGGGTCTGCCGGCAGCATGGCTTTCTGTGCCTGTATGCGCAAGTACAATGTGCGCGGGTTTTCATCTTTGAGAATACCGACCACCTCATCCAGCTTTTTCAGGGTGAGCGAAAAATCACCAGCATTAAAAGCTTCCTCTGCTTCTTGGTAGCGCAACTTGGCCAATGCCTCCTGTGCCATCAGGTTAGTATGAATCAGAAACAAAGTGATGATGATTGTGAACCATTTACGATACATAATGAATGGAAGTTTATTAACGGGTTAGTGAAATTTTAAAATTGTCAACGGCTACTTTTAGCTCTGTGTTTTTTTCACCGCTGATGGCAAATCCGTGATACTCGCTTAAGGAATTGGTGAGCCTGCATGATCCAATCGGCTCATCATTAACAAAAAGCAAATAATTGTCTGCCAATTTTTTTACCATTATTGTATTGGAGGTGTTGTTCAAATTTATCTTTGGTTTCTTCACTTTAGGAATGATGAAAGACGCATCTTTTAATCGGTAGGCTCCTGCATATCCGTTTTCGTCTAACCCAAACAGTATGTAATCTTGCTCGCCATTGGCTTCAAAACTTAATACTATTCCGTGCCATGCGTTTGAACCGCTAAGTCGGGTAACTACCAATTCAAACAAATAGTTAGATGATGCGCTGGTAGGCATTGGGCGAATGGCCGTTGCTGAACCTTGCCGGGTGGTTATTCGGTAAGCACCTTGGCTAACCTGACGCGAGGTGTTTTCGGAGTTCTCAACTAACCAGTTACGACTGTTGTCATTAAAATTTTCTACGAAGACAATTTTCCCATCAAGTTCAGGGCTGATTTCATCGCTTACAGGGTTGCCCCAAAAATCTGTCTTGATTTCTTTTTTTGTGGAAGTAGCCGAAATGACGGGTGTGGATTTTATTGTTGAAGAGCTTGACTTCTCATTTCCCCAGAAGTCAGTGTCGGATTCGCTAGCTTTGGTTTCAGTCTTTTGTTTTCCTTCTTGAGCATTTCCAGACTTTATCTCGTTTCCCCAAAAATCAGTTGTTGAATTTGCTGCTTGAGTGGTGTTTCCCCAGAAGTCATTAGTTCCGTTGCCAGATCCGGAACCTGCAGTTGATTTTTTGCGGGTATAGTTTATGTTTTGAATTTGTACTTCTCTTTCCGTTAAAAGTTGTACAAAAGAAGCCCTCATTTCAGCGGCTTCTTCAAGTGAACCATAGTAACCATGCAGAATAACCGGTTGCGGAACGAGTTTGCTTATTTCATCAAACACAATTCTTTTTAGTGGCCATGAACCATCGGCTTGTTTGTTGATAGTAAATGCATTGGAAACAAAAAAACTCAATTGGTCGCCTGAAAGATCATCGTTAGGGTTGTAGGCGTAAAAGAAATAGCCAAGCTCATTACCATTAACTTTTGTTGAGGAGGTAGGAAACTGTCCCTCCCGAAATGTATTGATAATGTTAAGTCTTCCCTGATGCCGCGCTTCTTTTGCTTGTTTCTTCAACTCCAACTCCATTCTTCGTTGTTCTTCTTGCAGTGCTGCTAATTCTTCCCTTCTTCTTTTTTCTTCTTTGTTTCGCTGAATGTCATTGTAAATGGTGGAACCAACATTTACCAATGTGTTGGTAAGATTATCGAATGCCTGCTGTTTTCTGTATTCCAGCTCGCGCAGTTTTTGCTGGTAATCTTGTAGTTGTTGTTGATAATAAACCTGTTGTTGGTCTTTCGACATCTGCAGTTGTTGCACATTTTGCTTATTGATAGGCTGGTTGCCACTATTATAAATGTTGTTTTGTTGCGGTTGATTTTGTGGGGGTTTATTTGCAAAATTATCAGCTTGTTGTTTCTGCTGAGCCTCTCTTCGTTCTAGTTCATCTATTTTAGCTTTTAATGCTGAAAGGCCGCTGTATATAACCCGCTCAATTCGGTATCCTGTAATCCTGCTATTAAATCCTCTTTCAGTATTAATGACAGAATTTCCTTCTCTTGTTCCCATTTGCCAATTGCCATAGATTTTTGTTGTTTTTCCATTACCGTACTCAACAATTACATCCATCCGGACACTCGTAACCTGAATGGCACTGATGGCATTCCAAACTTCTCCGCCAAAGGCATTCCGGTCATAGAACTTTCCTTTGTACCTGAATCCGTCACCAGGATTAGGCATCATGGTTATTAAATTCATAGTAACCATAGGCCAGCGCCCTACACCTCGGGGGTCAACATCTTCTACCGTTGCGTTAGGCGCAATTCTAAAAACTAACCCATCTTGTTCGTGGTTGAAAATGTTTTGCGCAAATGTTCCATAACAAATGATAAATGATATGAGGCTAGCGGCTAATTTCTTCATACACTATAGTTAGATTCAACCTTTATAAAAAAACATTTACAATTCTGAATATCCGTTTTAACAGAATAACTGAATTTGAAGTCAAGAATTTTTTTCACCATGCCTGCCAACCCTTCGTCCCGTTCAAAGTATAAACCAAGGCAATTTTCGCCCCGGTGAACCAGCCGCTTTACAATTATGCGTTTCATATCGGATTGATGCAATCTGTTCCCGAATTTAACGGACAATGCCCCACCTTGCAATTTCATATTCGCTTTCTTTTTATTAGAAAACCGGAAGGCTGTTAAAACAAAAAATTATGAACTACAAAAATAACTGAAAAAGACTTGTCTGGACAGCCCTTCTTCCATTGCTGCTTGCAATGTGAACCGAAATCAAATTTCAAGTGTGATAAGGAGAGGACTAAAAGGATCGCTATGTTAGTGCCAGTCAACATCAATGGACTGTTTAGAGAAAACATCAGTTTGCGCGAAATATGAGAATAAACGCTCGTCAACTCACTTCTTTAGTTTTGATTTCAAATGAGTAGCCGTGTAACTGTTACACTGCTTCACCATCTCTTCCGGTGTGCCGGCAAACAGCAAATTACCGCCTTTCTTTTCTCCGCCCTCCGGGCCCAGGTCAATAATCCAGTCGGCACATTTTATTACCTCCAGGTTGTGTTCAATCACAATTACCGTATGGCCCTGGTCAACCAACGCATTGATGGCTTTCAATAATTTAGAAATGTCATGAAAGTGCAAACCGGTGGTGGGCTCATCAAAGATGAAGAGGATGTGTCCATCGGGCGAATTTTTTCCGAGGAAGGAGGCCAGCTTCACCCGCTGGGCCTCGCCACCGCTGAGCGTGTTGGAGGACTGCCCCAGTTTGACATATCCCATGCCCACATCAAACAGGGGTTGGATTTTTTCGTGGATCGATCGTTTGTCCTTAAAAAATTCCAGGCCTTCCTCCACCGTCATGGCCAGCACATCGGCAATGTTCTTTCCGTTATACTCCACCTCCAGAATTTCCTGTTTGAACCGCTTGCCCTGGCAACTCTCGCACTTCAGAAAAATATCGGCCATGAACTGCATCTCCACCTTTATTTCACCTTCGCCTTCGCAGGTTTCGCACCGGCCGCCTTCTACATTAAAGGAGAAGTGCGAAGGTTTATACCCACGTTGTCTGGACAACGGTTGTTCAGAATAGAGTTGCCGGATGGCATCATAGGCTTTTACATACGAGATGGGGTTGGAACGTGACGACTTGCCGATCGGGTTCTGGTCAACAAATTCGACCTGGGTGATTCGCGCTATGTCGCCTTCCGGCCGGTCGTACCTGCCGGGTGTTTCAGCAACCGATCCGTTTAACCGTCCAATAGCCGGGTAAAGTATTTTCTTGACCAGGGTTGATTTGCCAGAGCCACTTACACCCGTTACTACCGTGAGCACACCCAGCGGAAACTTCACCGTTAAATTTTTCAGGTTGTTCTCGCGTGCTCCTACCAGGGTAATGGAGTCTTTCCATTTTCTTCGTTTCGTTGGAATTGGTATTTTGTCTTTCCCGGTGAGGTAGTCGGTTGTATGCGAAACGGATTTTCCGTTCAGGTCTTTTATCGCGCCCTGGAATACAAGGTGCCCTCCATGGGCACC
Organism: Cytophagales bacterium; assembly: GCA_037443645.1. GTDB lineage: Bacteria > Bacteroidota > Bacteroidia > Cytophagales > Cyclobacteriaceae > UBA2336. Next base: position 83,915 of record JBBINY010000002.1, read on the forward strand.
GGCATCGGGGCCAATGTCAATGATCTGATCTGCTGCGCGCATGATTTCCTCCTCGTGCTCAACTACGATTACGGTGTTGCCTAAATTGCGAAGTGATTTCAGCACGTCAACCATGCGGGCGGTGTCCTTTGGGTGCAACCCGATACTGGGCTCATCAAGAATGTACATCGAACCCACCAGGGCACTGCCCAGCGAGGTGGCCAGTTTAATGCGCTGGTACTCGCCACCGGAGAGGGTAGAGGTTAACCGGTTAAGAGTAAGGTAACCCAGCCCGACTTTCACCAGGTATTCAAGCCGGGTTTTGATTTCGGTAAGAATCCGATCGGCAACCTTGCGCTCAAAATCGGCAAGGTTTAGTTGGTTGAAAAAAACGAGCACGTCTTCAACAGGCATCAGCACCAGGTTGGTGATGGAGGTATCTGCGATTTTAACGTACTGGGCATCTTTGCGAAGTCGTGTGCCTTTGCAATCGGGACAGGTAGTTCTTCCACGGTAGCGCGACAGCATTACCCGGTACTGGATTTTGTGGAGCTTTGATTCCACGTATTTGAAAAAATCGTTTATTCCATCGAAGTATTGATTGCCCGTCCACAGCAAATCCCGTTCATGGCCGGTCAGTTCATGATAGGGACGATGAATGGGAAAGTTGAATTTGATACCGTTTTTCAAAAGAGGTTTAAGCCATGCGCTCATGGCCTCGCTGCGCCAGGGGGCAATGGCTCCTTCGTACACCGACAGGGATTTGTCGGGGATGACAAGGTCTTCATCAATACCCAGAATTTTGCCAAACCCTTCACAGGTGCGGCATGCGCCATACGGATTGTTGAAGCTGAAGAAGTTAACGGAGGGTTCGGTGAATTTTATTCCGTCCAGTTCAAAGCGGTCGGAGAAGCGCAAAGGCTTTCTGCCTTCTGCGTAGATAATACACTCGTCACGTCCCTCATAAAAGGCAGTTTGAACCGAGTCGGATAGCCGGAATACCGTATCCTCATCATTCTGATTTACGGTAGCACGGTCGATCAGGATTTCGATCTGTAAATCCTTTGCTAAAGTTTTTTTCTTTTCCCCGAGCAGTTCTTCAATGAATTTTGGTTCGCCATTGATCAGTATCCGGGCAAAGCCCTTGCTCAACAGCAGGTTTAATTCATCCTGTATTTTTCTGCCCTTCTTTATCGCCAGTGGGCTGGCCACCATAATGCGGGTGCCTTCCGGAAGTTTGTTGATTTCATTCACTACATCGGTTACGGTGTCACGCTTTACTTCCTTACCGCTTACGGGTGAATATGTTTTGCCTACCCGGGCGAAAAAAAGTTTCAAATAATCATAAACTTCAGTGGTTGTGCCAACAGTAGACCGGGGGTTTCGGGTATTTACTTTCTGCTCAATGGCAATGGCAGGGGCAACACCCCGGATGTAATCCACATCCGGTTTTTCCATGCGGCCCAGGAACTGGCGGGCGTAAGCGCTCAGGCTTTCGACATACATGCGCTGTCCTTCGGCAAACAGGGTATCGAAGGCCAGAGAGGATTTTCCTGATCCTGACAAGCCTGTGATGACCACTAATTTGTTCCGGGGGATGGCAACACTCAGGTTTTTCAGGTTGTTAACCCGTGCCCGTTTTATGATGATGAATTCCCTGGGATCGAGTGCGTCAAGATAGGAGTCGGGGCGTGTGGTGGGAGAGGTCACGGGGCAATATAACCGGTTTCGGGAATCAGGAAGTAACGAAAGCGCCACCAGGTTGGATGGCAGGTGATCGCAACAAAATTTTATTCTGATTTAATTATCAAAATCGGGATCGTAGCTGGCTTCGCTCGTGCTTTTACGCGTACCTCCTTCGCCATCAAACGAATCGGCCTCCTCACCGGCCGAAAATTCATCATCCGATGAGAAATCATCGTCATCGTCCCCGGAATTATCAAATTCCTGGGGGGTGGTGGGCTCCATTTCGTATTCGCCTTCGCTGTTTTTCGTAATGGGAATTTTTACCAAATAGGTAGCATCCTCCGTTTCCAGCGGAAAAACAAAAATCGGCTCTTTTTTAGCATTCGATATGCGGGTAATGCTGGCTTCGTATCCGTTGGGGTATTGCCTCTTCAGCAATTCTCTCAGGTCATCGCTTAAGGTTTCAAGGCTCTTGATCAGGCGCTTTTTACTTACGGCCATAGGGGTTACAAACTCAAAAAATCGGGAACAAATACCAAAATAAAACGCCAATCAGGCAAGAATTTTAAAGATTTTTTTGCGCTGAATCGGAAACTGGTTATCTTTTCAACTCCATTATTAACCAAAACCCCTACAATATCGAGCAGTACGTCTACGTTACCTAAATGTGAGACAGAATGATCGAGAACAAATGCACCGACAGCGAGTTGCTGTCGCGCTATCAACAAGGTAACGAAGGGGCTTTTGCTATGCTGCTTCAACGCCACAAGTCGAGATTGTACACCGCCATTTACCTGATTGTAAAAGACCGGTATGTGGCTGAGGATTTATTGCAGGATACGTTCATCAAGGCCATTAACACCATACGCGAAGGCCGCTATAACGAAGAAGGTAAATTTCTGCCGTGGATCAGCCGCATTGCGCACAACCTGGCCATTGACCATTTCAGGAAGGAAAAGCGATATCCCGAAATTGTGCTGGAAGACGGCAGCCGCCTGATGAACTCCATGGATTTTGCCGATGAATCGTATGAGACCAAACAGATTTTGCACGATAACCGCAGCCGGCTGAGGAGTTACATCAAGGAGTTACCCGTTGAACAAAAGCAGGTGCTGATTATGCGCCATTACCTGAAGATGAGTTTTCAGGAGATAGCCGGCCGCACCGGGGTGAGCATTAACACCGCCCTGGGCCGCATGCGCTACGCCCTCATTAACCTGAGAAAGAAAATGATAAAAACCCATAATGCCTATGACAAAGACCTTTACCCAGAACGACCTGATCAGGTATTTATACCGCGAGACCACGGAGGAGGAGGAACGCCAGATTAACCAGGCCCTGCTTTGCGACAGTGAATTACGCCAGCAATACGCCTCCCTTGCAGCCACCAAAAGCGAGTTGGACGGTGCGGCACTGGAACCATCGAAGAAAACCGTAAACTCCATTCTGAATTATTCGAAAGCGGGAACTCCGATAAGGTATGAGTAACTGACATACCCGACTGATTATTTGCATTTCTTTGTGGTGTGAGAATTCTCATACTGCATCAGTTCTTTAATACACCCGAGCGCGGGGGATCGCTCCGTTCCTACTACCTCGGCCGTGCCCTGCTGGAAGCAGGCCATTCCGTAACGGTTATCACTACCCATAACCATGGCACAGAAACAACCGAGCAGGATGAGGGCATGGCTATCCATTACCTGCCTGTGGCTTACCGGAACCACTTCGGATTTTTTAAACGGATTCTTTCCTTCAGTCAGTTTGTTTACCGCATTGTAAAAAAAGCCGGGCAGTTTCGACAGGCCGACTGCTGCTATGCCATCTCAGCGCCCCTCACCACCGGGCTTGCAGCCATCTGGATCCGTTGTCGGTATGGCATTCCGTATTATTTTGAGGTAGGCGACCTGTGGCCCGAAGCACCTATTCAGCTCGGCATCATTCGCAATGGATTGTTAAAAAAAATACTGTATCGCCTGGAAGCTTCCATTTATGAACGGGCTACGGCCGTGGTGGCTCTTTCAGGGGCAATCCGTCAAAACATCCTCCAGCGTTTTCCATCGCTTACGGTGCATGTTGTTCCCAATATGGCCGACACAGATTTTTTCAAACCCGAACCAAAAAATGCTGCGTTGGAGAAACACTTTGGTACCTCAGGGAAATTTGTTGTTTCCTACATCGGCACGATGGGCCTTGCTAACGGGCTTGAGTTTGTTATTGCCTGTGCAGCAGAAGCAATGAGAGAGCAACTTCCCGTCCATTTCTTATTATGTGGTGAAGGCGCAAGATTGGATACACTGAAGAAACAGGCTACGGATCGGCAATTGAAAAACATCCAATTCATTCCTCATCAAAACCGTGATGGTGTGCGCAAGGTGCTGAGCGTAACTGATGCGGTGATGATTTGTTACCGGCCGATGCCGGTTTTGGAAACCGGCTCCCCCAACAAATATTTTGATGGCCTTGCGGCAGGTAAGCTGATTGTAGTGAACACCGGGGGCTGGATGAAAGATGAGGTTGAAGACGCGCCATGCGGCATTGCGGCAGATCCTGCCGGGCCTGGTGACTTTATCAGGAAGATAAAGCCGTTTGTTGGAAACCGGGCAATGCTGGCAGACCATCAACAAAAGTCGCGCGAACTGGCAGAAAGAAAATATGCACGCCACATTCTGGGAGCGGCATTTACCCGAATCGTTATAAAGTCGTAATTTTAACTATGATGAAATGGATCGCTGCTCTGCTGGTTTTTGTTGGGGCCTGCTCGCCAGCAGGGAAGAAGCAAGAACAAGCAGAGACGAAATCGCTCCTAACCGAATTGCAGGGTGAATGGGAGCGCCTGACCAAATGGTCTGATGGCCAGTGGGTGGTTTTCCGTCCGTGCGATGCGGATAACATGTCTCTCCAAATCATGGGCGATACGCTGGTAATCGGCTGGGGGCAGGATGCCTCCTTTGCCATCATCCGCTCGTTTGCCGAAAGTGATGTGCCCGGAGTGTGGGCCATAACAGTGTTTGATCAGGATGAGCAGGTTACAAAGACGTATCGCATGGTGTGGGAAGATGACGACCACAACCTGGCTGAGTGGTGGCTATACGATGACGATGAATCGGTGCTGCTGGCGCGAAGCAACCTGCTGGGTAATTACAGGGCCATTGAACAACCCTGTTATGAGTGCTGGGACGATTGTGATGAGGAGGCCGTGGATCCGGAAGAAGACCAGTAGCGCTAATGCTGCCGAATGATTAACTCCTCAGTAAATTTTTTAAGTATCTCGCGGGCAGATTTGTTTCCTTTCACTTTTTCCAACGACCGGAAACCTTTGTCGAAGTAAGTATTAATTTTTCTTTCAGTTTTCTGGCGTATGCCCAGTTCATCCCAGATTTTTTTTACGGCCGTAACCTTTTCTTCCGGCTTAAACTCAGCCGCTGACAGCCAGTACTTGAGCGATTTCTTTTGCTGATCGCTGGCAAGCTCAAGCGATTTGAGCAGCAGGTACGTTTTCTTATTGGCAATGATGTCGCCCCCCACCTGCTTGCCGAACTTTTTTGGGTCGGCATAGGCATCGAGCAGGTCGTCCATCAATTGAAAGCCAATGCCGATGTTCATGCCGAATTCGCGCAGGGCTTTGCAGTTGGCAGGCGTGGTTCCGGCCAGCACCCCGCCCAGTTCAAGGCTAAATCCCAACAACACCGCTGTTTTTTGGCGTATCATTTCGAGATACTGCGTTTCGGAAACACGGTGCATGGTTTCAAATTCCATATCCCACTGCTGTCCCTCGCAAACCTCGGCAGCGCAATGGTTAAACCGTGCCAGTACACGGTTTAATTTCTCAGGTGGCAGCGATAGAAACAGGTTGTAAACGTGCACGAGCATCACATCGCCCGCCAGGATGGCGGTGTTTACATTCCACTTTTCGTGTACGGTGGCTTTTCCCCTGCGCAGCGGAGCATTGTCCATGATGTCATCGTGCATGAGGGTGAAGTTGTGGAAGGCTTCAACAGCCACGGCATAGGGAACAATCTTCTTCATATCCTTTTTGAACAAGGAATAAGCGAGTAAAACCAAAAGCGGGCGCAGCCGTTTTCCGCCAAGCTGCATCAGGTACCGGATGGGATCATATAGTGATGCAGGTTGTATTCCAAACCGGAGTTTTTTGATTTCAGATTCGATAAGGGCGTGGCAAGTGGCTATCACAATTATCTTTTTCGTTTGCTTCCTGCCGGTTGATCTTTGAATGGTGGTGGCTGCGTGCTCTTCACCAACAGAAGGTCAATCAGCCGCCTGTCAATATCCGTCTTTTTTACTTTTGCACGAACCTGATCGCCCAGGGTATAGATTCTCCCATTCCTCCGGCCGACAATGCAAAAATTCTTTTCATCGTATTCGTAGTAATCATCGTCCATATCAGCCATCCGCACCATGCCCTCGCATTTGGTTTCAATAAGTTCTATGTAAATGCCCCACTCGGTTACGCCCGAAATCAAACCATCATAAACTTTATCTCCCGCCATCATCGACATGTATTCCACCTGTTTGTATTTGATGGAAGCCCTTTCGGCATCGGCAGCCCGTTTTTCACGCTCTGATGAATGCACACATTTTTCTTCGTAATCTTTTTTGTTAACCGGGTTGCCCTCATTAAGGTAATGCTGCAGAAGCCGGTGCACCATCATATCCGGATACCTGCGGATGGGCGAGGTGAAATGGGTGTAATGATCAAAGGCCAGCCCAAAGTGCCCTTTCGGGTCGGTACTGTATTTTGCCTTGGCCATAGCCCTTACTGCAATTTGCTGCAGCACATTTTGTTCGGGCTTACCTTCAATTTCATCCATGAGTTTGTTGAGCGAACGTGAAATTGATTTTTCATCAACGCTGATGCGATGACCGAATTGCCGGGCAAACAAGGCGAAATTTTTAACTTTTTCCGGATCAGGATAGTCATGGATCCGATACACAAAGGTGTTCTTGTCGGTTCCTTTCCGCTGCGTATAAATAAAAGTGGCAACCCGCTTGTTGGCCAGCAGCATAAATTCTTCGATCAGCTTATGGGCATCCTTCCTGATTTTTGGCACCACCGCAAGCGGCCTGCCTTTTTCATCGAGCTTAAACTTAACTTCCGTTGTTTCAAAGTTTACTGCTCCTTTAGCAAACCGCTCCTTCCGCAGTTTGTGCGCAAGGGTATTTAACGTACGGAGCTCTGCAGAAAAAAGTCCTGAACCACCCTCCAGAACAAGTTGGGCTTCTTCATAAGTGAACCGGTAATCGGAATGAATAACGGTCCGGCCGAACCACTCACGGTGAATCTGCGCGTGCTGATCCATTTCAAAAACAGCGGAGAATGTAAGTTTATCTTCTTTCGGCCGCAGCGAACAGAGTTCGTTCGACAGCCGCTCGGGCAGCATGGGAATGGTACGGTCAACCAGGTACACCGAAGTGGCCCGATCCATTGCTTCTTTCTCCAGGTTCGATTGGTCGCGTACATAGTGTGTTACATCGGCAATGTGCACGCCAATGCGGTAATTGCCATTGGGCAGTTGTTCAAAGGAAAGGGCATCATCAAAATCTTTGGCGTCTTCCGGATCGATGGTGAAGGTAGGTATCGGGCGGAAGTCCCAACGGCTTTTGATTTCAGCCGGAGTGATGCCTTCGTCAATCGCGCGGGCTTCTTTTTCCAGTTGTGGCGGGAACTTGAACGGCAAACCAAACTCTGCCATGATGGAGTGGATCTCGGCTTCATTTTCGCCAGCTTTTCCAAGGATTTCAACAATCCGGCCTACCGGGTTGCGATCACCTTCGGCCCAATCCACCACTTCAACAATTACTTTGTCGTTGGCTTTGGCGCCATTAATGTTTTCGGGGAACACGTAAAAGTCCTGGTGTATTTTCCGGAAATCGGGAACGACAAAGGCATAGTTTTTTGAGAGTTCAACCTTGCCTACAAAGCGGGTACGGTTTCGCTTGATCACCTCCACCACTTTGCCTTCGGGGTGCTGCCCGTGGCGCGATGGGAAAATTACGATGCTGACGGTATCGCCATCTACGGCTGATTTAAGATCCTGCGTTCTGATAAACACATCCGGCCGGCCTTCACCAACAGCCACGTAGGCAAAGCGTGAGCTTACGTGATCGACAATGCCGGTTAGGGTTTCCTCCTGCGTGGTGCTGGTGTAGGTGCCGTTGCTCAGTTGTTTGATTTGCTTTTTTTCATCGAGGTCGTAAATGGTGAATGTGGCCGCTTTGATGTCATCGCGCTTTTTGAGGCCTATTTTTTTAACAATCTGTTTCAGGCTGTAGGCACGTCCCGGGTGCTGTCGCAGGAATGCGAGAATGGCCTCCCTGAATTTAGCTTCGTATGGATTGGTTTTTGTGTTGGATTTTTTTCGTTTGCTCATGCACTCAGCCTGCCTGTTGAATATGCTCCTGGTTGATCAGCGGTTGCCCTTTTAACCGCAGGTACAATTGGGCGAGAACAACCACATCGCTGATGCAATAGGTTTTGATTCGTTCCAGGTCTTTTTCTTTATAATATACGGCATTTACCTGGCTGCCGTCCATGCCGTTCTTGCTGGAGGGTATGTTGAAAATCGCGGCAAGCAAATCAAGCGATGTGTAATGTTTGTAGTCGCCAAATTTCCACATCTCCAGGGTATCGAAGTGGGGCACTTCCCATGATTTTCGGCCTGATAAGTTGAGCAGGGCAGGCAGCGGTATGCTGTTCACCAGCATCCTGCGGCTCAGGTACGGAAAGTCAAACTCTTTGCCGTTGTGGGCACACAGTTTTGTGCCGGCAGGATCAAGCCTGTCGAGCATGGATTTGAATTCAGATAATACGGTTCGTTCATCGTGACCGCAATACGCTTTTGTTTTAAGTCCGGGTTGGCCCGATTCGGTGATGATAACTTTTCCGACAGCAATGCAAATGATTTTACCGAACTCTGCATAGATGCCGGCTCGCTGGTGGAACAACTGCTCATCGGTTACTCCTTCTTCGCGTTTTAGAAAAGAGGCTTTTCTTGACCATTGCACCTTTAGCCGTTCATCCAGAGCAGCAAAATTATCGGTACTTGCCACCGTTTCAATATCAAGAAACAGAATGTCTTTCAGTTCGGTTGTCATGAATGCAGGATCCCTTCCCTGTGAATTTCTTTGATAAAGATAATATTGTCTTCGCAGATGGATTCAGGCACAAATACAAAGCGTTTGTCGTACAGGGTAGGCCCAATGTAATAACTAACCCAGTACTCGTTGTTCAGATGAAAAACGGCCGGATCAATCGGCTCAATCAGGGCAGCACTCTGCGGTGGAACGGTTTCTAAAAAATGCCGGAGAGTGGACGTGTGCTGTTCTTCACCCTCTTTGAGGCCGTAGCCCTTGCTGGCTACCAGTGTATTTTCAATGGCAAAGGAGTTTTTATTGATGAGGTACACTTTCCATTCGTCATGCTCACCCGGTTGCTTTTCACGAGCTACTGCCAGCGTTACATTTTTTACTTCGGGAATGTGAATGTCGCGCATCATACCCACTCCAGTTCAAATACCTGCCTGAGCTTTTCCTTTAAAACGGACGTTACCTGCTCCATGTTTTGTTGTGCATGCAGTTCATTCGCCATGGACGTAACGGCTTTGTCGTGAATACCACACGGTACAATATACTCGAAATACTTCAGGTTTGTGTTTACGTTGAGGGCGAACCCATGAAGCGTAACCCAGCGACTGGTCTTCACACCCAGCGCGCAAATTTTTCGGGCCTTACCGGGGTTATGTTCATCCAGCCAAACTCCGGTAAGCCCCGGAATCCTGCCGGCCATAATCCCAAACTCGCCTAAGGTTTGGATTACCGCTTCTTCCAGGGAGCGCATGTACCGGTGGATGTCAGTAAAAAAATTTTCCAGATCAAGTACGGGGTAGCCTATCAGCTGCCCGGGACCGTGGTAGGTAATGTCACCTCCGCGGTTGGTATGTATATAGCCTGCCTGAACAGACGGGAGAGCTTCCCTGCTTATTTTCAGGTTGGTTTCATCACCGCTTTTGCCCAACGTAAAAACATGCGGATGTTCGCAGAAGATCAGGTGATTTGATGTTTGAAGTTGCTGGTGGGCAGGCCGGGTACGGTTTTCCTTTTTTGTTTTGAGGATTTCAGAGAACAACGAATCCTGGTAATCCCAGGCTTTTTGGTAATCGATAAGTCCGAGTTGAATGATTTGGGTTTTTCGGTTGATGATCGAATTCACTTTGATTTCTCCAACTCCTCTTTCAATTGCACGATGGGCTGCACCGGATCAGGATCAATGCCGTTTTCTTTGGCCAGGTAATACGAAACCCAATCGGTAAGGTGGATGAGGTAATAATATTGTTCGAGCAGGGAGGCTCCTTCGCCAATGATATCGACAATCGGGTTGGATTTTCGCTCAAAAAAATCACGACAAATTTCCATGCGCTTCTCTACCCGTTCATGGTCATGATCGGAATACATGTAAATAACCTGAAGCAGGGGCAAAACATTTTCGGGGAAACGCCACCCCACAATTTCGTTGTGGTTCATTTCGGGGAACGTATTCACATGTGCCAATTGCTTGGCATTTTCATTGAGTTGCTGCTGAAACCGGAGCGCCATGGCATGCAGGCGGTTGTCGCAGTAAATCACCGGCAATTTACCTTTTAATTTTTTGGCGATCAGTTCGGCTTCGCTTTGAATGCCTTTTTCCCCGCGATCCAGAAACTGGATGGCGTTTTCCGTTTCTTTGATAAAAGCAGCGCCAATCAGGTTGGTGTGGTACAGCACCGAAAGCAGGGCAATCATGTTATAGGCGAGCATGGCACGTGGACTTTCAGAACCTGGCGGCAGCTGAATGTAAAACAAGTTGTACTCTTTGGCGATCTCAAGAAGTTTTCCGCCCGATGCAATGGCAATAATGTGCGAGCGCTTGAGCATGGCCTTGTTGAGGGCGGCAATGGTTTCTTCGGTGTTGCCGCTGTAGGAGCAGGCAATGAATAAGGTATGCGGGCTGACAAACTGGGGGATGCTGTAGCTCTTGCACACGGTAATGGGGATGGGAATTCGTCCGAACGTCAGCGAGTCCACGAGGTTGGCACCAATGCCTGATCCGCCCATGCCGGCTATTACGATATTGCGGATATCGCTGCCGGGCCGCACCAGGTCCAGCGATTCGCCCATGCGCAATGCTTCAGCCAACTGGCGGGTAAAGCCTTCAATGTATTTTTTGGTTGTAGACATAGTAGTAATTTCCGGTGCAAAGGTATTATAAATAAGCACCAATTGCGAAGCGCTTATGGCCGACAGCAACAAGATGTCTATTGGGAAAAAAGGGGAGGACCTGGCTGAAGCTTTCCTGGTTAACAAGGGGTTTTCGATTGTGGCAAAAAACTTCCGGCATAAAAAGGCCGAGGTAGACATTATTGCCCGCAAGGACGACTGGCTGATTTTTGTGGAAGTCAAAACCCGGACTACTGTTGCGTTTGGCGAGCCCGAGGCATTTGTGGATACCAAGAAGGCGCGGATGATCTTCAGTGCGGCTGAAGAGTATATTTTTTCGACCAACTGGCACGGCCATGTACGGTTTGATGTGATCTCGGTGAAGCTGGGAAAAGAAACCGAGATTGTGCATTTTGAAGATGCCATAAATTAATGGCCATCTCAAGAATTTTATGGCCATAGCATGCCTTTGCTTTTAACTTGTTTTGTTGTTGCGATAGATTTCTTTTCCCTTGTCGTTCCACTCGGTTTTGATATAGGGCCTTCCGTCTTTATCAAAGGGTTCTTTGGGGTAGGCCACTAATTTTTTTCTGCGGCCGTTGGGATAATATTCATACCAGTCGCCTACACGCTGGTTCCAGTGGTATTCTCCGGTTACGGCTACCTGGCCATTTTCGTGAAACATGTAGTAGTTACCTTCCTTTTCGCCATACTCAATCGGGATGATTTCTTTAGGCTTGGTTTTCTCCACCGGATCCCAGTAACTGATGAGCGATTCCTTCGGCCAGCCGCGGAAATACTTCTCCTTGTCAATCAGCACGCTGTCGCGCGAATACTTCATCCATCGGCCGTGTTTTAATCCTTTGTAAAAAATGCCGGTTTCGAGCGTTACGCCATTTTGAATTTTCTGATAGGGCCCGTGTACCAGTACCCCTTTTTTCGGATCGAACCGACTGGTGCGCATCACCTCCCTTCGCGTAAAGTCGTAATAGTAAATATCGCGAACAAGGGTTTGCGTAGCCTCAGGTTTCTTCAGGTAGTGAAAGAGTTCATAGGTTGTGCGGTCACCCACGCCTTTGCGCACAAATCCTTTTTTTGTTTTAACCCCGTAAAAGACATTCTTTTTGGGCTTCTTTTTTTTAGGGGCGTTAATGGTTTCCTCTTCGCGGGTAAACTCCAGGCTAACGGGGGTGTCAATGGTAAATAGCTGGTCGGGGTGGTCATCCTGCGCCAACAGCGGGCTGCTGAATACCATTCCAAGGACAAGGAAATGAAAGTTAGGCCTCATCGGTTTTTAAACGTACCGAAAGTTCAAAAATTGCAGGATCGAATTCAAGTCAGATCGTCCTGCTCAAGCGCCCCGGAAAGTATTTATGAGACAAACTCCACGCTCCGCTTAATAAAACTGGTCAGGTCGGCACCGGTTAGCATATTCTGTGAAAGCAAGGCGAGGTCATAGGCCTGCTTGGCCAGCTTGGTTTTTTGTTCTTCGGTTTCGGCTTTCAAAATTTTCTGCACGATGCCGTGGTTGCCATTTACCGTTACCGTATAGCTATCGGGCATGCTGCCCATAAAGGCGTAACCGCCACCCCCCATCTTCGCCATGTCTTTCATCCTGCGCATGAATTCGCTCATCGTAATCACCACCGGCAAGTCATCGGTAGCCATGGCTTCAACTGCTACGGTCATGCTGGTGTTGCTGATTGCTTTTTCAAAGATGCCTTTCACCTGTTCTTTCTCCCCGGCACTAAGCACGCTTTCGGTGTTTTCATCTTTATTGATAAGCTTATCGGCCGTATCGCTGTCAACGCGTTTGATTTGCGTTTTTTCCAGTTTTTGCTCGAGGGTGTTGATAAAATGGTTGTCGAGAATGCCGTCCATCAGCAATACATCGTATGCCTTGTTTTTGGCGGCTTCAATATAGCCGTGTTGCTTGCCGGCATCGGACGTGTACAGATAAATCAGTTGTTTGTCTTTGTCGGTTTGGTTTGATTTTACCTGTTCCTTGTACTCATCGAGCGTAAAGTACTTTCCGTCCACATTTTTGAGGAGCGAAAAATCCTTGGCGCGGTCGTAGAATTTCTCATCGCTGATGATTCCGTATTTTACAAAAATGTTGATATCGTCCCATTTCTTTTCGAAATCCGTCCGATCCTTTTTGAACAAATCCTGCAGCTTGTCAGCCACTTTCTTGGTAATGTGCTGGCTGATTTTCTTCACGTTGGCATCGCTTTGCAGATAGCTGCGGGAAACATTCAAGGGAATATCCGGTGAATCGAGCACTCCGTGAAGCAGCATGAGGAAATCGGGCACCACATCTTTCACTTCATCAGTAATAAACACCTGCCGTGAGTAGAGCTGAATTTTATTCTTTTGGATTTCGAAGTCGTTCTTCACTTTCGGGAAGTACAGCACCCCGGTAAGGTTGAAGGGATAGTCTACGTTCAAATGAATCCAGAACAGCGGGTCTTCACTGAATGGATAAAGTTCTTTGTAAAATTTCAGATAGTCCTCATCCTTCAAATCATTGGGCGATTTTGTCCAGATGGGCTGGGTGTTATTGATGATGCGATCAACCGTAACAGATTTATATATCTTTTTGCCCTCCTTGTCCTCGCCATCTTCTACACTTTCTTCTTTTGTTCCAAATTTGATTTCAACGGGCAGGAACTTGCAGTATTTTTCGAGTATCCCTTTAATTCTCCACTCATCTAAAAATTCTTCCGAATCGGAATTGATGTGCAGGATCACATTCGTGCCCCGCGATTCTTTTTTTGCAGGAGTGATTTCAAATTCGGTTGAACCATCGCAGGTCCATTTTGCCGCCTCAGATCCTTCCTGGTACGATTTGGAAATTACTTCCACGTTATCGGCCACCATAAAGGAAGAGTAAAAGCCCAGCCCGAACTTGCCGATGATGTCTTTGGCGTCAGCTTTGTCCTTGAATTTTTCAACGAATTCAGCAGCGCCTGAAAAAGCAATCTGGTTGATGTACTTTTTTATTTCCTCGGCCGTCATGCCGATCCCTTTGTCGCTGACGGTAATCGTTTTCTTTTTCTTGTCGAAGCTCACCTCAATCTTCAGGTCGCCAAGCTCACCGTTGAACTCACCCAGCGATGACAGTTTTTTAAGTTTCTGGGTGGCATCCACCGCGTTGCTCACCAGTTCGCGGAGGAAAATCTCGTGATCGGAGTAGAGGAATTTTTTGATGATGGGAAAAATATTCTCGGTATGGATGGAGATAGTACCTTTTTCCTTTACGGCTGACATAGTGTATGGATTTTCAGTTCTGGGTTAAAAAAGTCCGGGGACAAAACAAAATCCCTGGATGTGGCAGGGATTTCAAAAGCTATTCCAAAATGGATTTAGGTGACAGGTTGGCAGTTACCGGAGCCGGTCAGAGTCTCTTACCATACGCTCATCCCTGCGGATAAACCGGATGGCCAGCCAGTTGCAGATAACCGCCACAAAAATCAGGTACAACCCCCAGCCGTACCGGAAGTTACCAGCGTGCTGATCGGCAAGGCGGTTGGCAAACCAAACTGCGCAGATCATCATCCCGGCAAGCAACACCGAATTCAGTGCGCCCAGTTTGATTTGAACCATTCGGTTATCGTACCGCCTGATCACCATCACGCTAACAGTTATTGAAGCAATGCCAATAACCGCAGTAATGGAATACGGCATATATGCAAACACTTCCTGTTGCATAAAATAAAAGGGGGTTAAAATGTTATCGGTATCTCCGGAACTCATCCAAATGGGCTGGACCAGCGAAATGGCAACCGCAAGGATGGTTATGATCAGAAATACGGTTTGAATTCTTTGCCACATAGGGGGGTTCACTTAACTTGCCTCAAAACTAACAATTTAACAGAGCAGTAACGTGTAGAAATGAAAGCGGCATTTGTTGTTGATATACTCAGAACCCCAATCGGAAAGTACGGAGGCACATTAGCCGGAGTAAGGCCGGATGACCTGGCCGCCCTGGTTATTAAAAAGCTCATTGAGCGCAATCCTTCTGCTGATGTGAATGCCATTGAGGACGTGGTGTTTGGCGCGGCCAACCAAAGCGGTGAGGATAACCGGAATGTGGCGCGCATGGCATTGCTGCTGGCAGGGCTACCAAAGGAAGTGGGTGGCGTTACGGTTAACCGCCTGTGCGCCTCCGGGCTTCAGGCTATAATGGATGCCTCGCGGGCTGTTATGCTGGGTGAAGCAAACGTGTACGTGGCAGGTGGAGTGGAGAGCATGAGTCGTGCACCCTTTGTGATGGCTAAGGCAACTGAACCCTTCTCGCGGAAAGCAGAAGTATTTGATACGACAATGGGTTGGCGCTTTATTAATTCAAAACTCTCCAAACTGTATTATCCCTATTCAATGGGTGAAACAGCAGAGAACGTGGCGGAGAAATGGAAGATCAGCCGCGAAGAGCAGGATCAATTCGGATTGGCTTCGCAGGAGAACTATCAACGCGCGCATGAAGCCGGGAAGTTTAAGGATGAACTGGTGCCGGTTCCGGTTCAGCAAGGAAAAGAGGTAATTGACTTTATCCAGGATGAACATCCAAGGGCAACCTCATTGGACAAGCTGGCTTTATTGAAGCCGGCTTTCAAGGAAGGCGGCACGGTAACCGCTGGAAATTCATCAGGTATTAATGACGGTGCAGCCGCTGGGTTGATTGCAAGTGAAGAAGCGCTGAAGAAATACGACCTTAACCCGCTCGCGCGTGTTGTCGCGTTTGCTGTTGCGGGTGTTGATCCTGCTTACATGGGAATTGGCCCCGTGCCTTCAGTACAAAAAGCACTAAAGCGCGCAGGACTGAAAATCAGCGACATCGGATTAGTTGAATTGAATGAAGCATTTGCTTCTCAATCCCTGGCGTGCATCCGCGATCTTGGGCTCAATCCTGAACATGTTAATGTTAACGGAGGAGCCATCGCTATCGGTCACCCGTTGGGTTGCAGTGGTGTACGCATCAGTGCAACGCTTATCCATGAAATGAAAAGGCGAAATGTACAATATGGAGTGGCAACCATGTGTATTGGCGTAGGGCAGGGAGCGGCCGTTATTTACGAAAGGTGTTAGCAGATGATTGCCCCCTGCTTCTCATGAGATACTTCTTCGAAATAGCCTATAACGGCTCAGGGTACGCGGGCTGGCAAAGTCAGGCGAATGCCACGGGTGTGCAAACCGTTATTGAAGATGCGTTGAGTAAATTGTTTCGAACTCCGGTGAAAATTGTAGGCAGCGGAAGAACCGATACCGGTGTGCATTGTGTGCAGCAGTATTTTCACACAGATATTGAAATGCTGGTTAAACCCGATGAGCTGATTCATCGCCTCAACTCATTTCTTCCGCGCGATATTGCGGTACGCTCAATCCGGAAAGTAAAACCCAATGCCAGTGCACGGTATGATGCCATTGCCCGATCGTACGAATATCACATTACAACCGTAAAAGATCCTTTACTCTTCGGTTTGGCGCTTCATTATTATAAACCGGTTAATATTCAAACCATGAACCGGGCCGCTGCGTTATTACGCGGTGAGCACGACTTTGAATGCTTTAGTAAGGTAAAGACCGATGTAAATCATTTTCTTTGTACTATTAAGAAAGCAGTGTGGAAGAAGAAGGGCAACCGGTTAATATTTACTATTACCGCTAATCGTTTTTTACGCGGTATGGTGCGGGCCATTGTAGGTACGCTGCTGGATGTGGGCACCGGAAAAATTTCTGTTCGGGATTTTCAGCAAATTATCTCCAGCAAAGACCGGAAAAAAGCAGGCGCTAATGTCGATCCTCATGGACTTTACCTGGTGCAGGTTAAATATCCGAAATCAGTTTTTACCGGTTAATGGAAACGATCCGGTGTTACAGGAGTGACGCTTAGCGATGGAAAAAGAACAGGTCAGCAGCGGAAACATTATCGACTTTAAAGTGCTCGGACGCCTTATGCAGTTTGTGCGTCCGTATAAAACACGATTTTATTTCCTGATTGTGCTTACACTGGCTGTGGGCGTGCTTTCTCCGCTTCGCCCGCTTTTGGTTCAGCTCACGCTGGATAACCAGGTTGCCAACGGTGACTATAAAGGCATGGTGTGGATGATGCTGCTGCTCCTGGTCCTGCTTCTGGCGCAATCGGCTTTGCAGTATATTCATACGTACCTGTCGGGCTGGATGGGCCAGCAGGTGATTCGCGACATTCGTACCCGGTTGTATCAGCACCTGGTAAACCTTCGCTTGCGGTTTTTTGATAAAACCCCGATTGGCCGCCTGGTCACCCGGACTATTTCAGACGTAGAAACATTGGCCGATGTGTTCAGCGAAGGATTGGCTGCCATGGTAAGCGACCTGCTTCAGTTGATCTTCATTCTTGCATTCATGTTTTACCAGGATTGGCGGTTAGCGCTGTTGAGTTTGGCAACGTTGCCGCTGCTGCTGATTTCCACATACATTTTTAAGGAGAAAATAAAAGTTGCATTTAATGATGTGAGGAATGCAGTTGCCAACCTGAACACATTCGTACAGGAACACCTTACGGGGATGAATGTAGTTCAGATTTTCGCCAGCGAAAAAAGGGAATTTGAAAAGTTTAAAGCAATCAATGAAGAGCATAAGCAGGCCAACCTGCGCTCGGTTTTATATTATTCCATTTACTTTCCGGTGGCTGAAATTATTGCTGCGGCAGGTATTGGGTTGCTGGTGTGGTATGGCGCAAAGGCAGCCATCAACTTTGAAGAAACCGGCATCACCATCGGCAAACTCATTGCCTTCATCATGTACATTCAGATGTTCTTTCGGCCCATCCGAATGATTGCCGATAGGTACAATACCCTGCAAATGGGCATTGTCAGTTCTTCGCGCATTATTAACCTGTTGGATAATGATGAGCATATTCAGGACTCCGGAGCAAAGCAACCAGAATCTATTGAGGGTGATGTAAAGTTTGAAAAAGTATGGTTTGCCTACAATGGCGAAGAGTATGTACTGAAAGATGTAAGCTTTGACGTGAAAGCCGGGCAAACCATCGCACTGGTGGGCGCAACAGGTTCCGGCAAATCGTCAATCATCAACCTGCTCAATAGATTTTATGAAATTAACAAAGGCACTATTGTGGTTGATGGCACCGATATACGGGAATTCGATTTGGGTTTTTTGCGGAGGAATATTGGTGTTGTGCTTCAGGATGTGTTTCTTTTCTCCGACACCATAATGAACAACATCACATTGGGGAATACGGAAGTAACGGAAGATATGGTATGGCATGCGGCCGATCTGGTAGGAGCCCGCAAATTCATTGAACGTTTGCCCGGCCAGTTCAATTACAATGTTATGGAGCGTGGTGCAACCTTATCGGTGGGGCAACGCCAATTGATATCCTTCATACGGGCTATGGTGTATGACCCGAAAATTCTTGTATTGGATGAAGCAACTTCATCGGTTGACAGCGAAACGGAAGAACTGATTCAGCAGGCAATGGATAAGATGATGAAAGGACGTACCTCCATTGTCATTGCGCATCGGCTTTCAACCATACAACGGGCCGACCAAATTCTTGTACTTGACCACGGACAGATCATTGAATCAGGCAGGCATGAAGAACTTCTTCAGCGCGAAGGAGCATATGCCCAACTGCATAAAATGCAATACAAAGAGTTTGCCTGACAGGCACATGGGGCACTGAGGTTAAAGCATTATATTTGCCTTGATGCACCTGAACCTGACCCTTAGTATAGCCCTGCTGATGCTGGCGTCTGCTGTTGTTGCTCAGCAGCCCAAGGTGCACCATGGCGGCCGGGTGGTTCATCATCGCACCAATCACAATTACAACGTTATTAAAATACCACGCTCCAAGGCTAAAACCGTTTGCCCGATTTTTGAAGACACAGGCTACCCGTATCATGGGCTGGGCATCAAGTTGGGCGATCCGTTTGCCGTAACATACAAGTACTACGCCAGCAAGCATTTTTCCATTGGTGCCGACTTCGGTACTTCGGCCAGCGGGCTGTACAGCAGGTACTACCGCGAAATCTTTCCTGAGTATGTGAATACCGACACGTTGGCCCCTTCACAAAGCCTGGAGTATATGGCACACAAAGTTAATTCCGATTGGGTGGCGGAACTCCGGATGCTTTATCACATTAAGGTAGAAAAAATAAGCCCGGGCCTCCAGATGTATGCAGGGCTGGGTTGGGAGTTCCGGAACCTCAACATCTCCTATGATTTTTTTGTAAATGACGGACCCATAGAAAATAAAATTGAACGGGTTACAGTTGACCGATTTACTTATGGCATTCAGGCAACCTTCGGCATTGAATACTCTTACTTTACTTTACCGATCTCAGCGTTTATGGAGATCGACCTGTTTAATGATTTACTGAAAGACCCGGGCTACAGGCGCATTCAGGGCGGAGTTGGCTTGCGTTATATTTTCTGACAAACCGATTACAAAATTTCACCCTCTTTCACTGAGGCTTCATCACTGAGAATTTGCTTCTCGTAAAGATCCTTGTATACCCCGTTAAGCTTCAGTAGGGAATCGTGGGTTCCTTGCTCAACAATGCGGCCATCCACCAGCACAATAATTTTATTGGCGAGTTTCGCAGATGAAACCCGATGCGAAACAATAATGGTGGTGCGGTTTTTCATAATCCGCTTCAGGTTGTTGAGAATTGTATTTTCAGTTTTTGTATCAACAGCCGAAAGCGCATCATCCAGAATAAGGATGCGCGGCTCATGCACAATGGCACGCGCAATGCTGACGCGCTGCTTCTGCCCGCCCGATAAGGTTATGCCCCGTTCGCCCACCCGTGTTTCCATGCCCTGTGGAAAAGCAAGGATGTTGTGATATACATCAGCATCTTTGGCCGCCTGAATAATCTGCTCCTCATCGAGTTGCTTCACACCGCCAAAAGCAATGTTGTTACGGATGGTTTCGCTAAACAGGAAAACATCCTGAGGCACGTACCCGATCTGGCTGCGAAGGCTGATTAGGTCATAATCGGCAATGGGTATATTGTCTATTCTGATTTCACCTTCACGTACATCGTATAGGCGGGCTATTAAATTAGAAACCGTGCTCTTGCCCGATCCGGTAGTGCCGATGATGGCAAGCGATTCACCCGGATTAATCACGAAGGATACACCGGTGAGGGCATTAATCCCGGTGTCGGGGTAGGTAAAACTTACCTTATCGAACTCAACCTTCCCAAGAATTTCCCGGCTGACATTTTTTACTGAAAGGAGGGTAGATGCTGTTTTCAAAAATTCGTTAATCCGCTTTTGACTGGCTTCAGCCCGTTGCACCAGGCTGCTGGTGTACCCCAATGAAGTAACCGGCCACGTAAGCAGGTTGACATAGATGATGAATTCGGCAATGTGACCAAACGATAAATTTCCACGGATTACTTCAGTGCTTCCTGCATATACCGTTAAAATGGTGCTTAGCCCGATAAGGCCCATGATCAGGGGAAAGAACAGCGACTGAATACGGGTTAGCCGGAGTGATTGTGTTTTATAGTGGTCGCTCGCTGTGGCAAAAGCGGCTATGGATTCCTCTTCGCGGTTAAATGATTTGAGTACACGGATGCCACTGAATGCTTCCTGCACAAATGTTGATAGTTTCGACTGACTCCGCTGAATTTTTTCCGAACGCCTTTCGATGGTATTGTTTACTACATAAATACTGAGTGACAGCAGGGGTAATGGGATGAGCGCATACAGAGTGAGTTTGCTGCTGATGGAAAACATAACCGGTATAAGGATGATGAACAGCGTAATGAGCTGAAGGCCATACATAATGGCGGGCCCGAGGTACATTCGCACACGGCCCACATCCTCAGAGATGCGATTCATCAGGTCGCCCGTATTGTTCCTTCGGTAAAAACTTAAAGGCAGTGCCTGGTAATGTGCGAAGATTTCATTTTTTAAGTCAAACTCAATAAGCCTCGACATTACAATCAATGTTTGACGCACCAGGTACAGAAACAATCCGCGGAGGAGTGCCATAAGCAGAATCAGACCGGCATACAGCAGGATGCCCTGCGCAAAAATCCAATAGAAATTTTGCTGCAAGGAAAGGCCGGCCAGTGACCGGTAAATGCGGATATTCTCAACCACCAAATCAATGGAGTGACGAACCAACTGAGCAGGAATGATCTGAAATACGTTCGAAATAATCACGAACACAATTCCCCACAATAAATGGTACTTGTATTTAAACAGATATTTATTGAGGTACCGGAGTTCTTTCATTCAAAAAAATTTTGCCAATGCATCATAAAACGAAATAAATACGTTAAAGTTCATGCAACCGTTTGTTTTACATGGAAAAGCCGGCTAATCAAAGTAATTTTGTGGCGAGCCACGAAAATTAAAAGTACAATCAACCACCCCTAAAACAAATCTGATGGAAGTTAAAGAATTGAAAAAAACCGGTTCTACCGATCTCTTCACCTCTCTGTCTGCACTTGGCCATGAGCAAGTAGTATTTTGTCATGATGAGGTAACCGGTTTAAAAGCAATCATTGGTATTCACAACACCACGTTAGGTCCGGCATTAGGAGGAACACGCATGTGGAAATATGCCACCGAGCAGGAAGCGCTTACGGATGTCCTGCGGTTGAGTCGTGGCATGACGTTCAAAGCTGCAATTAGCGGATTAAACCTGGGGGGAGGTAAGGCTGTGATCATTGGCGATGCCAAAACCATGAAGACCGAGGCCTTTTTACGCAGGTTCGGAAAGTTCGTGAATAGCCTGGGCGGTAAATACATTACAGCCGAAGACGTGAACATGAAAACTGCCGACATGGAGTTTATTGCCATGGAAACGAAGCACGTAACCGGCTTGCCCGAATCGGCAGGTGGTGGCGGTGATCCCTCGCCTGTTACGGCCTATGGTACATACCTCGGCATGAAGGCCAGTGCAAAGAAAGTGTTTGGCACAGATAGCCTGGCAGGAAAAAAAGTGGCGGTTCAGGGAGTTGGTCAGGTGGGCATGCACCTGGTTGAATACCTGGTTAAGGAAAATGCAATCGTTTATATTTCCGATATATCCGAAGAAAAGGTTAAGACGGTAGCAGCCCGGTTTGGAGTGAATACGGTTTCGCAGGAGGCCATTTACGATCTGGATGTTGATGTGTATGCTCCGTGTGCATTGGGCGCCACCTTGAATGACACTACAATTCCAAGGTTGAAGTGCAGCATTATAGCCGGAGCGGCCAACAACCAGTTGAAGGATGAAGTGAAACACGGGTACATGCTGATTGACCGCAACATTACCTATGCCCCCGACTTCCTGATTAATGCGGGTGGGTTGATCAATGTCTATAATGAATACCTGGGTAATTATAACCGTCAGCGGGTGTTTGAACAGGCCGAACGGATTTACACCACCTGCCTTGATATTTTTGATCTGGCCTCGAAAGAAAAAATCAACACCCAGGAAGCTGCAATAAAAATAGCTGAGAAACGGATTGAAGAAGTGGGGAGAATACGGATACCCCGGTAAATAATCATTAAAACCCGCATGATGAATGCGGGTTTTTTATTTTCAGGGAATCAACGAGTATCTTTGGCTGTTCTTTGAAACCATGCTCAATCGCAGAAGCCTCCGGATTAAAGTTATGCAAAACCTGTTTGCATTTCATCAAAGCAAAGAGGCTAATGCTCAACTATGCTCCGATCGGATTGAGGAGATTTTTTCCCCTGATCTGAATTCCATGGAAGTGCAGGACAAGAAACTTCTCAATCAACAGAAGGCACAAGCGTTGAAACTCTTTAAAAAGGTTTTCGAATCGGGCGATCCATTACCGGATAATCTGGATGACAAAATCAAAAAAGCCGTTACTGATTCATTGGATTTTTATCAGCAGAGCGAACAGAAGGATTTTGCCTACTTTAAGTCCAACCTTGTTCAGGGAGTGAAGCAAATCTTTGAGCAGTATTTATCGGTGCTGAACCTGGCCTCAGCGCTGGCCCATGCAGCCGAGGAAGACAAAAAAATCAACCATAAGAATTTTATAAACAACAAGTGGATTGTAGCCTTCCAGGAAAATGAAGAATTGAAGGCGAAAAGCAACAAAACAGCCATAGCATGGACGATGCGCTCAAACCTGGTGAAACAATGGTTTCGCGATGTGGTAAAGCAGGATGCTGAATACATGGCATACCTTGATCGGAAAAGCCCATCACTTGACGAACAGAAAAAGCTCATACATCATTTGTTTCGGAAATTGATTTTAGGCAAAACCATTATCAACGACTACTTCGAATCGGAAGTATTGCGCTGGGCCGAAGACCGGGAGATTGTGAAAGGCATGGTCGAAAAGACGGTCAAATCCTACAACCCGGAGTCCGGCAAGCCCCTGCACCTGCATGAACTCTCCTTGAACTGGGAAGAAGATGAAGAGTTTATTGACCGGCTGTTTACCGATGCGGCCAACTTGCCGGATGATCTGCAACAGTGCATCGCCAAAAACACACGCAACTGGGAGGTTGACCGCCTGCCGTTAACCGACCGGGTAATCCTTGAAATGGCATTGGCGGAATTAACGGGCTTTCAGAGCATACCTGTTAAAGTTACCATCAACGAGTACATTGAGCTGGCAAAAAACTACAGCACCCCCAAGAGCAGGCAGTTCATTAACGGAATACTGGATGTCATCTCGAAAGAGCTGAAATCGGCCGGTACGTTAAAGAAGAGCGGGCGTGGACTTTTGGATAACAAATAATCGGGTAAATGCGTAAACTTGTAGCCCAAAGGGTTACAATGTGTATTTTTGAGCGGTTTTTTGAGGGAACGATTGTAATCCGGAAGGTTAGCGTGAAATTTAACGAGTATGAGTAAACGTGGAGGAAATACACTATTGGCTTTTATCGTTGGGGCGGCTACCGGAGCCATTCTAGGCATTCTGTATGCACCCGATAAGGGCATTAACACCAGGCAAAAGCTTTCCTTTCAGCTTGAAAAGTACCGAAACATGCTTCAGAACCTGGTGAACGATTTAATTGACGGAAAGGATAGCCCCCTAACCAGTGAGGCAAAATCGCAAGGCCAGCGCGTGGTCGATGATGCCAAACTGAAGGCCGAAAAACTTTTAGAAGATGTAGATGAACTTTTAGGACAGATAAAAGGTAAGAAAGGAAAAAGTTAAACCAAGTTGAACGCCATGAATATACGTTTGATGATGTTGATTGTGATTGCCGGCCTGTTGGTTTCGTGCAAAGACAAAGATGCAGAGAAAAAAATTGCAGCATTGGAAGCCCGACTGTCGCAACTGGAAGGTGGAAAGGGAAGCCAATCGCCTGCGTTTACCCCTACCGACAAAAGTGGGCAGCCTGAGGAAAAACCTGAAGGGCCTCTGCCGATGATTGCGTTTGAAAAAACTGAGCATGATTTCGGCACTATAAACGAAGGTCAAAAGGTAACCTACACGTATAAGTTTAAGAATACAGGCGAAGCGCCACTTATTATCCAGAGCGCGCAACCTTCGTGTGGGTGTACCGTGCCCGAATGGTCACGAGATCCCATTCCGGTGGGTGGAGAAGGGTTTGTAAAGGCAGAGTTTGACAGCAGTGGCAAGCCTAACATCCAAAACAAAACCATTACGGTTACAGCTAATACCTGGCCTAAAACCACAATACTCCGGTTCAAGGCTATGGTTACGCCTAAAGATCAGGCGCAGGGACCCACAAAATAATTTAAAGAGTACCCAGGCATCCCAAGCCCCTGCCTCTGCGGTCGGGGTTTGGGATGCTTGCTTTTAAGGCATACCTTTGCCAACCAATTTTTAACTCCAAACCATGAACGCGATCTTACTTCAAGCACAAGCCCAGGGCGGAAATTACAGTTTCTACATCATGATGGGCTTAATGATCCTGATCTTTTATTTCTTCATGATCAGGCCACAACAGAAAAAGGCCAAAGACCAAAAAAAGTTTATTGACGAAATCCAGAAAGGAGACTATGTCGTTACCATTGGCGGAGCACACGGCCGGGTGGCTGAGTTGGAAGGCGATACGTTTATTCTTGAAGTTGAAAAAGGCGGCCGGATACGATTCAACAAGTCAGCCATTTCACTGGAAGCAAGCCGGGCGGCCAACAAGAAGTAAACCCTGATGGGCTTTGTCAGTTCGATATTGAGCATCTTTCGATTTAACAAAAGGAACTGGAAAGCCATCGTGCTATGCTTCTTTGCTGCAACTGTGTTCTGGTTCTTTAATGCCCTCAACAAAAACTATGCAGCCAACATCGGGTTTCAAATTGTGTTTGACTACGACCAGGAGAAATACGTTCCTGCAAAAGAGCTGCCCGATAAAATACGCCTGAATGTAAGCGGCAACGGTTGGGATTTGTTTCGGAGAAGTTCAGGGCTAAAGGTTCCTCCGCTGATAATTCCTCTTGATCGTCCAGCGGAAGTGAAGAAAATAGTAGGGTCAAGTTTACCCCCACTATTTTCTACCCAGTTGGAGGGGCTTCAGATAAATTTTGTGTTAGCCGACACGATTTATCTGGACATCAACCCGAAGACCAAACGGGTTGTAAGATTGTCAGTTGATTCAGTGAGCAGGTACATTCACCCGAATTATGGTATTGCAAGCCCGGTAACCATCATTCCGGATTCGGTGCTTCTTGAAGGACCCGAAAGACTGATTAACACTTTACCCCCGGTCCTTGCGTTATCACTGCCGGATGAACGGATTCGAAACCCGTACAATGAAATTGTGGAGGTTAACGTTGGGCATGAGACCATCAATCGAACACCACCGGTAGCAAGGGTATCCTTTGCCGTTGAGAGTCTTCAAGAAGTAACCCGTACCTGTCCGATCCACCTGGTTAACGTACCTCAGCGGTTGCGTACCGCTCTTGAAAGGGATTATGTTACGGTTACTTTCTTAGTACCTGCATCTGGCGCAAAATTAATAGACACCGATTCCATCAGTGCTGAAATTGACATGCTCCATGTTCCTCAGGGCAGGCATCAGGTGGCTCCCCGTTTGGTTGGGTTGCCTCCGTATAGTCGTGTTGTACGGGTTGACAGCGTTACTGTTTCCTATTAGAACATGCCCTTGCAAATTGGCATAACGGGTGGCATAGGGTCAGGCAAGAGCACGGTTTGTCGTATCTTCGGCTTACTGGGTGTTCCTGTTTATGATGCCGACAGCCGTGCGAAATCCGTAATGACCTCCGATGGAATACTCATCGCGGCCATTAAGAAAGAATTCGGAAGTTTGTCGTTTCGTGAAGATGGGAGCCTGAATAACGAATACCTGGCGAAAGCGGTTTTTGGTAATGACGAAAGGCTCCAGGTTCTAAACAAACTGGTTCATCCTGCGGTGGGTGCCGATTATAAAAAGTGGATAGGGCAGCAGGTAGCCAGCCGGTATGTACTTAAAGAAGCAGCCTTGTTGTATGAGGCTGGATCTTATGTGGAATTGGATAAGGTAATCCTGGTTTATGCGCCCCAGGAATTGCGGGTAAAGCGGGTGTTACAGCGCGATCCAAACCGCACCAGGCAGCAAATCCTGAATATTATGGCCAGGCAGCTAAACGATGAGGAGAAACGAAACCGGGCCGACTTTGTTATTGTTAACGATGATACGCAACTGGTTATTCCCCAGGTGCTGAGGCTCCACGAAATGTTTGGGAATATGAATGCGTGATTATCTGACACTGTTTTCATGAAGAAGAAAATAATTACAGGGGTTGTCGTAGTGGCCATCGTTTTTCTTGTGGCACTGCCTAAACTGAACCTGTTTAGCAATGAAGAAAAAACTCCACAGGCAGGAGGCCCGGTGCCGGGGCCAATGGCGTTGCAGGTTAACGCGTTGGTCGTGAAACCGGAAAAACTGGACAACAAGCTGGTATTTACAGGCTCCGTATTGCCCAACGAATCGCTTGAACTTCGTGTGGAATCATCAGGCAAAATTCACCGGATTTATTTTGAAGAAGGAAAGTCCGTAACCAAAGGTCAGTTGCTGTTGGAAATCAATGATGATGAGCTCGTAGCTCAACTGCAGAAGCAACGGTATAATCAAAAGCTTAATCAGGATAATGAATTCCGGCAACGCAAACTGCTGGAGAAAGATGCCATCAGCCGTGAGGAGTACGACAATGCACTGAACCGGCTCAATACATCTATTGCCGATATTAAATTACTGGAAGCCCAAATTGCAAAAACACGCATCATAGCTCCGTTTGATGGTGTTATCGGCTTACGCTTTGTGAGCGAAGGAGCGTATGTGAACTCAAATACAACGGTGGCAACGTTATATAGTCTTACACCAGCCAAAATTGATTTCAACGTACCCGGCAGGTACAGTACCCAGGTGCGCAGCGGAAAGAAAATAAGGTTTACCATAGAAAATGATCCGCGCGTTCTTGAAGGCGCGGTGTATGCAGTGGAACCACAGATAGACCTGAACACGCGCACCTTAAAAGTACGGGCTCTTGCCGACAACCCGGAGGGCCTGCTTTTGCCTGGTCAGTTTGTGCGTGTTGAGTTGATTCTGGATACGATTGACAATGCCTTACTGGCTCCGTCTGAAGCCCTGGTTCCGGAAATGCAAGGCCATAAAGTGTACGTTGCTTCCTCGGGCAAAGCAAAGGAAGTGAAAGTGGAAATTGGATTGCGGACTGACCGGTTTGTTGAAATTGTTAACGGGTTGAGTGCGGGTGACACGTTAATTACAACAGGAATCCTGCAGTTACGCTCCGGACTTCCGGTGCAGTTGAATTTTATAAACCAGTAGGAGAAGGTGGCAAGTCTATCGACCATAAGCATTAACCGGCCTGTACTTTCCATTGTGATGTCGCTGGTTATTATCCTGTTCGGGCTGATCGGGTTTTCTTACCTGGGGGTGCGTGAATTTCCAAGTGTCGACCCTCCGGTTATCTCCGTTTCAACTACGTATGTTGGGGCCAATGCCGATATCATTGAATCGCAGATTACCGAGCCGTTGGAGGAGGCCATAAATGGTATTCAGGGTATTCGCATGATCAACTCTACCAGTCGGGAAGGGCGTAGTAATATTTCGGTGGAGTTCGAACTGGGGATAGATCTTGAAGCAGCGGCAAATGATGTGCGCAATAAGGTATCGGGTGCATTGAGTCGCCTGCCTCCTGATGTGAATCCGCCCGTTGTTGAAAAAGCGGATGCCGACTCCAGCCCCATTATGTTTTTAACCGTGATGAGTGACAAGCGCGACCCGCTTGAACTGTCGGGGATTACAGAAAATATATTTAAGGAAAGGCTGCAAACCATACCGGGCATCAGTTCGGTGCAAATCTGGGGGCAGAAGCGGTACTCCATGAGGTTATGGATGGATCCTATCAAGCTGGCGTCACTCAAACTGGCACCCTCCGATGTTCTTCAGGCCGTTAACCGTGAGAATGTGGAGTTGCCTTCAGGCAGGGTGGAAGGACAAAACACGGAGCTAACGGTGCGAACCATGGGCCGGCTTACAACCGTTGAGGATTTCGATAACCTGATTATCAAAGAAAGTGGAGACCAGGTTGTGCGTTTTCGCGATGTGGGTTATGCACAACTCTATCCGGAAAATGACCGCACAATTTTGCGAAGAGATGGCGTGCCGGGAGTGGCACTGGCTGTTGTTGCACAACCCGGGGCCAACAATATTGACATTGCGGATCGGCTCTATAAAAAACTGGATCAGATCAAACGCGACCTGCCTGCCGATGTGACTTACCAGATGAGTTATGACTCCACCAAGTATATACTGGCTTCTATTAGCGAAGTGCAGGAAACCATCTTCATCGCTTTTACGCTGGTGCTTTCCATCATTTTCATTTTTCTGCGCGACTGGCGAACTACCTTAATTCCTGTTGTAACCATTCCCATTTCGCTTATCGGTGCATTTTTCATTATGTACCTGTTGGGATTTACCATCAATGTATTAACCCTACTGGGTATTGTGCTGGCCATCGGGCTTGTGGTAGACGATGCGATTGTGGTTCTTGAAAACATTTACACAAAAGTAGAAGAAGGGGAAGATCCGGTAAATGCAGCCAAGCGAGGCACAACGGAAATTTATTTCGCAGTAATATCCACTACGGTAGCGGTTGTGGCCGTGTTTCTGCCTGTTATTTTTTTACAGGGTTTAACCGGTCGGTTATTCCGCGAGTTTGGTTTGGTTGTGGCGAGTTCGGTGGTCATCTCCTCATTTGTATCCCTCACGCTTACACCCATGATGAGTTCCAGACTCTTGAAGAAGAGAGAAAAGCAAACCTGGCTGTACGTTGTAACGGAGCCGTTCTTTAACTGGCTCACCATTGGGTATAGTGATGCACTCAAAGCATTCATGAAGTACCGATGGATGGCTTTTGTTATTGTTTTGGCAGCGGGAGGACTGATCTATTATTTCGGGCTAATACTTCCCTCTGAGCTTGCCCCTATGGAAGACCGGAGCGAATTCCGGCTTCAGGCTCAGGCGGCTGAAGGAGCCACATTTGAATACATGGACAACTACGTTCGTGAACTTACAAATTTTGTGCAGCAGGAAGTTCCTGAATACGATGGCCTGGTTAGTGTAACTGCCCCTGGTTTCGGGGGATCAGGTGTTAATTCGGGCTTTGTGCGGGTTATCCTGAAGGAACCACAGGAGCGCACCAGAAGTCAACAAGCGATAGTAGATGATGTGACCAAACAAGTGCGCAAATACAGCGGGGTTCGCACGTTTGTAACACAGGCCCAAACCATTGGCGACAGACGAGGAGGTTTTCCGGTGCAGTTTGTTATTCAGGCCGCTCACCTGGATAAACTCAAAGTTGTGCTTCCCGAGTTTTTAGACAAGGCAAGCGCGAGCCCGAAATTTGCGTTTGTCGATCTTGATCTGAAATTCAATAAGCCTGAAATCAACATCAATATCAATCGCGAAAAAGCACGCAACCTTGGGGTGAACATCATTGACATTGCGCAGACGCTGCAACTCGGACTGAGTGGATCGCGGTTTGGATACTTTATTATGGATGGCAAACAATACCAGATTATCGGGCAGGTGGAACGGGCGGATCGTGATGAGCCGCTTGACCTTAAAACACTTTATGTCAAGAACAGACGCGGTGAATTGGTTCAGTTGGATAACCTTGTAACCATGCAGGAAAGCAGCAACCCACCTCAGCTCTACCGGTTTAACCGGTATTCATCAGCCAAAGTAAGCGCACAATTGGCCAATGGCGTAGCATTAGGCGATGGCATTAAGGAAATGGAACGCATTGCTGCGGAAGTACTGGATGAGACCTACTCTACCAGCCTGGATGGCGCATCGCGGCAATTTATGGAGAGTTCATCCACCATCTACCAGGCCTTCTTTATTGCGCTGGCCATCATCTACCTGGTGCTTGCCGGACAGTTTGAGAGTTTTAAGGATCCGTTCATCATTATGTTTACCGTACCATTGGCGCTGGCAGGGGCATTGCTCTCGCTCTGGTACTTTGATCAAACACTCAACATTTTCAGCCAGATCGGAATCATCATGCTCATCGGCCTGGTGACGAAAAACGGTATCCTGATTGTTGAATTTGCCAACCAGCGTAAGGAACAGGGCATGAAACGGCTGGATGCCGTAATCGATGCGGCTGAATCAAGGTTCCGTCCGATTATTATGACCAGTCTTTCAACAATCCTGGGAATTTTACCCATAGCCCTTGCATTGGGTGCCGGATCAGAGAGCCGTGTATCCATGGGGTTGGCAGTAATCGGGGGAATGTTGTTTGCTACTGTGCTCACCCTATTTATCATTCCGGCTATTTACTCGTACTTCAGCAGCAAACAGGGAAGACAATCAATTGAATGATCATGAGATTGATTTTAAGTGCGTTGTTGATCACAGGTTACATCACAACCTGGGCCCAGGAAAACCTGAGTCTCGCTCGTGCCCTTGAACTTGGTTTACAAAACAACCTGGATGTCCAGATTCAAAAACTTGAGATCGACATTGCCGAACGAAACAATGTATGGGGGCAGGCCGGTGCATTTCCTTCGGTAAACCTGAGCGTAAATCAAAATAACAATGTTACAGAACGGAAACCGGCTAACCCCTTTGCGGTTGCAGGCCGGAATATTTCTGATAACATCAACAGCCAGCTGGATGTTCAGTTTGTCCTGTTTGATGGATTTTTTATCAGGCTGTCCAAAAAAAGACTGGAGCAACTGGAGCGTCTTAGCTATGGAAATGCTACCCTGGTTATTGAACAGGTAATTCAGTCTATCATCCTATCGTATTATCAGTCGTTGCTGGAGCGTGAACGGACCATTGTGCGAAAGCGGGTGATGGACTTCTCCAACGAACGATTGCAATACGTAAAACTGAGAAAGGAACTTGGAGGTGCAATTACGTTTGATGTATTGCAAGAGCAAAACAACTACCTCACCGATTCAACAAACTTCCTGTTACAGGAGCAAATTTATGTGAACTCCCTGCGTAACCTTAACCTACTTCTGAATGAGCCCATCACCAAACAATACATTTTGACAGACTCACTCCGGTTTGTAGATGAAGCATACAACCTGGAAACCCTGGCCGAAAAAATGGGCAGCACCAACACCAACCTCCGCAATCAGTACATTAACCAGGAGTTGCTGCGCATCGCCACCGGGTCGGCTCTTTCTGATCGCTATCCGACACTCGCATTAAATTTTGGAGCCAACGGCTCGCTGGATCAACTTAATGCCAATTTCGGATCGAATACAGGGCCCGATGCAACCGTTACCGTTGGTTATGTTAATGGCGATCCGTCATTTCCGGTAACGAATACAGCGCCCACCCGGGTTTTGGTGAACCGAACGCTCGATGGATATTCTTACGGTGCCTATGGCAACTTTAGTTTACGCTATAACCTGTTTAACGGAGGCCAGATTTCCAGGAACATTGAAAACGCCAGGGTCCGCGAGCGAATTACCCAGTTGGGTACCGATCAGCTTAAGCTATCCTTGCAAAACGATCTTCTCATCACACACGATAACTACAATCTGTTACGGCAACTTGCCGTGATAGCCCGCATAAAATTGCAGGCTGCAGAACTCAATCTTTCACTGGCCAACGAGCGCTACAAAAATGGAGCACTTAGCGCTATTGACTTGCGCATTGTTCAGGAAAATTATCAGAGTGCTGCGCTTGAAAATTTTCTGGCTATTTATTCGGTGCTGGCCAGGCGAACCGATCTGATCCGGTTAACAGGCGGGCTCGTTGATGAATACAATGCCAGGCCCGGCAAATAAATTCATCAGGCATTTACTTCAGCCCGGGTAATCCAGAAGTTGTTGTACCCTTCACCCAGTTGTATGCCCAGCTCACCCAGGGCTAACAATTCCAGGATAGCCAGGAAATTAAAAATGAGGGCGATTCGCGTATTAAAGGCGTTGATGATGTCGGTGAATGAAACCCGTTGCTTGCTGGTAACTTCATTAAGAATGTATTCCTTTTGTCCTTCCAGCGTATAAGGGTATTGGATCACCTGGTGAACGGGTCTGTTTTTTTCATACTCGTACCGCTTCAGCACCTTTTCGAATACCGTCATCAGTTTAAAGAGATCAACATCCTGAAGTTCCGCCTCCACATTACTGCTTGCGGCAAGCGATTTGATTTCTTTCATCAAATTGCCGCGTTTCTCTTTCGCTAATTCGGCTTCTTCCAGTTTTTGAAAGGAGTCAATCACCGATTTGTATTTTTTGTACTCCAGCAGGTGCTTAACCAGTTCTTCGCGCGGGTCAATTTCATTTCCTTGTTCATCCAATTGCGGCCTGGGCAGTAACATTTTTGATTTAATGCGCATCAGCGTAGCGGCTACCAAAATAAACTCACTGGCTACCTCAATATTCAGATTATCCATGTGGTGGAGGTAGTTCAGGAAGTCGGTAGTGATTTTAGAAATCGGGATATCATAAATGTCCAGTTCATCCCGTTCAATAAAAAACAGCAACAGGTCAAATGGACCTTCGAAAAGGGGAAGTTTTATCTCAAAACTCTCAGCGGGTGTCATACCTGAAGGCGCAAAGGTATTGATAAATCAGGCTGAAAACGCTGGAAACCGGTAATTATCTATCTTTGTTTCCGGTTTGCCTGAGTATTTGATCCTTACTGTCAAACACTTACCTTCATTTTATTGTTTTAACAGGAATTGAAACCAACCCTATGCTTATAACACCCGGGCCGCTATTAGCCAGGATTAACAATCCGGATGACCTGAAAAAACTTGATCAGGAAAAACTGGTTCAGCTTTGTGATGAACTTCGGCATTTTATAATTGACAACGTATCGATTTACGGAGGGCATTTTGGTGCTAGCCTTGGCGTGGTGGAGTTAACGGTTGCACTTCACTATGTGTTCAATACCCCATACGATCAGTTGGTGTGGGACGTGGGGCACCAGGCATACGGTCACAAAATACTAACCGGCAGACGCGATGTTTTTCATACCAAC
Organism: Cytophagales bacterium; assembly: GCA_037443645.1. GTDB lineage: Bacteria > Bacteroidota > Bacteroidia > Cytophagales > Cyclobacteriaceae > UBA2336. The sequence goes on from JBBINY010000002.1 coordinate 117,233, forward strand.
CGGTATTACCAGGGTATTTCCGGCTTTCCCAAACGCTCAGAAAGCCCTTACGATACATTTGGGGTTGGCCACTCGTCCACTTCCGTTTCTGCTGCTTTGGGAATGGCAGCGGCATCAAAACACCTCAATCTTGATAACAAACAGCACATTGCAATTATTGGAGATGGTGCCCTGACCGGGGGTATAGCCTTTGAAGGATTAAATAATGCCGGGGTTTCAAACACCAATGTGCTTATCATACTGAATGATAATTGCATGTCAATTGACCCGAATGTTGGCGCCCTTAAAGATTACCTTACTGATATTACCACATCCAAAACCTACAATAAGCTCAAGGATGAAGTATGGAATCTGCTTGGAAAGCTCTCAACGTTTGGCAAGAACGCGCAGGAAATTGTTTCGAAAGTAGAAAATGGTATAAAATCAACCCTGCTTAGCCAGAGCAACTTTTTTGAATCGCTTAACCTTCGCTACTTCGGCCCTGTTGACGGGCATGATGTAAACCATTTAGTAAGCGTATTGAATGATTTGAGAGAAATCAAAGGTCCGAAAATTTTGCATTGTGTAACCGTAAAAGGCAAAGGGTACGGACCTGCTGAAAACGGAAACGCTACCACCTGGCATGCCCCGGGAACGTTCGATAAGATCACAGGAGAAATTCATAAAAAAAACTATGATAGGCCACAACCACCAAAGTATCAGGATGTATTCGGCCATACGCTGGTTGAGTTGGCGCGGTCAAATGATAAGATCGTGGGAATAACTCCGGCCATGCCCTCGGGGTCTTCAATGAATATAATGATGAAGGAAATGCCTGACCGGGCATTTGATGTAGGCATTGCCGAACAGCATGCCGTTACGTTTTCTGCAGGCCTGGCCACTCAAGGCCTTATTCCGTTTTGTAATATTTACAGTTCGTTTATGCAGCGTGCTTACGATCAAGTGGTGCACGATGTATGCATCCAGAATTTGCCGGTTAACTTCTGTCTTGACCGTGCCGGGTTTGCTGGTGCTGACGGACCAACGCATCATGGCGCATACGACATTGCCTACTTCAGGTGCTTGCCCAATATGGTGGTCTCGGCTCCAATGAATGAAGCCGAACTCAGGAATTTAATGTACACCGCATCGTTGCCACGGAAACAAGGAGCCATAGCCATCCGCTATCCCCGCGGCCAGGGTGTGATGCCGAACTGGAAAACTCCATTTGAAAAAGTAGAGATTGGCAGGGGACGGAAAATCCGTGATGGAAGGGAATTAGCCATTTTGACCATTGGCCACATCGGAAATTACGCGGTTAGTGTTTGTGAGAAACTGGCCAAACAAGGAATTGAGGTTGCCCATTACGACATGCGGTTTGTCAAGCCTATGGATGAGGGTATGCTGCATGAAATATTTTCAAACTACTCGAAAATCATAACAGTGGAAGATGGATGCATTCAGGGCGGGTTCGGCAGCGCTATTCTTGAGTTTATGGCCGATCATCACTACCAGGCTGAGGTTAAGCGGTTAGGCATCCCCGATCGGGTGGTGGAGCATGGCGAGCAGATTGAACTTCATAATGAGTGCGGCTTTGGGCCTGAAGGAATAGAACAGGCAGCCCTTGAAATGCTGGAACGCGTTACACGGCTGGCGTAATGGCAATCCATTTTACAGACCGGGGCAAAGGCTTCCCGATTGTATTTCTTCATGGCTTTTGTGAAACCCACGAGGTTTGGCGTGCAGTTCTTCCTCACCTGCAACAATCATGGCGTGTACTTGCAGCCGATTTGCCTGGATTCGGAAAAAGCAACGTTTCAGTTCCTCCCTCTTCATTGGATGAGGTGGCAGAAACTGTTATCCAATGGCTGCATGCCCTTAACATCAGGAAATGCATCATGTTTGGGCATAGCCTTGGGGGTTACGTTACCTTGGCCATTGCAGGTAAAAGTCCTGATGTATTATCTGCATTTGGATTAATCCACTCAACCGCCTATGCTGATAGTGAGGAAAAGAAGGCAAATCGCAACCGGGTTATTGATTTTGTTAAACAACACGGGGTTAATCCATTTGTGGAAACATTTATTCCTCCCCTCTTTGCCGATCAACGGCATATCCTGGTAAGCGAAACGGTTAACCTGGCCAAAACAACACCTCCGGAAACACTTCTGGCCTACACTGCGGCTATGCGCGACCGGCCCGATCGCATATCCGTACTAACCGGCTTTCAAGGAAAGATTCTGCTTTTGGCAGGTGCCGAAGACCGGCTAATTCCGGTTGAAAGCATTAAGGAACAGGCACAGCTTTGCCGGTTGCCAGTTGTGGCTGTATTAGAGGGAGTTGCCCATATGGGAATGCTTGAGCGGGAAACCGAAACCGTTCGGGTACTCAAGTCCTTTCTTGAAAATGGAACAGATAACCCTAGACAAACTGCCTAATTATGGTTAAAAGGAGTCTGTTTTTTTGATTTTTTCCCCAAAAGTGTGCTAAATTGGGATGCTTTTATGTGTTGGGGGCCTTTCCTCCTTGTTAAGTAAAGTGGCAATTCTATATTTGTAAGATACACTAAAACCAATACCCTTATGGTGGAAGAACTTATACAGGAATATGAACCTTGGAACAGGCTTGCGCAGAATGTTGCCTTTGGATGCTGGGCTCTTGCGTTATTAATTGTTCTGGCCCATGTGGTTAAGCTGGGAATTACCAAAGATCCCAAGGTTAAGTATGATTACATAAACCGAAGCGAGATCAATCTGTTATGGATAGCCTCCATTATTTTGATTATCGGTTGCTGCTTCTATGGCAATTCAAATATTGAGGAGCTTAATGCCCTTTGGATTGTTGTGCGCGTATTCATTACGGTATCCATGGGGCTTATTGTTGCCCTGATTATTCAAAACCTACTCAAGTTTTATTATCCGTTCTTCATTGAAAAACGCCTTAAGGCCCTTCGCTACCAGCCTCGTATTTCACCGAAAACGGGCCGCGCCATGAAGCTATTGAGTGAGGAGGAGGAAGATGCTTTCCTGGATGAGGGGATGCAGGCTGAAGAAAACGTGTTCTCCATTGATTATGACGTTTGGAAAGATGAAGAAACCGGGTACATTAAAATTGAAAAATATGCCGGTCACCTCCATGCTTTGGAGTGCCCCGAATGTAACTACCAGACATTTAAGGTAGTGAAAGAGGAAATTCTTAAAACGCCAACCCCAACTGAGGAGGGTGAACTACTGAAACACTATCAATGCGGTTATTGCGGATACAAAGCCAAGAAAACAGTTACCCTCAAAACATCTGCAAAGTTTGAGGAGTCAGCGGCTACGGCTACATAAGGATTTTATGCATCATCATTGAAAAGCCCCGGTATTCCCATCGGGGTTTTTTATTTTTTTAACCATGGCCGGAGGGAAAATTGTCCGGCTCTATGCTTTTATCGAAGTTCTACCGGGAGTTTAATCTGATCAGAATAGAATTTCATCCGTGAATGAGAGGTATCCAGTAGGGCAACCTTTTCGACAGAGGCTTGCTTGTGGTTTACAAATACCTCCACAAAAAAGTTTTCAAGCAGGTATAGGTTAACCTTATATCCGTAATACCGGATAGCCATGATGAATGAACCGCGTTCATAAAGTATTCTGACTTTTTGGTCTACCGGCAATGTTTCAAATTCAGTCCATGTAATCACAGACTAAACTTAATGAAAAAATTTACCGGGTCAAATCCGGGTGTTACTTCAGCCTTTCCTTCAGAAAGGCTATTGTTCTTGACCACGCAAGCTGAGCGGCTTCGGCATTGTACCGGGTAGGGGCAGTGTCGTTATTGAAGGCATGCTGTGCACCAGGATACATGTGAATGGTGTAGCTTACTCCGGCAGCTTTCAGCGCCTCTTCATAGGCCGGAATGCCAGCGTTTATGCGCTCATCCATTTCGGCATAATGCAGCATGAGCGCAGCTTTTATTTTTGGAACATCAGCTACATCGGCCTGGCGTCCGTAATAAGGAACAGCCGCCAGGAGCGAAGGTACGTTAACGGCCATGGTGTTGGTCATAGCCCCACCCCAGCAAAACCCGATACACCCAAATTTTCCATTACAGTCCTTACGGGTTTTCAGGTAATCAAAACCCTGCGCAAAATTAGTGGCGGTTCTTTTTGCATCAAGCTTTTGAAACAGGTCGCGGGCCTTGTCTGCATCTTCGGGTGTTCCGCCTAAGGGAGCAAGGGCATTCGGTGCGAAGGCAAGGAAGCCTTCAAGTGCCATTCTTCGGGTAACATCTTCAATGTGTGGATTCAGGCCACGGTTCTCATGGATAACCATCACGGCCGGGTATTTTCCTTTTTTCCTGGGCCGTGCAACATACGCCTTCATGATATCACCCGCATCACCGGCATACTCTACATACTCCGTAAACAGACGGTCGTCCTGAAGGGGAATCGTGGCCGCCTTCACATAATTTATTTCGAGCAGCGGAAGTGCAGCCATGGCTGCTGCCGTACTGCCGGTGAGCAGGGTGAGTTTCCTGATAAACTCTTCCCGCGAAAGCGGCTTATGCGTATACTCGTCAAACAAGTTGATAATGCGCTGATCCATAAGGCAATGGTATTTTACCACAGGTTATCACTTTGCAGGGAATCAGGCCATGAAATTGATTTGAATGGTTGATTGAGGCAGTAGTGGGTGGAATGAATGTGTGGTGAAGGAGTAGAAGAAGGGTGGAAGATGGGACTCGAACCCACGACCCTCAGAACCACAATCTGATGCTCTAACCAGCTGAGCTACGTCCACCGTATTCCTTACTGAAAGGGGAGGCAAATTTAGACAGCCTTCCCGGAATTACAAAGCCATCGGTTAAAGGTAAGCTGTAAGCCCATTTTGCGTCTCATCAAAAGCCCCTTTGGCATACGCCAGATGACCTGACACAAATGTATGCGTGATTCGGCATTGAAAGGTTGTGCCCTCAACGGGTGACCACCCGCATTTGGCCAGAATATTACTCCTCTCAACCTTCCGGGAAGCGTTCAGATCAACGAGTACTAAATCGGCATTGTGTCCTTGCCCCGAAAGGCAGCCTGTTGATCGGCTGAAGTTTTAGTGGCAGGATTCCATTTGATGATCATGTCCAGCCGGTTGTAATCTGAATCATTAAACCACAAATGATGCATGCACGCCTCGGCTGTGATCTTCTTTTGTTCTATTCTTACGGCTTCAAAAAGATTCCCTCTTTTTCTGTGGAGATATGAAGAATGTGCAACCGTGTGCCGTGCTTGCATGCCAGGCTGACGGCAAGGCTTGACGGTGCATAGCATCCTTCGGCACTCCGGATGCACGGGTGAAACGTTACCGGGATATTCTCACCGTACTGTTCTTTAAAAATTCCGGCATTCTTTCTAAATGGTGCGCGCATCCGAGCAGTTCTTTTCGCAAGTTTCACTTTTGATTGCGGTTCATTATAAGAGGTAATGCCTCCTGCTACGGCTGCCTTTGATTCAGTATAGACGGTGCCTTTATGGGTAGCCCGGGCTCACGAAAATGAACCTGGGTCATCAATCACGCCCGGCAGCAAATACGTACCCGTTGCCTCAATAACGGTATCAGCCCGGTGGTGCTGCAGGTTAGGACCCAGGTGTTCGATAAACGGACCATGTATCAGCACATCCCCTTCAACGACCTTGCCTTCGTTAACTATATTTGCGTTGACAATCACCGTTGACCTCATCGCACCAAGGGTAATGAAAGAAGTTTCATTCGCTGATCTCAAGCTTAACAAACAACTGCTTACTGCGGTGGCCGACCTGGGTTACGAAAAGCCGACAGAAATCCAGCGCACGTGCATACCTGTAATTTTAGCCGGGCAGCATGTTATCGGCATTGCCCAAACGGGTACAGGAAAAACGGCCGCCTACCTGTTGCCCATTCTTATGCTTACAAAGTTTGCTTCCGGTAATGAGCCCCGCACACTCATACTTGTGCCTACCAAGGAGCTTGCCGTGCAGGTTGCTGAACACGCGCGGCAGGTGGCGAAGTATACTGACTTAAGAATCCTTGCATTGTTTGGTGGCATCGGACCTAAAACACAAATCGAATCCTTGCAACGCGGAGTTGATGTCGTTGTATCTACTCCCGGAAGATTCACTGAATTGTACCTGAAGGGAGAGTTGTCAACCAAACAAATCAGAACATTGGTGTTAGATGAAGCCGACCGCATGATGGACATGGGTTTTATGCCGCAGTTGCGGAAGATTTTCGAAGTTATTCCGCATAAACGACAGAACCTCTTATTCTCAGCCACATTCCCGGAGAAGGTGGAGCGACTGGCTGCAGAGTTTTTGGTATTTCCGGTACGGATTGAAATAAGCCCTCCAGCCACACCGGCCTCACAAGTGAAGCAGGAGCTATACTATGTACCTAACATCAAATCCAAAATCAATTTTCTGGAATGGATGCTCTTACGCAGCGACTTCATACGTGTAATGATTTTTACACGCACCAAAGAAACAGCCGATAATGTGGGCAACTTTGTTGATCGCAAAAACCTTGGGCCTGTACGGATCATTCACTCCAACAAAGGACAGAACAGCCGGATTAACGCAGTGAATGAATTCAAGGCGGGCACGTTGCGTGTGCTGGTTTCAACCGATGTAACCTCGCGGGGCATTGATGTTACCGGGGTGTCGCACGTCATCAACTTTGACGTACCGGTTGTGTATGAAGATTATGTGCACCGGATTGGCCGAACGGGCAGAGCCTTCCAAACCGGAACAGCCATCACCCTTGCTAACGAAGCCGAAATCCATCATGTTCGGAATATTGAATCTCTGATCAGGGAACAAATACCGGTGAAAGAACTACCGGCTGAAGTAGTGATCACCGAAACCCAAAAGGAGGAGAAGATTGCCATGGCGAGAGAAATTGACCGCCAGAAACGAAAAGCAGATCCGCTTTTTAAAGGAGCCTTTCACGAGCCGAAAAAGCGCAAAAGATAATCACAGTCCTTCTCTTCCAAGTTTACGGACTCCGGCCGCCCAGTACAGGGCTGCTTTCTGTTTCTCGTAGTCGGCAAGCAGGTTGGCCCACTTGGTCTGCGCATGCAGCAGGTATTCCAACTGAATGTTGATTTTGAACAGATCACTCTCTCCGTTTTCGAAGTTCATAAGCTCGGCCTGCAATAGCCTCTCATAATTTTCTACCATGGCTTGCTGATTGCGGATAATGTTGGCTGTTGCCAGGAGCGAGTTGTAGGTTGCCTGGATTGTGTTGATCACCTCGCGTTCAGCCAGGTTTCGTTCATACTGGGTGTTGTTTATTCTTAACTTCACCTGGGCAAGCCTGGCCCGTTCTTTTCGCAGAAATAACGGCATACTGAAATCCAGTCCGAATTTGTAATCGTCCCATGTAGGGGTGGTCCAACTCCATTCGGGGTTGAAGGGCTGATTCAAAAGAAAGTAGTTGAGATCGAGGCGCGGCTTCAGGTATTCAGCGGCCAGTTTGCGGTTTACATCAAGTTGCATAAGGGTTATGGATAACTTGCGCAACTCAGGATGATTGATTTTTGCCTGCGTAACTAGCTCATCAAGCTCTTCGGCAGTAAGGGCAAGCGTTTTGTTTTCAGGAACCGGCACCCACCTGAGGTCAAGGGAAACAGGCATGCCTAGACTGTCCCAAAGAAATGTGCTTAATTGAATTCCTGCATTCTGGAAATTGAGTTGCGCCTCCTGAAGTTGAATTAACCGGTTTTGCCAGGTTATTTTTGCCTGGACGGAATCAATAGGTGCATTTTCACCCAGTTCAACATTGAGCTTTGCGCGTCTGAATAGTTCCTGGGCAACCACCACTCCGCGGTTCATCAGGCGAAAATTGTAATAGCTGTAAAACCAATTCCAGTATTCATAGGCTGCATTGAGCATTAGCTTATTAATTACATTCACCTGTTCAGCCTCTGTCAGATCCCTGAATAGTTCTGCTTGTTTCAATGCAGCCCTGCGGTCATCGGTTATTAAGCCGCGGCCCAGTGGCAGCGAAATGCCGGCATACAGTTGCCGGTAGTTGAACTGATCGGAGATGTATCGCTCCGGGTTAAGATATTGCCCGGTGTTTTTTTCAATACCGATTTTCGGATCAACCGGGAAAACCGAATTAAAGGTAATGGAGCCATTGAAAGCCGAGTAGTAATCTGTGTCAGAGAAATCCTTGGTGAGATAGGTTATCTCAGCTTTCGGATCAAAATTTCCTCTTGCCAGACGGATTTCCTGACGAGCCACATCGGTTAGCAGTGCAGCCTGCCGTGCAACCGGATGGTAGCGGGTTACCAATACATAGAAATTCTCAATGGTTAACACCCGTGCTGTATCCTGAAGACGAAACAGGGTATCCGTGGGCGATTGTCCGTTGCCGTTGCACGATATCCCAAGCAGAAAAACAATAAACCAAAACAGATTATTTTGCTTCATCGTTTTGATTGTTATCTGGGCGCTTGTTTTTCTGAAGTACTTCATCGAGTGGTTCCCTGTACAAACTGGGAGGGAAACCATTAAGCTGGCGCCAGATCTCGTACCAAACCGGAACATTGTCAAGCATTACCCATCCTTTAATGCCTGATCCAAGCCGCAACTGCTTTGGCCAGGACACATCGGTTGGGTCAGGAACTACCAGAATGCGAAACTCTCCGGGACGGGAATTCACATAATCAATTACCCGTACGGTACCGCCAAAAGTTCCAACGGAAACGCTTGGCCATCCTGAAAACTGAATAGCCGGCCAGCCATCGAAAATAATACGCACTTTCCTGCCTTTGCTGAGGAGCGGAACATCCATGGCGCGAACGTACATTTCAGCGGCCATGTCGGATGCGGTCAGCGGCAGAATGGTGCAAACGGCATCGCCTTCTTTGATGGTTTCACCGATGCCGGCTTTCATGGCTTTTACGATTATACCATCCTGCGGGGCAATAATCTGGTATTGCTGATTTCTGATCTGCATATTGGAATATTCGTTTCGTAAGCTGGCCAGTTCGGCCTGCGTCTCAAAAATTTCAGCTTCGGTATTGCTTCTGTCTGACTCAGCTTTACTGATCTTATCGAGGTACTCAGCCTCAACACGATTAAGTTCAATTTGTGCGTTGAGGTACTCAGCCTGGGCATTTTGATATTTGTACTCGATTTCCTGAAACCTGGTTAGTGGAATGTTTCCTGCTTCGAACAATTTTTTATTTCGTTCAAACTGATTCTCCATGTTTTGGAACCGGATTCGTTCAGCCTCCAGTTTGGCCTTTGTTTGATCTATCTTATTGCTTAGGGCAGAGCGTAAGGCATTGATTTGACGAACCAGTGCCTGGGCTTTTTGATTTTTTGCATTGATACTCCTTTCCTTAGCTTGGATTTGTTCGACCAATCGCTTCAGAAGTTCCGGGTCAAAAAACTTTTCGCGTATTTCACTTAGGGTGATGACGGTATCTCCTTTCGAAACGTATTCACCTTCCTGTACATGCCATCGCTGAATTCTTCCCGCTATGGCAGTTTCAACGGTCTGAGGCCTGTTTCCCGGATCAAAAGCCGTAACCTTTCCGGTACCCCTGATATTCTGTTGCCAGGGTACAAAAAGGATGATCAGAAAAACACCAGTAATTACAAACAGAATGCGGGCAAACACCTTTCCGGCTTTAGGCGTTTTAATGGCCCGCAGCGAATAGAGCTTCTCCTGCTCAATCATTTTGTTAATGCGGTTAGGCGAAAGATTCAGCATGTTAATCGAGGTATTTTGTTATGATGCCATCTTTTAGCAATTCATCAAACTTTCCTATTGCTTCAATGAGCCCTTCATTTAAAAGAACAACCCTATCGCATGCGGCCATAACTAACGGATCATTGGATATGGCCAGTAGTGTCCATTTATTTTCCTTGTTTACCAGGCATTGAATCAATTCGATTTTGGCCGCACGTTTGAGTCCGGTGAAAAAGTCATTCAGAATTACCAATTCCGGATTTTTTGCAAGACACCGCGCAAGGATCAGCCGGTGAATCATGGTATTGGAAAGGTTTCTTCCCCCGCTGGTAAGGTGGGTGTTCAGGCCTTCAGGCAATCGGTTGATCTCATCCGTAAGGCCAACCTGATCAAGTGCCCTGATGGCATCTTCAACACTCTCCATGGGTTTGCCAACGGTTACATTGTCGAGAATAGTACCGTCAAATATGTCCTCCTGGCTAATATTTTTACCGATCTTATTTCGCAGGTGTGTCATGTCCAGGTCTCGTAACGAGTAATTATTGATAGAGACAGCGCCTTCAAAACCGGTATAAATTCCCGAAAGAATGTTTACAAGTGTGGTTTTCCCTGAGCCTCCCGGGCCGGATATACACACATGTTCACCCGCCCGGATGTCCAGATCAATTCCCCTAATCATGTAATCGAATTGATTGGGGTATTTATATTTTAGCCCCCTTACCTTTATGCTGTATCCCCTGCCTTGCAGGTGACTGGGTAAATCCAATCCTCCGAATCGTTCCAATGGAACATCCGTAACATTCGACACCTTATCTACTGCAGTAAGCAAGTCATAGATCACATCCATATACATCACAATTTTTTCAACCGATGAAAGCACAAGGATGATGATCACTTCAGAAGCAACAAATTGTCCCAACGTAATTTGCCTGTCAACCACCAGTATAGTACCCACAATGAGCAGGCCACCGGTAATCAGTGCTTTAAACAGAAAAATGAAACTGAACTGCCCGATTAATACCTGAAAATGAATTTTCCGGAACTTGAGGTAGTTGTTTACGTAATAATCTGTCTTTTTAATGGGTAAATCGGTGGTACCTGCAAGTTTAAAGGAGTTAATTGCCCTGCCCAGTTCCTCCAACCAGTGAACAACTTTGTACTTATATTTCGACTCTTCAATGGACGAGCGCAAGCCCTTGGGTCCGGTGGCGTAAAACACGATGGCCAGAATAGTGACCAAGCCAAAGCTGAAGAACACAAAGAAAGGATGATAGAGCGACAACAGAAGCAATCCAGAAATGATTTGAACGATACCCGCTGTAAAATCAATCAGAAGTTTTGGGAGGCCTTTTTGTATAGTAATAACATCAAAAAACCGGTTAACCAATTCCGGTGCATAATTGCTGATGATTGCCTCAGCCTTAAGTCGGGGTATGCGAAAGGCAAATTCCAACGCTGCCTTGGTAAAAATTCTCCGCTGTAAATATTCAACAAGGCTGATTTGAATAAGCTGAAGAACACCGCTTGCGATTACCCCTAAAATTACAATTCCTATGAGCACATATACAGAACTGAAAAATACACCTCCGGAAATTAACTCAACTGTAGCCTGGATGCCCAGGGGCAATACCAGGCTGATCAAGCCGGCAAACAGTGCGTAAAAGAAAATATAATTGATCTGAGTTCGCTCAGCATGAAGTAAGTGGATTAATCGCGCTATCGGATTAAGTTTTTTCCCTCCCTCGGTTTCATCCAACCCGTAGTCGCTAACCAGGCTCTTATGCGGAAATACAACATAAAACAGCACCTTGTCTTCGGTGGGACAATACCATAAAAGCGGCTGATCGGTAAAAGGTACCTGCACCGCCCCCTCATCATCAAACCTTGTTACAAGCCGCTTCTTGCCAACCGGTTGAATCAATACGGGTGTTAACTCGCTCTCTTTTTCCGTAAAAGCCAGCACAAATTGCTCCTCCTTTTCAAGGAAGGTGTTGAATTCTTCCCTGGGCAATTCATATTGAAGCATCATCAACTGCATTTTACTCGCGGCCTCAAAAAGGTCCTGCTTAAATTCATCCAACTCCTGCAGGCTATACGAACGGTTATTTACTTCAGTATAGCGAAGATCTTCGGGTTCATAGAGATGGCCCAGTTGAAGCGCTGCTTCTCTGAGAATCCGGACAATATGATGATTGCGTAACATACCTGGCATCAGGGTTGAATTACTTTATGTACCAGCAGGTTGATGAACTCATTAAGTTGCTGATGATGCTTTTTAGGATTAAACTGAATTTCCGTTAATGACGGCAAATGTTCAGCATAAAACAACTGGTGATTGGCCGACAAGAGCAGGGTGCTTACCAACGCATGCGGATAAGGGAAGGCAGGGTTGATCTGTTGGATGAGCGCTGCAATTTTTTTACACACCGACTTGAAGGGTAGAAACACACCATCCCGGTTGTCCTGATCAACCTGCTTGGTAAGGTAAGTTTTTTCGAATTCCGTCATAATAATCCGGTTGAGGGCTTGCCCGTCAATGCCATTTGAATATAAATCGCTTTTCTTTTCTGAAGTTAGCAGGCTTACATAAATTTCTAACTTCTTTTTCGGATCATAAATGTTATTTGAAGAGTAATCGAACTGGTATTCCAGCCAGGTCCAATACCAGTCGATAAGGTAAATCAATAGCCGGTGCTTGTTTTCGAAATATCGGTAAACAGAGGCTTCCGTAGAGCCGATTTCATCAGCGAGTTTTTTGAAGGTAAAGTTTTCAAAGCCCAGTTTGTCGATCAGGTGGACCCCCTCCGTAACAATTTTCCACCCCAGGGCCGAATTTTGCGGATCTTTGATGTAAAGAGTATTATTTAAACGAATTGATAGTGATACCATATCGGTTTAATAGTAATACTATTGAAACGGAAAGGATTCCTAAAGGTTTGCGGCAGGGCTTATTTTTTCACATTCCGACACGGCCACGGACAGAAGGCCCCAGAATCGGGGCAAATTCTACTATTTTGATGGTGATTGAATCGACCTGTTACAGCCGGCTGTACTCTACAATAAATGCATCCGGAAACTTTTTGCGTAGTTCTTCCCGAAATGAATCAGCCTTGTCGCGATTTGGAAACTGTCCGAGGATAAGTGAGTAGTACTTAATACCGTTTATGATTTTTACCTGAACGGTAACTTTTTTCTGATATGATTTTTTCAGGTTGTCAGTCAGACGCATCAGGTTTACCAATTCCTGGTAAGTGCCTACCTGAACACCAAACCCCGAAGGTTTAGTCCGGCTGATTTCAAAATTGTAGAACTCCTTTTCATCAACCGATACGTTTCCGATTACCCGAACCGGATCACCGGTTTTACCATCGCCCGGGTCAATCACTTCTAGTTTAACCTCAGCAATTCCCTGCATGATATACCCCAGCTTTTCGGCTGCCGCCTTCGACAGATCAATAATCCGGTCTTCTACATAAGGCCCCCGGTCATTGATAACCACTTCAACCGTAGCATTGTTCGAAAGGTTTGTTACCCGCACCCGAGTTCCAAAAGGAAGCGTTTTGTGGGCCGCTGTTAGTTTATTATGCCTGTATTTTTCACCACTTGCCGTAGGCTGTCCTTCAAACTTATCCGCGTAATACGATGCGTTTCCGGTTTGAACCTGGCCGAATGCGGATGCCAGCAAAAAATAAAAACACAGACCAAATAGCAGTTTTTTCATAGTCTAAACCCTGCTGTAAAGGTAAGACCAATTTTGCTCCGTTTTGCTCGGTTAATCCTTAAATTCGCTTACCTTTGCCCGGCAAATAATGGTTCGTAACCTATTTGCCCATGCCGCTCGATAATTCCAAATTTCTTTTTGAAGCCCTTACTTACGATGATGTGCTGCTGGTACCGGCCTACTCCGAAGTACTGCCACGTGAAACCAATTTAACCAGCAGGTTAACGCGAAACATCAGGCTTAATATTCCCATTGTGTCTGCCGCAATGGATACGGTTACCGAAGCCGGGCTGGCCATTAGCATGGCACTCGAAGGAGGCATCGGATTCATCCATAAAAATATGCGCATCGACCAGCAAGCCGAGCAGGTGCGCAAAGTGAAGCGCTCGCAAAGCGGGTTGATCCTTGACCCTGTAACACTGAGCATCAACTCCACCGTTCAGGATGCAGAAAACATTATGCGCGAATTTAAAATCGGAGGAATACCCGTAGTGGATGGCAACGGAAAATTGCTGGGCATTATTACCAACCGCGACCTGCGGTTTCAAAAAGACCTTAGCATGCCGGTTGAAAAAATCATGACAAAAGAAAACCTGATCACGGCCTCAGAAGGAATAACTCTCGATAAAGCGGAGACGGTTCTTCAGAAATACAAAATTGAAAAGCTTCCGATCGTAAATAAAAAGGGCAAATTAACCGGGCTGATCACCTTCAGGGATATTCAAAAGAAAAAAAACAAGCCCAATGCATGCCAGGATTTATTTGGCCGGTTACGGGTTGGGGCGGCTGTGGGAGTTACACCTGATATTCTGGATCGCGTACAGGCTTTGAAAGCCTCGGGTGCGGATGTGATCACTATTGATACGGCCCATGGCCATTCTAAAGGAGTAATTGATGCGCTGAAAAAGGTGAAGCGTAAATTTCCGGAACTGGAGTTGGTGGTGGGAAATATCGGTATCGGAGAGGCAGCTACTGCTCTGGCCAAAGCCGGGGCCGATGCTGTTAAAGTGGGTGTAGGACCTGGAAGTATTTGTACAACCCGCGTGGTTGCCGGGGTTGGACTTCCGCAATTGTCGGCAGTTTACGAAGCGGCAAAGGCCCTGAAGGGATCGGGTGTACCGGTTATTGCTGATGGGGGAATTCGCTTTTCGGGCGATATGGTGAAGGCCATTGCTGCCGGGGCTGACAGCGTAATGATTGGTTCGCTGCTGGCCGGTACCGAAGAAGCACCGGGCGAAGTAATCATTTACGAAGGCCGGAAGTTTAAGTCGTACCGGGGTATGGGCTCCATTGAAGCCATGGAAGATGGTTCCAAAGACCGGTACTTCCAGGATGTCGAAGACGATATTAAAAAGCTGGTACCCGAGGGCATCTCTGGCCGGGTGCCCTTTAAAGGGTTGGTTTCAGAAGTGCTGTACCAAATGGTAGGCGGCTTGCGGGCCGGTATGGGCTATTGTGGTGCAAAGAACATAGAAACCCTTAAGAAAGCCCGGTTTGTTAAGATTACCAGTGCCGGGGTTACCGAAAGCCATCCGCATGATGTAACCATTACGCGCGAGGCCCCAAATTACAGCCGCAAGTAAACTACCCGAACACCCTACAACCCCCGGCTTGTATCCTGTGTCTAACTTATCGTAAAATGTTAAATTCATGAAAATGATACGAAAATCAGTAATCACCATTATGGTAGCGGCCCTGATGCTGGCCTTCAGTTGTTCGGACGAAAACGAAACCGCAGGGATAGACCAACTCAGCGAGTATGCCAAAAGATTCTTGGCGCTTCAGGTTAATTCAATGGGAGACATGGGTCGGACAGTTAACGGGGCCATCAACAGATCCTTTCAGGGCCTTAATGAATTTGCACTTTCAGGAGGACGGAAAAAAGGCGACCCAAATGAAGGGGATACCACCATTATTGAAGACCCGTGGTCGTGGGAAAGCTGTGCAGAGGTAACCGAACTGGATAACGAAGACGGAAGCCATACCATTATTTACGACTATGGTGAAGGGTGTGAAGAGGGATGGGGCGATTTTAAGTTTCTGATGTTTGGGAAGTTTAGCCAAACTTACCGGTACGTATTTGCTCAAAACGGCAGCGTGTTTACCGATGACTACTACTTCCAGATCGACTTCGACAATTATGGCGGCCGATATCCCTTCGATAGCAGTGAATGGCAGCTGAACGGCTCGTCATGGTATGAGGGCACTTCCTCTTATGATACAGCCAAGCAGAAATTTTCGGGGCAGTTTAATTACGACAGCGAAACCGAATATAGTTATGGGGACTTGTCGTATGCGTACGAAGCATCGGGTGAAACTGCCTACAACGAAAAACAATACGAAATGAAGTCAGGCGGATACCGGTATGGGGATGGAGCCGATTTTTATCAGTCAGAAGTACTGAAAGCACTGGTTTACAAATACAGTTGCTTCACATCACCTTTTTTACACGATGGCTTGTGGCTGATGATCTATGTGTCTGGTCAGGAGCGCATCAGCTATAAGCAAGGTGACCAGCAAGGAAGTTTTGTGATTGATTATGGAAACGGTGAATGCGACAACATCATCACGATTATTGAGAATGGAAAACGCATCCGGATTGATTTATCTAAAAACATGGGCCTGATCCTCAATAACTAGCGGCCCGAAATCCTCATTTTTTAGCTATACTTGCAAAGCCGGTCATAACCTGATTGGCTTTTTTCTTTTGTGGTAACCATGCGTACTAAGGCGCTAACCCGTTTGCTCTTCATTGTTACCGGCATCGCCTGGATGGCACTGCTGTTCACGGATCTTTCGGTGGTTTTCAGCCTAAAAACCAACATCCAGCCCGACATACCCACCTGGTTGCCCGGCCTGTTGTTTAATGTGTTCCTCCTGGGCCTTTACTATTACTACAAGCTCAAAATTGACCGGGATGAGATCCTGAATTTCGTTGATTTACTCTGGCGCGTATTTGCAACCGGGTTAATTGCCACTGTAGTATCCCTTGTGCTTCGCCTGGTTGATTTTTTACCGGGCACTTCCAGGTTGGCAGGTCACTTCCTCTACCTGGAAATCACCTACCTGATTACGATGCCGCTGATGGCCGGTTTCCTGGTGATGTGCTTTACGGTTTGGAAGCGGCTCATCTTGTATCAAAAATCAAAATGGCTGCTACGCCTGTGGCAGGTTTTTGAATACGGACTGCTGGTGTCGCTTATTTACAACAGCATTTCGCTGCCCGAACTTGACTGGCTTTATGATGTGCTGTTGGCACTGTTTGTTGTGGTTGGCCTGGTGCTTTCGGCTAATACCAAGTGGGTTGCTTACCTGAACTTCAGGCAGAAATGGACAAGCCTGTTGTTGTTGTTACTCTCCATATTCTACCTGGTCTATTTATTCTACACCAGCAATTCGCAAATTGTTGCGGCTTTTAATGATGAGCGTGGCATTGTGGATCACCGCTACCACCTTTTCTTTCTGTCCGTTTTCATTTTTGTGGTAATGTATTGTTCGTTTTCATTTTTGGTTATACTCTTTAACCTGCCCACCACATCGGTTTTCGAACAAAAGCTGGAGGAAGTTGTAAATTTTCAACGCATAAGCCAGTCCATACAAACCGAGCAGAGCGAGGAAAGTGTATACAACATCCTGCTCGAGACTTCCGTAAGTACCGTGTTTGCCGATGCGGCCTGGCTTGAAATTAAAAATAACGAACACTATCATCGGTTATTCACTTATCGGATTTCTGACAAAGAAGCCTCATCCATCATTAATCATCTGAAGAATAATCATGTTACCGGTATTCTTGATCAGAGTCAGGACAAGACAAAGAATCTCTCAAAGCACCTGGCATCGCTTCGGGGAGTTCGGTTCCGCTCCATCCTGGCATTTCCGATTTATGTAAAAGGTGAGAACATTGGAACGCTGGCGTTGCTCAAGGAATTATCAGAAGGATTCAACAGGGAGATGACAAAAATCGTCTCAACCTTTGCAAATCAAGCCGGAATTTCAATCGAGAACTTCAGACTCATGGAAGAAGCGCTTCAAAGTGAACGCTACAAAGAGGAATTGAAGATCGCCAAAATGGTGCAAAAGAGCCTGCTTCCACAAGTGCTGGAAAACGATCTTCAATTTGAGATGGCGGCCTTTTCCGAATCGGCAGACGAAGTGGGTGGTGATTATTACGATACACTGCGTGTTACCGAAAATGAAGTAGCCCTTATCATTGCTGATGTTTCGGGAAAAGGAACCACGGCCGCCTTTCACATGTCGCAAATGAAAGGCATTTTTCATAGCCTCGCCCAGCAGTGCATTTCGCCTGCCGAATTCATGGAGCGTGCCAACAACGCGCTCACCAAATGCCTGGAGCGTGGATCGTTTATTTCAGCAACATTTTTTCTGATTGATACAGAAGAGAAAGTTATCCGCTATTCAAGGGCAGGACATTGCCCGGTACTGTATTACAGTGCAGTTGCCGGCAAAGCTGATTTCCTGAAGGACAGAGGTGTAGCCCTGGGAATGGTCCGAAATAACGGGTATTCTAATTTTATCGGGGCTAATGAAATAAAGTATATGCCGGGCGATGTGATGGTGCTTTACACCGATGGCATTACCGAAGCGAAAAGCAGCAAAGGAGAAGAATTTGGATACGAACGCCTTCTTTCCAGTGTAATGGAGGTGTGCGATAAGCCCTCAAAGGAGATTATCGACCACCTGATTGGACGACTTTACGAATTTTCAGGCACGGAGAACATTGATGATGACTATACTACATTGATCGTAAAATTTTCTTAACAGGATATGAAGCAGATTAGTTCGCAACAAGAAATAAACATTAATTGACTGAAACCGTTAAAAATTGTAAGCTATGGTTCAAATTAAAAGAATTCAGGAGGATGGGGTTGACATCATTGTTCCAATTGGTGAAGTAGATGCAAGCTCCTCCATTGAATTGGATTTGGTTATTGCCAAAAGTGTTGGCGAAGGCTATACCAAAATGCTGGTAGATTGTACGGCCCTTGAATATATCTCCTCAGCCGGCCTGGGTGTTTTCATGTCCTACATTGAGGAGTTCAAAGACAAGCACATCAGCATGGTGTTGTTTGGTATGAATCAGCGCGTAGCCAACACCTTTGAGATACTCGGTCTGAAAGAGTTATTAACAATTGCCAGCGACAAAGCCCAGGCCAAACAATTGATTGCATGAAAAACACATATCGAGTTGGGTGCAGCATTGAGAACCTTCGCGGGATCAGGGATTTCATCCGCAATTCCCTGAAGCCCTATGGTGTGGGGGAGCTCGACATCAGTGAGATGGTGCTTGCTATGGACGAAATGTGCTCAAACCTGATGATCCATGCGCATCAGTGCAATCCGGATGACCTCTTTGAGCTCACTGTTTCTTTAGATAGAGACAAAAACGTTGTGTTTGAAATCGTGGACGATAAAAGTGTTTTTGATATCAATGCATTTCAGGAGCCAGACCTGAATTACATCGTACATGAAAAACGAAAAGGAGGATTGGGTATTCGGCTGGTGAAAGCCATCATGGATAGCGTTGAATACATTCAGCGCAACGGCAAAACCGTTTGTCGCCTCACAAAAAAAGTCCAATTCGTATAACTTTGCCGGTTTCTCAGCATGCGTATGAGAGGTAGATTGATTTTTCTGCTCATAATGACTTTTTCTTCTGTGTTTTCGCAGAAAAAAAAGAGTCCGGCACCAGCGTTGTTTGGCATCAATCAACGGACCATACCAGCCGATGAGTTTGTATACCTCTACCAGAAAAACCATCCCGATAAGAAGGCCGAGTACACAAAAGAAAAGGTGAGTCAATACATGGACCTGTTTATCAACTTTAAGCTCAAGGTAGAAGAGGCCCGTGCCCGGGGATTGGATACAACCACAGCATTTATTCGTGAATACAATTCCTACCGCGATGAATTACGAAAGCCGTATTTGCCTGAAAGCAGGCTGGTAGATAGCCTGGTTAAACTTACCTACGAACGCCTGCAGGAAGAGGTAAGCGCTGCACATATACTGATCGGAATTAAGCCCGATGCTACACCTGCCGACACCCTGGATGCCTGGAAAAAAATTATGGAAATAAAAAGACGGGTTGATTCAGGCGAAGACTTTTATCACCTGGCCAGTCAGTTATCCGATGATCCGTCAGCCCGGTCGAACAGCGGCCGGTTAGGCTACTTTACCGCCATGCAATTGGTTTTTCCGTTTGAGACGGCTGCATATTCCGGAAAGCCCGGTGAGGTTGTGGGGCCGGTTCGTACGCGCTTTGGATATCACCTGGTTCGGGTAGAGGATCGCAAACCCGCTCGCGGGGAGGTTGAAGTGGCGCACATCATGCTGCGATCGGGCACCGGAAGGGATGAGGCAACGACAAGAGATCTCATTTTTGAAATCTTTGATCAGTTAAAGGGCGGGGTTTCGTGGACTGAGTTGTGCTCCCGGTTTTCCGAAGACCAGAATTCAAAGAGCAATGGCTGCAAACTTCGTCCGTTTGGCGTTGGTGCGATGGCCTCGGTTCCGGAATTTGACCGTGTTGCATTTTCCCTTCAGCGGCCGGGTGAATTTTCAGATCCGTTTCAAACAGCATTCGGTTGGCATATTGTGTTGCTGGAGCGAAAAATCCCATTGCCTTCGTTTAAAGATATTGAGCCCTCCCTGCGAAGCCGCGTTCAACGCGATGAGCGCGTCCAGGTATCACGCGATGCGGTGATGCAGAAGCTGAAGGCACGGTTTTCATTTACTGAAAACCTTGCGGCTAAGGAGAACCTGCTTAAGGCGGCCGACTCAACGCTTTCGGCCGGCAGGTGGCGAATGCGCACATGGCCTTCGGATGAAGTCATATTCACACTCTCAAACCGGAGTGTAACAACGCGTGAGTTCATCGAGTTTGTGAAAGTCAGCCAGGAAAAAACTGCACTGAAGCCCGATGTGTATGTCAAGCAACTCTATAACCAGTTTGTTGAGGCGGAGATCAATAGAACGCTTGAAGAGCGGATCATAATTGAGAACCCGGAATTTAAAATGTTGTTGAATGAATATTACGAAGGGATTTTGCTCTTTGAAATAATGGAACAGGAAGTATGGGGCAGGGCAAGTGTGGATTCGGCTGGTCAGTGGCAGTACTTTGAACAGAATCGGGCTGCCTACCAGGCGGGCGAACGGGCACGTTCAGTCATTTACTCCACGGCAAATACCGAAAACATAACCGCCTTGCAGGCAATGCTGGAGTCAGGCGATTCATTAACCCTTGCATCGTTTGTGCAGTCAAAACGAATCAGGCAGGAAGCCGGCATTTTTCAAAAAGCTGATAAGCCGGTGCTGAATCAGATTCAGTGGCGAGCCGGAATACATACCTATGAAAACAACGGAATGTATTACCTTGTGCGGATTTTTGAGATACTTCCGGCAGGCCCGGCAACGTTTGAGGAAGCAAGGGCGGCTGTTGTCTCGGATTACCAAAATTACCTGGAGCAGCAATGGGTGAAAAGCCTGAAAGTGAAATTCCCCGTTTCAATAAATGAGAAGGGCAAAAACTATACATTCAAGAAACTGGTGCGGTAAACAAGCGGTTGGCGTTACCTTGCTGCTGATTTCGGTTTTAGTAGCCGGCTGTGATTTTATCCGCATGAAAAAGGATAAAGCCCCATCGTCAAGCACAGCCCGGGTACCCGTTGCCAGGGTGAATAAAACCTACTTGTATAAGGATGAGCTTGCCGGCATTGTGCAGCCCGGTACCACTGCCGAAGACAGCACATTACGCGTTGAAGCGTATATGAACAGTTGGATCAGGAAGCAACTGCTTATCCAGGAAGCATCCCGGAAAATCAACATCAATGAAGCGGAAGTGGAGCGAAAAATTCTGGACTATCGCTACAGTCTTATAGCCTATGAATACCAGGCGTATTACATTCGCCAGCGGCTTGATACGGCCGTTCAGGCTCCGGCTATTGAAAAATACTACAAAGAAAATATCGACAACTTCATTCTCAAGCAGAATATTGTACGTGCAACCTTCATCAAGGTGCCAAAAACAGCACCCCGCACCAACAAGATTAAGGACATGATCTTTTCAAAAAAGGAAAGTGATAAGAGTGAGTTAAAGTCATATTGCCTAAGCTTCTCTGCGGCCTATCACCTGGCCGACTCTGCCTGGATGGTGTTTGATGAACTGGTAAAGAATTCACCCTTGATTGAAATCCCAAACAAGGTGCAATTCCTTAAATCCAACCCCTATTACGAAACGACTGACGACAGTTATCTTTACTTTTTTAAAGCGGATGAGTACCGTATTTCCGATAACATTTCACCCCTGGAGTTTGTGAGGGATGAGATTAGAAACATTTTGCTGAATAAGCGGAAAGTTGAACTTGCCAGGCAACTGGAAGATGAAGTGTATTCAACCGGTATGAAAAATATGGAGTTTGAGATTTTTAAATGAGAGGTGTATGCGGAAGGCAATACTAGTTGGTGTATATCTTGTGCTGGGAGCAACTGCATGGGCCCAGGAAACTGAAGGGTTTGTTGTTGATAAAATTATCGGCAAGGTTGATAACTACATTGTGTTGAAGTCGGAGTTGGATAAAGCCTATCAGGAATATGTTTCCAATGGAGGCAGGCCGGGTGAAGAAACACGGTGCCAATACCTGGTGTTGCTTCTGCGGAACAAACTGATGATGGCAAAAGCTGAAATCGATTCAATTGTTGTGGGCGATGCAGAAGTAGATGCGAATACCAAGCAGCGTATGGATATGATCCTGGCGCAGTATGGCGGATCGCAGGAAGATCTTGAGAAAAAATTCGGCAAAACGTTCGAACAGTTTCGCATGGAGTTACGCGATCAGGTGCGTGAGCAGATGGTGATCAGTGAAATGCAGCAGCATCTTACGAAAGGAATTAATGTTACTCCTGCTGAGGTTAGGCGTTTCTTTAATAAGATCCCCAAAGACAGCCTTCCTTATTTTTCGGCAGAAGTAGAAGTGGCTCAAATTGTTCGCATAGCCAAAGTAAGCAACGCACAAAAAGAAATAACCAAGCGGGAGTTGATTGATATCCGCAACCGGATCCTTGGCGGGGAAGACTTCGCAACGCTTGCAAGAAAATATTCTTCCGATCCGAGTGTTACGGTAAACGGTGGCGACATGGGGTTTGTAGGGCGAGGGGTGATGGTGCCTGAATTTGAGGCCATGTCATTTAAACTTAAACCCGGAGAGATTTCAATGCCTGTTGAAACCGCTTTTGGTTTTCACATAATTCAATTGCTGGAGCGCAGGGGTAATGAATATCACTCGCGCCATATCCTTATGGCTCCAACACCCTCAAAGCAGGATGTTGAGAATGCCAGCCGGTTTCTTGATAGTGTGCGAACCAAGATTTTAAAAGACACCATTTCCTTTCAGCGGGCTGCAAAAGATTTATCGGACGACATGCGCACCAAGGGCAACGGAGGCTTCTTTACCGATGAGGATGGGGGCACACGGATCTCAGTGGACGAGCTGGATCCCGTAATATTTTTTGCAATTGATACCATGAAGGTGGGTACGGTTTCAAGGTCCTTAACGTATCGAACCGATGATGGTAAGGATGCCGTTCGCATTCTGTTTTATAAATCCCGAACGCCACCCCACATGGCCAATTTGCAGCAGGACTGGGATCGGATACGGGCGGCAGCCCTTAATGAAAAGCAAAACCGGGTTCTTGGAAAATGGTTTAATAAAGCCCGGCAGGATGTTTACATCAGCATTGATCCCGCATACAATTACTGTGGCATTTTGGATGATTAAAGTCATTCATATAATGCCGGTAACCTGTATGGCCGTTTAACGTTACGTTTATGAATAAATTCAGATGACGATGACCCGATTTGCAACTGACGTAGAAGCAGCCGATGCATTGGCGGTAACCTACAAGAACCTTGCCCGTGAAATTGCCCAGGTAATTGTCGGGCAGGAAGATGTAGTGCGCCTGGTGTTAACCGGTATTTTTTGTCATGGTCATTCATTGCTGGTGGGCGTGCCCGGCCTGGCTAAAACCCTGCTGGTTCAAACCATAGCCACTTCCCTCGACCTGCAGTTTAAGCGGATTCAATTTACACCCGACCTGATGCCCTCCGATATCCTGGGAGCTGAGACCATGGATAAGGAACGCAACCTTAAGTTTGTGAAGGGCCCCGTGTTCGCCAACATTATCCTGGCCGATGAGATCAACCGCACCCCTCCAAAAACACAAGCCGCATTACTCGAGTCCATGCAGGAATACGCAGTTACTCTTGGAGGAGTTCGGTACGAATTGCCAAAGCCTTTTTTTGTTTTGGCCACACAAAACCCCATCGAACAGGAGGGTACCTATCCATTGCCTGAAGCACAACTTGACCGGTTCATGTTCAATATTCTGCTCACTTATCCCTCGGTGCAGCAGGAAGTGGAAGTGGTGAAGAATACCACTACCGATGAGTCTAGGAAAGTGAAAACCTTGCTTACCGCTGATGAGATCTCAGCCTACCAGCACCTGGTGCGGAGGGTGCCTGTACCCGATAACGTTATTGAGTATGCGGTAGCGCTGGTTAACAAAACACGGCCGAACACACCTGCTGGTTCAACGCTGGCTACCGAGTACCTGGAATGGGGTGCTGGCCCGCGCGCTTCACAGTTTCTGGTACTGGGCGCCAAATGCAATGCCCTGCTGAACGGCAAGTACTCGCCCGATATTGAAGACATCCAGGCCATCGCCAAGCCGGTGTTACGCCACCGGATGGTTCGCAACTTTAAAGCGGAGGCAGAAGGAATTACTATTGATGACCTGATTGAAAAACTGGTTGCCTGAGAATTAATTAATCACTTCATCGGTTACCGTTAGCTCATTCCCACTTAGTATCGTTTGATATTGACGCAACGGCCGCCAGGCCGGTC
This sequence comes from Cytophagales bacterium, assembly GCA_037443645.1. Taxonomy (GTDB): domain Bacteria; phylum Bacteroidota; class Bacteroidia; order Cytophagales; family Cyclobacteriaceae; genus UBA2336. The sequence goes on from JBBINY010000002.1 coordinate 141,565, forward strand.
CACCAGTTGGGTCGCCATTGAAGTTGAACGTAGAGGCACAGCATGAATCTTCCATGAAAAGCGTGCTCACATGCACCCCAACCGTTGAGCAGGCATTATTTGGCTGATAGGAACAATTACGCTCGAAGGCGCGGTAGGTGGATGCATTAACACGATGAATAATGAGGCCGCGCACGCCACCATTAAAATACTTTGAACCTCCGTTTGTAGAAAGAACAAGGTTTTCGGGTAAACTGAGGTTAATAAAAATGTCGGCAAAAGTGGCCGGAGGAATGGGATCATCTTGTAAATCGGAGGAGCAGGTTATCGAAGCAACAACCAAAAATCCGAAAACAAGGCTCCTGAATGCGTTTCCTGAAGGTAACTTATTTAGTATAGTCATAAAATCCCTTGCCGCTCTTTCGGCCATGGTGTCCGGCATCAACTTTTTGCTGTTGAATGCGGCTGGGCCTGAATTTTGAATCCTGGTGAAACGCATTGTAAATGGAAGTGGTGACCGCAAAATTGGTGTCGACACCGATAAGATCCATTAATTCAAAAGGCCCCATTTTAAATCCACTTGTTTTCAATAACGTGTCTATGGTTTGTATATCGGCAACCTGCTCTTCCAGCAGTTTAAGAGCTTCAACATAATAGTGCCGGGCTACCCGGTTAACGATAAATCCGGGGCTATCTTTTGCAACTACCGCTGTTTTTTGAATGCGTTCGGAGAAAGCCAGTAAAGCGGAAATGGTTTCCGGGGCTGTAAGCGCTCCGCTGATCACTTCCACCAGCTTCATTACCGGGGCCGGGTTAAAAAAATGGAGGCCCGCAAAGCGTGCCGGGTTTTTCAGCACCGAGGCAATTTGAGTAACGGCAATGGATGAGGTGTTGGTGGTGAGAATGCTTGTCGGGCTGTTGGCGACTTCAAGGGCTTTAAACAGTTGTTGCTTTACAGAAAGACGTTCAACAACGGCCTCAATAATCAAATCGGCTTTCAGATTGTGAACGTCCTCGACTATCGTAATTTTTTCAAGTGTCTCATTTTTCTGTTGCGGGGTGAGTTTATTTTTTTCAATCAACGCATC
>JBBINY010000003.1:0-34137 GCA_037443645.1 Cytophagales bacterium
CCATTACCGTGCCATCCACTTTCGCACGTACGGTTTTGGGTTGCAGGCCCATCAGTTTTTTAATAGCCGATGAGGTGCTTGACTTGGCCCGCTCTTCCAATAATTTACCCAGTGAGATGAACGTGATGATGACCGCGGCAGCTTCATAGTACACGTGTGCATGGATACCGCGACTGTGCCAGAACTCCGGAAAAAATGTGTTGAATAAACTGAACACAAACGCAATGCCGGTAGAGAGTGCAACCAGCGTATCCATGTTGGCTTTGCCAAAGCGGGCTTGCTTGAACGCATGACTGAAAAACGACCGCCCAAAGTGAAACACCACCGGTGCCGACAGGAGCATGGAAATGTACGTGCCCGGCTTCCAGTCCATAAAGAACATGCCGATGACAACTACCGGCACCGACAACACGGCCGACCACAGGGTGCGGCTTTTAATTTCCTTATAGTGTTTTTGCTGCGCTTCTTCTTTTGCGGCCTGTGGATCTTCCACATCTACCAGCAGGTCGTACCCGATGGCGCGCACGGCATTTTGCAAGTCGGTGGTTTTCGATATTGCGGGATCATATTCCACCAAAGCGGTTTGGTTGGCGAAGTTTACGGAAGCCTCTTTTACGCCTCTGGTGTTTTTCAACATCGACTCAACGCTTACCGCGCAGGCGGCACACGTCATTTCCAGTACGGGGAAAGATTGCATTACAGTAGCCATAAAGTATTGCTGTTACACACTAACAATAATACAGGCAGACCAACTTTTTGGTTTTACACAATTACAGGTTTGGGTTACGGAATTATGGGATGGGGAGCGATGTGATGCACCGGCTTAATTGCACGTGCAAAAGGATGAAGCCTCAGGTAATCTTATCCAGTGCTTTTCTCGAATCACCTATTATCCATGACTTTTTAAGCTCGGAAGGAGTAAGGCCGGTAACTTTTTTAAATTGGGCAGAAAGATGTGCCACGCTGCTGTAGCCCAGCCGGTCAGCAATCTGGCTCAGGTTAAGTTCATCATAAAAGAGCAATTCTTTTGCCCGTTCAATTTTCTGCCGGATGATGTATTGCTCCAATGTAATGCCTTCGACAGAAGAGAAGAGATTGCTTAAATAGTTGTATTCGTAGTGCAGTTCCTCCGCGAGTATGTCCGACCAGTTGTGTCTTCGATCCACGCGATTACTATGATGGATCATCGTGATGATTTTGTTTTTAAGGCCTTCAATGATTCTCGCCTTTCGGTCGTCAATGCGCTCGAAGCCCAGCGGGTTCAGTTCCGAATCCAATTGCTTTAATTCAGCTTTGGTTGGTTTTGTTTTTAACACTACTTCCCCTAATGAAATTTTTTCGGGCTCCAGTTTAAGTTTGCTCAACACCTGTTCCACTGCCATGACACAGCGGTTGCATACCATGTTTTTGATATAAAGTATCATAATCTTGCTACTTACGTCTTGCTACTTACGTCTTGCTACTTACGTCTTGCTACTTACGTCTTGCTACTTACGTCTCGCTACTTACGTCTTGCTACTTACGTCTCGCTACTTACGTCTTGCTACTTATGTCTTGCTCCTACCGATCCAACCCAAATGTGTATGCTTGAAGTTATCCGAATACTTTAATCCATACCCGACAATCCGGTCAAAGGAACTATGTCCGAATAACACCACACCTGCCAAGGTGAGTTCATGGATAATGAGAAAATAACCGGCCAGGTAACAGGCAATGGCAATGCCTTTGTGATGCAACAGGTTATAGGTTAAAGCCCCGATTTTTGTGCTGACCAGGTAGCCGAGCATGCCCAAATCGGGTGCGAGAAACAACGCCCAGAAAACCCAGCCTTCGAAAGGCAAATAAGAATTCAGGTAAATGGCCAGCCCAAACATGGCAAGCTCTTCGATGCGTAATAGGTTCTTCATGTCATTTTTTCCTGAAATGATCTGGCAAATCTTCTTCCGGAGCGATGTCAAGCACATATCTGAGGCCTTCTTCTACAGAATTAAAGGCTTTAAAATTTCGCTGAAGGAAAATATTTAAACCCATCAGCAATATTTTCTGAGTTATGCTCAAGCCAACAACAGCTTGCTTACTAATTAGCGGTTCATATTTCGAAAGTTTCTCTTTCAGTACATTCATAAAAGAGGGAGTGGCATAATTGCTGCTGCCAAAGATGGTAATGAGCGGCAGGGGTACACTTTCCTTTTCGAGTATTTCAGCGGCCTGCACAACCAGATTGATCATCTCAGATTCTTTGGCCCCGGAATAATCCACTTCAAGTATTTCCTGTCCGTTAATTTGTATTTTTCTCACACCGCCCATGTAGTATCAAATATACTTTTTCCACCACCATTGAAAAACCACCAATGCCCAGATACGCGCATGTACATCGCCCGGGCTGGAAGAAAATAGTTTCCTCTTTAAACGGTCAATTTCTGGATAATGAAAGATACCCTGGTCTTCTATATTTTTTTTAGAGAGGAGGTCATCAACAATCAATGATTTCATTTCTTTCCTGAACCATTTCAGCAACGGTACTTCAAATCCCTTCTTCGGGCGCCTGTAAAGTTGCGGGGGAAGAAAATCGGCATATGCATCCTGAAGGATGCGTTTACGGATAGTAGAATTTACTTTGAAATCATCCGGCAAACTGAAAATAAAATTAACCAGTTCGAAATCCAGGAAAGGGGTGCGCACTTCCAGGCTGTTGGCCATGCTCATCAGGTCTACTTTGGTGAGCATGTCGTTAGGTAAAACCAGTTTGGTGTCAGTCAGCAAGATATCATTCAAAGTTTCTTTTTCAGGAACAGTTTGCAGAATAGCACTTCTTCTTGGATAGAACTCACTCAGCCACCGGTTAATGCGCAAGTCGGGGTGCAGCAGGTTCAGGGCTTCATCTTTGGTGGCGAAACCGGCCCACCGCCAATACCGTTCCCTGCTGTCGAGTTTTATGCCCTCGGCAAAACGCGCCAGTTGCCGGGCTTTATTGGCAAGCGGATTATTCCGCGATTGCGGAATAGCCTTCCATACCGGATGAAGCGCGCTGGCAAATCTTTCTTTCCACCCGGCATGCAGCACCCGGTAATGTGCCATGTGTTTGTTGTAGCCTCCCAGCAATTCATCGGCACCATCGCCCGAAAGGGCCACGGTGGCGTGCCTGCGCGTTTCTTTACTTAAGATGAATACGTTTATCGCGGAAGAGTCGGCAAACGGCTCATCGATATAATCCAGAATGTTATTGAGGTGTTCATACAAGTCGTTGTTGGTTAGCGAGAACACCGTATGCTCGGTTTTAAAATGATTGGCTACCAATCGGGCGTAATGTGTTTCATCAAAAAATTTTTCGTCTTTAAAGCCGATTGAAAAAGTATGCAGGTCGGGTTTGTGCCTTTTTGCCAGCCCGGTGATTACCGATGAGTCAATGCCACCGCTCAGAAAACATCCCAGCGGAACATCCGCTACCAGCCTGCGTTGTACGGAGGCTTCCAGCAGAGTGTTGAATTTCTCTTTTGCTGATTCATAATTAAGGGTTTGATCGACCGAGTATGGGATCGTATAAAAATGGTCAACTAACAATTGCCGGTCCTTGATTTTTAAAAAGTGTCCCGGAAGAAGTTTCTTAACGGATTTTAAAATGGTATCCGGTGCGGGAGTATAATTGAGTTGCAGGTAGGTGTATAACGAGTTGTAATCAATGGTTTTATCAATGCCATATTGCAGCATCGCCTTCATTTCGGAGGCAAAAATGAATTTATCCTCATCGTGCGCATACAGAAGGGGCTTTACTCCATACCGGTCGCGTGCAAGAAAAAAGGATTGCTCGTGTTTGTCATACAGGCAAAAAGCGAAGAATCCGTTGAGTTTATTGAGCGCACTCTCTTGTTCACGGATCAGCAGGTGAAGCAAAACTTCAGTATCCGAAGCTGACCTGAACCTCACGCCCTGTGCCTCCAGTTGAGTGCGTAGCTCCCTGAAATTAAAGATCTCCCCATTAAAGACAATCGCATAGCGTCCGCTTTCATCCCACATGGGCTGGTTTCCGGAAGCGCTCGTATCAATGATAGAAAGCCTTCGGTGTCCCAGCCCCACAAACTGGTCGTGGTACATGTCCTGAAAATCCGGACCGCGTTTAGCCAATGCCAGGGTGGCGTTGGCCAGTTGAATCATGTTCATCTTGCCAACCAGGTTAAAAGCAAAAATTCCGGTTATGCCGCACATTGTTGTGAGGGTCCTGGTTCAGGCATCAAATGTATGCGTTTGGATAATTCTAAATTCGGATTTTTGGCCGCTGGAAGAACAGGCGGGTGAGTTTCATGCCGAGCATGATGCATACCCAGGCCAGCAGCACCACAAACTCCTGGTAGCTGCCGCCAACATGGGGCAGTTTGCCCTGGACACGTGGCAGGTAACTCATAAAGAAAATAAACCAAACATAATACAGGTAAATGGTGAGCCACGTTTTAAACTGCACTTCAGGAAGCAGGCCATCGCGCCAGCGTTGCTGAAGTACAGGCATAGCGAAGATCAACACATACGCTACAAAACCACCGGCCAGCCGGATGGGAATCAGTTCATTGCCGGAGAGATACACGTAGCACAGCAGTTGGCCAAGGTGGATGCCATGAGCGGTTGCAAATGCATGAAACGGTTTCTCTGAAAGGATAGCGGATAAACGGGTTTGGTTTGGATGAACCAGAAAAATAATACTGAACAGCACCAGCGAAAATCTTCCGGAATAGCGCGTTACCGCCTGCAGGGCGGTAAGTGTGGCTCCGTGAAAATAAATAGCTACTGCCGCCAGCAGCAACTCGCCAAGCACTATTGTGATTACTGCTTTTCGAAAATTCATCAAGTACTCCTCAGCGGGAGAGGATCATGATGTTGCGGAACCACACGTTGTCGCCATGATCTTGCAGGGAAATGTGGCCTTTGGTTGCCTTTCCGAAAGCGGGCCAGTCCTTAAACTTACTGCCGGCCACCAGGGCATCCCATTCAGGGGTGTGCATGGTGAAGTTTACAACGTTGGTGCCGTTAAGCCAGAACTCATAATTCGCGTTATTGGAAACAATGCGCACCTGGTTCCATTCACCTGCAGGTTTTACGGTTTCTGTAGAGCAGGAGATCATATCGTACAAGTCGCCCGCGCGGTGCTTGATGATTTTTGCATCGGGGTGGCATGTGTTGTCGAGCACCTGCATTTCCGGCCCAGTCTGGTAAGTGTTTTTATACTCCGGTGCTTCCACCACATTGAACATAATACCGCTGTTGCCGCACGAGTCGATTTTCCACTCCAGCATCAGTTCAAAATTTTCGTATTCGTTAATGGTAATAATGTCACCACCACCGTCAGGAATGGCCTTATTGAAGTGAAGTGCTCCATTATCAATCACCCAGCCCGCACTTGCTTCTTCTTTGTTAAAACCTTTCCAACCGGCCGTTGTGGAGCCGTCAAACAACAATACCCATCCTTCGGCTTTTTGTTGTTCGGTAAGGGTGTTAGGTGTGGGTTCAGCCGGTTGATCTGCCGGTTGTTCTTTTCTGGATTGGCATGATAGAGCCAGCAAAGCAGTTATGCCAATCGCCAGCGGTGTGAGGTGCTTTTTCATACGAGTGTTGTTATAAAATTCTGATTTTGATATTCCGGTACCACACTTCATTTCCGTGGTCCTGCAACGCAATATAACCCTTCCTGAAGGATGCATAGCCGGGAAAATCTTTCCATTTACTTGAATTTCTTCGTGTAATCCAATCTTCCGAGGCAATATCGTATTCCAGTATTTTGGTTCCGTTCAGCCAGTGTTCAACCAGGTTGCCGTTTACCACGAGCCGGGCATCGTTCCAATCACCCACCGGATGCGGGCCGGCATTTTCAGGAGCGTGCATGCCGAAGTTGCCGCCTGCTTTGTTTTCTGCCGGTAAATCTCCGGGATAGCCCACATCATCAATCACCTGGTACTCGGGCCCGGAGGCGTACGATTGCTCGTACTCTTCGCTCACCCTGAACATCACCCCGCTGTTGCCCTGGTGAGAAATTTTCCACTGGAAACTCAGTTCAAAATTTTCATATTGGTCCTCTGTAATCAGATCGGATCTTTCGTTAACGGCCCCGTCAATAAACGGCTTGCAATGGACTGATCCTTCTGATGCTTCCCAGGAGTTGTTAGGAAGTTTCCTGAATATTTTCCAGCCCGTCAGGGTTTGCCCATCGAACAAAAGTTTCCAGCCTTCCTTCATTTCCGTTTCCGTAAGGAAGTTGGCACCTTTCACGGTGCTTTTGTATTGCTTTTTGATTTCGCAGGAGGAAATCAAAATTGCAGCTAGGAATACCGGTAACAGGTTGCGCATGGTTAAAATATTTTGCCTGGGTTTAATATTCCGTTGGGGTCAAAAACTTTTTTAATGCCGCGCATCAACTCCAGGTTCACTTCACTCATGGCCAGGGGCATGTACGGCCGTTTGGCAATGCCGATGCCGTGTTCACCCGATAATGTTCCGCCCAGGCTTACGGTGAGTTTAAAAATTTCGCCAATGCCTTCCGGTATTTTAGTGGACCATGCCTCTTCGCTGATGCCCTCTTTTAAAATGTTAACGTGCAGGTTGCCGTCACCCAGGTGGCCGAAACAAACGGTATTAAAGCCATAGCGTTTACCGATGTCCTTTATTCCGGTAATCAGTTTAGGCAGGTTGGCACGCGGCACTACCACATCCTCGCTTTTGGTGAGTGTAAACCAGTTCACGGCCGGAGAAATGTTTCTTCGTATTTTCCAGAGTTCGGCCTTCTGGGCAGCACTTTCGGCAAACAACACGTCACCCGATTGAAATTTTTCTACCACGTTCATTACCCGCTCGGCATCGCGCATCAGCACTTCCTCATCGTTACCGTCCAGTTCGCACAACAGGTAAGCGTCCATGTTTTCAGGTAATTTTGTAGTAACCGGGCTTCCCAAAACTTTGTCGCAATACACAAAGGTCTTGATTCCGGCTTCACGTTCAAAAAATTCCATGCCCGAAGGTTGAATGCCGGCAGTAAAAATTGCTGCAATGGCGCGGCAGGCTTCTTCGTTGGTGGTAAACGGAATAAGCATGAGTACATTCTTCTGCGGATAACCGCGAAGTTTGAAAACAATTTTTGTGATGATCCCCAACGTGCCCTCGCTGCCACACATCAGTTGTGTAAGGTTGTAGCCCGTGGAGCTCTTCAGCACATTGGCGCCTGTCCATATGATTTCGCCTGTTGGCAATACTACTTCCAGGTTCAGTACATAATCGCGGGTAACGCCATACTTAACGGCCTTTGGACCCCCCGAATTTTGCGACACATTGCCGCCAATAAAGCACGAACCGCTGCTGGCTGGGTCGGGCGGGTAAAACAAGCCTTTTTCTTTCACGGCATTCTGGAATACTTCAGTAATTACACCGGGTTCCACCGTTACCTGAAGGTTCAGTTCATCGATAGCGAGAATCTTGTTAAAGCGTTCCATAGAGATTACCACACCGTGGTGTGTGGGCAAGGCCGACCCGGCCAAGCCGGTGCCTGCACCCCGGGCTGTAACCGGCATGCGGAGTTCATTGCACAACTGCATCAATTGACTTACCTCGCGCGTGGTGCCCGGTTTAACCACGATGGACGGAAGAAAAAAATAGTCTTCGGTTTTGTCGTGGGCATATTCTTCCCGCAATTCTTTGTCGAGAATTACGTTTTCCCTCCCTACAATGGCCTGAAATCGGCTTACCATGTCAACGTGAACTTCCGGAAGTGCCATGCAACGTGTATATTTACCGTATTATTTTTTAAACTCAGTGAGGATGCTATTTTTTAACCGTAAAGGTAAGCAACCTTTTCAGTTCCTTTTTTTAACTACTTTGTTGTTTTTGGCTTCCTGTGCGTCTCACAAGGCGAGGGTAAAGGAGGAGAAAGTGGAGAAGGTAATAAGCGCAGCGCGTGGGTATTTAGGTACACCCTATAAATACGGAGGCACAACGCGTGCGGGCATGGATTGTTCGGCATTGACAAGCCACTCATTCCGGTCGGTAAGCATTGAGTTGCCCCGAAGTGCCGAAGACCAAAGCAAAATCGGGAAGGAAGTTAAACTGAAGGAGATTGAACCGGGCGACCTTGTGTTTTTTGCCACCGGCAAGAAGAAAAGGCAAATTACGCACGTTGGCCTGGTTACTGACAGGAAAGCATTGGATAATGTGAAATTCATTCATGCTTCCACTTCGTTGGGTGTGGTAGAGACCAATATTTATTCTGACTATTACATCAAACGGTTCAGACTGGCCAGACGGGTAATCGAATAATGCACAAAGAAAGGGTTGTTGCGGTGAGTAAGGTTGGTTAACTTACCCGTTACCAAATATAAGCCAGAAACGACATGCATCAAACCCGCAGAAATTTCATCAAGCTAACCGCACTCACAACCGGAGTTTTTTCCATCAGTAAACTTTCAGCCCTCACACCGTTAAGTGTTGAAAAGCCCATTGTTGTTTCAACCTGGCGCAACACCGATGCCAATGCGGCTGCGTGGAAAGTGCTGCAGGCAAACGGACATTCGCTGGACGCTGTTGAACAAGGCGCCAGAATACCGGAAGCCAACCCAAAAGATACTTCAGTGGGGTACGGAGGGTTGCCTGATCGCGAAGGATTGGTAACACTGGATGCCAGCATTATGGATGAAAAAAGCAATTGCGGAGCGGTTGCTTTTGTTCAAGGCTACAAACATCCCATTTCTATTGCCCGTGCTGTTATGGAAAAAACACCGCATGTTATGCTGGTGGGAAAGGGCGCAGAACAGTTTGCAGCAACACAAGGATTTAAAAAGGAAATCCTGCTCACCAAAGAATCGGAGAAAGCCTGGAAGGAATGGCTGAAAAAGTCGGAGTACAAACCATACCACAACCCCGGCCAGCACGATACCATTGGCATCTTGGCCCTGGATGCAAATGGAAGACTTTGTGGTGCCTGCACCACCAGCGGCATGGCATTTAAGATGCACGGTCGTGTGGGCGATTCACCGATTATCGGGGCGGGATTATATGTGGATGGCGAGGTGGGCGCTGCCACTGCCACCGGAGTAGGAGAGGAGATGATCCGCATTGCTGGCAGCCACACCATTGTTGAATTAATGCGTAGCGGAAGATCACCACGCGAAGCCTGTGAAGAGGCCATTAAACGGCTGATCAGCAAACGCGGTGAAGAGAAAGCAAAAGAATTGAGTGTTGCTTTTCTTGCCTTGAGTGTTACCGGTGAAGTGGGGGCGTACTCAACCAACAATGTGTTTGAATATACCCAAACCACACAGCAGGAGCAGGTGGTTATAAAATCGGGCAGCTATTTTAACTAGCCAAAAGGCAATGGCTTGATAGGGCTTTAGCCTTGATTATCGTTGAACGTTAATTCTAATCTGATTGTGTCCATAACATCTGAGATTGTAGTGTTTAACATTGAGTCGGCCATGAATGCCCAAAAGGGTGGGGCCGACAGGGTTGAATTATGTGTCAATCCGGCCGAAGGAGGAACAACACCCTCGTTCGGTGTAATGGAAATTGTGCGGCAGGCATTAAGCATCGATGTATATGCCATGATCCGTCCGCGGGGTGGCGATTTTGTGTATTCAGCCTATGAGTACCATGCCATGAAGCGCGACATTGAAATGGCCAAACGGGCAAGCCTTGACGGTGTGGTGTTGGGCATCTTAAAGCCGGAGGGGACAATTGATAAGGAGCGATGCCGGAAACTTATCGAGTTTGCTCGTCCGATGCGGGTTACCTGCCATCGCGCTTTTGATTATACCCTCCATGTGTTTGAAGCGCTGGAAGACTGTATTGAAGCAGGGTTTGACCGGATACTTACTTCCGGGAGAAAGTCCACGGCAGTTGAGGGAGTGGAGTTGATCCGGGACCTGGTACAACGAAGTGGAAACCGCATCCGTATAATGGCCGGAGTTGGAATCAATCCGGACAATGTAGTACGGGTGGTTGAACAAACCGGTGTCAGGGAGATTCACCTCTCGGCACGAACGTACAGGCCTTCTCCATATCAGCGCCACAATCAACGTATTAGTTTGCTGGAACAGTTACCTGATGACAGGGGCCAATGGATGGCCGATGAGGGCACCATCAGGAGGATAAATGAACAGTTGCAGAAAGATGGGTAGTGGGCATCGGCAAGAGGCAACCCAGGGAGCACATTTTTAAAAAAGGGAATGAGGTATTGATTATTCGGTATTGCAGGGATTGGGTCAATCGTAATTTCAAATATATTTGCAACCTTGATTGGGGTCATAGCTCAGCTGGCTAGAGCGCTACAATGGCATTGTAGAGGTCGTGGGTTCGACTCCCACTGGCTCCACTCCTTTGGTTCGCTTCCCTGGCGGACTTTTTAAGCTTTGAGGGAAACAATCCCTGACAAAAATCATCCTGTTTTTTTGCCGAAGTCATTTAACTGACTGGCTTTGGCTTTCTACTTTTAGCCCCTGACGAGTAAATTTACAGATAACAAACCTTTCACCTGCCTATGGAATTAGACAAATTCAGTTACGATAATAAGATCGTAAAGGCTTTTATTATTGCCACGGTAATTTTCGGCCTCGTTGGCATGCTTGTAGGTCTCACCATTGCCCTTCAACTGGTTTGGCCGGTATTCAATTTTGAACTTCAATACACCACCTTCGGCCGCATCCGCCCCTTGCACACCAACGCCATCATCTTTGCCTTTGTGGGCAATGCCATGTTTGCGGGGGTGTATTACTCCATGCAGCGCCTGCTGAAAACCCGCATGTTCAACGACACATTAAGCTGGGTTCACTTCTGGGGCTGGCAGCTCATTATTCTGGCGGCAGCCATTACGTTGCCGCTGGGAATCACTACCTCAAAGGAATATGCTGAACTGGAATGGCCGATCGATATTGCAATCGCCCTGATATGGGTAGTGTTTGGCTGGAACATGATCGGCACCATTCTCAGGCGAAGGGAACAGCACATGTACGTGGCCATCTGGTTTTATATCGCCACGTTCGTAACGGTTGCGGTTTTGCACATCGTTAACTCTTTCGAAATGCCGGTTAGCTTGTTTAAAAGTTACTCCTGGTATGCCGGTGTGCAGGATGCCCTTGTGCAATGGTGGTACGGACACAATGCCGTTGCCTTCTTCCTTACCACTCCATACTTAGGCATGATGTATTACTTTCTGCCTAAGGCGGCAAACCGGCCGGTGTATTCATACAGGCTTTCCATCATACATTTCTGGTCACTTATATTTATTTATATCTGGGCCGGTCCACATCACCTGTTGTATTCAACCCTGCCCGATTGGGCACAATCATTAGGAACTGTATTTTCTATCATGTTAATAGCTCCTTCATGGGGAGGTATGCTTAACGGGTTGATGACCTTGCGTGGTGCGTGGGACAGGGTGCGCGAGGATGTTGTGCTGAAATTTATGGTTGTGGCGGTAACTGCCTACGGTATGGCTACCCTTGAAGGACCGCTGCTTTCGCTGAAAAATGTAAATGCGATCGCTCACTTTACCGATTGGATTGTAGCTCACGCGCATGTGGGCGGCCTCGGATGGAACGGCTTTTTGATCTTTGGTATGTTGTATTGGCTGGTTCCTCGCATGTGGAATACAAAAATCTGGTCAGGCAAACTGGCCAACTTCCATTTCTGGATCGGCACCCTGGGTATTATTTTCTACGCCCTTCCAATGTACATCTCCGGGGTAACCCAAAGCCTGATGTGGAAGGAGTTTAATCCCGAAGGGTTTTTGGTGTACAAGAACTTTCTGGAAACTACGGTACAGATTTTACCATTGCACATGCTCCGCGCCTTTGGAGGATTTCTGTACCTCACAGGTGCTATTGTGATGACGTATAACCTGGTAAAAACTGCCTATGCCGGAAGTTTCATTGCCAATGAAGCGGCTGAAGCAGCACCCCTGGTAAAAACTGAATCGGCTGGCGGTGGATGGCATCACTGGCTGGAGAGCAAGCCTGTATTGTTTTCAGGCCTCGCTTTGGTGGCAATCCTGATTGGTGGCATTGTTGAAATGGTTCCTGCCTTCCTGATCAAATCCAATGTGCCCACAATTTCCAGTGTTAAACCCTATACCCCTCTTGAATTACACGGCCGCGATATTTATATCCGCGAAGGGTGCGTGAGTTGCCACTCGCAGTTAGTGCGCCCGTTCCGGTCGGAAGTGGAGCGGTACGACCCGCTGGGAGGCGAATACTCAAAGTCTGGCGAATATGTTTATGACCATCCATTCCTGTGGGGATCAAAACGAACAGGTCCTGATTTGCACCGGCTTGGTGGAAAATATTCGGATAGCTGGCACTACAATCACATGCTGGCCCCTGATGCGGTAAGTTCGGGAACCACTATGCCGGCCTATCCCTGGCTGTTTGAACAGGTGCTTAACAAAGGAACTACAGCCTCAAAAATTAAAGCACTGCGCACCATAGGTGTGCCTTATGAGCCAGACTATGAAAACCGTGCAAATGATGACCTCGACATGCAAGCCAGACGTATTGCCGAAAACCTGCAATTGGAAGGCATTGAAGTTGATCCGGATGCAGAGATCATTGCTCTCATTGCGTACCTCCAACGCCTGGGCAAAGACATAAGGGCATCGAAAACAGCAGAACATACAGTATCAACCGATAACCGCTAACGGCTATGTATAAGAATGTGCTTCAGCAAATTGATAACATCCAGGTATGGCCCATCATATCGTTTATCATCTTTTTCCTGTTTTTCCTTTTTCTGTTATGGCATGTTTTTACAGCCGATAAGTCTTTCATCGGGTACATGAAGAGAATGCCTCTGGATGATTCCACCAATTCAAAACCTGTAAACGAAAAAACCAGCAACTCATGAAAAAAATAATTCCCTTTTTCAGTTTGTTCCTTATCGGCAACCCGCTTATGGCGCAAGATGCCGTACCGGCCGGTTTCTGGAGCGATCCGTTGAACGATCCGTTGTTCCCATTCTACTTGGTAATTGCTTTTGTGTTTATGGTTGCGTTGCTGGTGGTTATCGTGGCCTTCCAGATGCTCCAGGTGCTCAATGTATTTATCCGCAAGGCTGAGCAGGAAAAAGCAGTGCGGGAAGGCAAAGTTTACGTTCCTGAACCGGGTGCATGGACGAAATTCTGGAACTGGATAAACGGTTACCGGCCCATCGAAAAAGAGTCTGAAATCATGCTTAATCATAATTACGATGGTATTAAAGAACTGGATAACCACCTGCCGCCCTGGTGGACCTGGTTGCTTTACGGCACCATTGTGTGGAGTGCGATTTACCTGGTAGTATACCATGTAACCGATTCACTGCCTCTCATGGACGAGGAATACCAGCAGGAAGTAACCCTTGCCCAGGAGCAAAAGGCAAAATTGCTTGCTGCCCAACCGGCCCTGGCCATTGATGAGAATAATCTCGTGTATGAACCCGATGAGGCAATCATCAAAAACGGCCGACAAGTATACGTAGTTAATTGCGCCTCATGCCACATGCCTGACGGACAAGGCAGCATTGGTCCCAACCTAACCGATGAGTACTGGCTGCATGGCGGGGGTATTACGGATATCTATAAAGTTATTAAAAACGGAGTTCAGGAAAAGGGAATGATTCCGTGGGAACCTGTGTTATCTCCTCAGCAGATCCGTGACGTTACCTTTTACATTAAGAGCATTAAGGGAAGTAACCCTCCAAATCCGAAAGCACCACAAGGTGAACTTTATAAGGAAGCGGAGGCTGCCCCGGCTGGTAGTGAGGGTGCCTCCATGTAGCCGTTCCGGAACGCTCCAAAAAAAATTAATACGCCACTGATTAATTGATTGTGATGTGAAACCGGGGAGTGATAACTTTTATCAGTATGATGAGGAATTCCGCAACACCATTGCAACCGTAGATGAGAAGGGAAATCGGGTTTGGATTTATCCGAAAAAGCCTTCTGGCAGACTGCACCAGTACAGGACTGCAGTTACCCTGATTTTGCTCACTCTTTTTTTTGCCGGCCCATTTATTAAGATTGCCGGCCAGCCCTTGTTGTTACTTAACCTGTTTGAGCGCAGGTTTGTTGTTTTCGGGCAGGCATTCTGGCCTCAGGATTTCGTTCTGCTTGCCTTAACCCTCATAACCCTGTTTGTTTTTGTTATCCTGTTCACCGTTGTGTTTGGCAGGGTATGGTGCGGGTGGGCCTGTCCTCAAACCCTCTTTATGGAAATGGTGTTCCGTAAAATTGAATATTGGATTGAAGGCGATGCCAATCAACAGCGAAAACTCAATCAGCAACCGTGGACTACCGAAAAGATTATAAAAAAGGCCGGTAAACAATTGATTTTTATCCTCATCTCCCTGGTTATTTCGCATACCGCAATGGCTTACCTTATCGGGATTGAGGAGGTTAAACAAATCGTTTCGCAGTCGCCTGCGAAGCACCTGGCCGGTTTTATCGGGTTGGTTTCCTTTACGGGAGTATTTTATTTTGTGTTTGCCTGGTTTCGTGAGCAGGCCTGCATTGCGGTTTGCCCGTATGGCCGGCTTCAGGGGGTATTGCTGGTAAAAGATTCTATTGTGGTTGCTTACGACTGGCTTCGCGGAGAGCCCAGAAAGAAAATAAAGAAAGGCGATACGATGGAAAACCGGGGCGATTGCATTGACTGTAAGTTGTGTGTACACGTTTGCCCAACCGGAATAGACATCCGCCATGGCACACAACTGGAATGTGTGAATTGCACGGCATGCATCGATGCCTGCGATGACGTGATGGTGAAAGTCGGTAAGCCTAAGGGGTTAATCCGGTTTGCCTCGTACAATTCAATTAAAGACGGGGTGAAGAACCTGTTCACAGTTCGTGTGGCCGGCTACTCCGTTGTGTTGGTGGGATTGGTGGCGTTGCTGAGTTTTATGGTGGCCACACGAACCGACATTGAAACAACCATTTTGAAAGTACCGGGCACGCTCTACCAGCGTACCGATGACGGGAAAATCACTAATCTTTATAATATTGAGTTTGTAAACAAAACATTCGATGATATTACGCTGAGCCTTAAGGCAGAATCACCGGACGGGGCGGTTATCCGGAAAGTAGGAGAGCCTGAAATTGTTGTGCAGGCGGGTGGTCTTTACAAAGGAGTTTGTTTTCTTGAAATGCCCGCCAACCAGGTAACAACTGCCAAAATGGTAGTCAGCATCGGTGTTTATCTTGGTGAGAAACGCATTGAAACAGTACAGATTAAATTTATCGGGCCTGTGCATTCACACAAGGACAGAGTAAAAGGAGGCAGATAGCTATGAATTGGGGCAAATGGATCGTTATTTCTTTTGTTGTATTCGCTGGTTTCATCGGGGTAATTGTTACCATCAGTATGAGGCAGGATGTAAACCTTGTATCGAAGCGGTACTATCAGGATGAATTGGCATACCAAAAACTGCTTGATCGGAAAAACAACACAGAACAACTGGAGGCGAAACCTGAAATTACCATTGTAGATCAGGCTTATCTGAAAATTTATTTTCCGGAAGCAAAGTTGATTGAACAAGGCGAAGTGCGGGTGTTCAGGCCGTCATCCGAAAAACTCGATCAACACATTAAACTCGTTTCGTCTGCCGATTCCGTGCAGATCATCCCCATTCAACACCTCAGGTCTGGCGCATACCGTGTAAAAATGCTATGGACCATGGAGGGAATTAATTACTACCTGGAGAAGTTTATTGTGATTTAATTCGTGTAAACATTACGAATGTTAACGGCTGCATTCATATTAGGGTTTACCGGAAGCCTGCATTGCGTGGGCATGTGTGGGCCGTTGGCGTTGCAGGTTGGCGCATCAACCTATTCTGCTTTATTACGCAACCGGCTGCTGTATAATGGGGGAAGGATCATTACCTACACGCTATTAGGAGTGCTTGTTGGCATCATGGGCAACCTCATCGAAATGAGCGGCTGGCAAGGATGGTTCTCCATTACCATGGGTTTGCTGGTGCTTGCTATACTCTTTTTCAGGCAGTTGGAGCGGTGGCTGTTGCCGAGGACCAGTGCTGCGGTTGTGGCTTTAAAACACGGCATTCTGAATCACCTTAACCGAAGGAATACCTACTCATCTGTTTTGATGGGTGTTCTGAATGGCCTCTTGCCGTGTGGGCTGGTTTATGCTGCCATGGTGTTATCGCTGGTTCAGAATTCATGGTTAGAGAGCACCCTGGTAATGGTTGTTTTCGGGCTTGGAACTGTCCCCGCCCTACTGGTAACAGTTTACTCGGCTCAGACTTTGCTCAGAAAAATCCCGTTGCCCATTCAAAAAATTCAACACTTGTTTGTGGCCTGCTTGGCGCTGATTATGATCTGGAGGGGCATCTCGATTGAAGGGCTTTTTTCGATTGACCAGACGGTGCTGTGTTATCCGTTACATTAGTGGCGCGCCACATTCCATTTTATAACCTGTTCCAGTTTGTTGGGATGAAGTACTTTTATTTTTCCGCCTTCAATTTCCAGAATTCCTTCTTCTTTGAAGTCGGAAAGCACGCGGATAACCGATTCGGAAGCTGTTCCAACCATTTTGGCCAGGTCATCGCGCGAGACATTTAAAATCTCCCCTTCTTTTAAGTGATTTACTTTCAATAATGCTTCAGCCGTACGCTGGCGCACCGAATTGTAGGCCAGTGTAAGGAGTTGTGATTCCTTTTCCTGGATCTTCCTGCAAAGCAGCGATACAAATGTGCGCGAGAGCTCAGGGTGACCGTGTAGGATAGTCATGAAATCATACCGGGGTATGGCGATCAGTTCACTGTCTTCCATGGCAACGGCCGACTCACCGTAATTGGCATTTTCCAGAATCGGCTCGTACCCGAAAAAATCCCCGGTAGTGTAAAGATTTGTAATGAATTCTTTTCCATCCGCATTGGTCCGGAATGCCTTTACGTTCCCTTTTTGCAGAAAGTAAATGAAGTTGGGAAGTTCGCCTTCCTGAAAAATTCCGGCTTTCTTTTTGAATAGCCGGTTTTTTTTGTCTTTGCAGAGGTCTTTCAGGTTTAGAACCCGCTGTGCATCCTCAATGAATTCATTCAACCCGGAGGCAGTTGCCTCATAATGTTTTTTCAACAGTGCTTGCTTATTTAACCGGGTTTCTACGGCATTTAGCAGGTCGGTATCATCAAAGGGTTTGGTGAGGTAATCGTCTGCACCCAGGGTCATCCCTTTGCGGACATCTGACTTTTCCGTTTTGGCAGTAAGGAAAATAAATGGAATGCTGGCTGTTTCAGGATTTTTGCTCAGGATGTGAAGTACTCCGTACCCATCCAGCTCCGGCATCATGATATCGCAAATAATCAGGTCGGGCATATTTTTTTGTGCCAGTTCAACCCCGATTTTCCCATTCTCAGCCGTAATTACCTGGTAATTGGCCAACGACAGGATTTCGCTGGTATTCTCACGAACATCCTGGTTATCCTCAATCAATAATATTTTCTTCATAGCGGTTTAGCTGATAGGTAAAATAACAGTGAATGTACTTCCTTGTCCTTCCTGGCTCGTAAAGTTAATTTCTCCATTTAATAATTCAATGTATCGTTTAACGATGTTTAACCCCAGGCCGGTGCCTTGCACCTGCCCGGCATTGCTCGCACGAAAGAAACGTTCGAATAAATGTTTTAAATCGTCCCGGGGAATACCAATACCCTGGTCGGTCACGTCAATTTCAAAATGATTTCCCCAGAAGGTAACGTTAACGGTAATGGCTTTTCCGGCCCCGGAGTATTTGCTGGCATTTGAAATGAGATTAAACAAGATGTTGCGCAGCACCTTTTGGTCGGTATTTACCGGCTGCTGTTTACCGGTGATATTGATTTTGATCGTTTGCTTTTCTTTGAGCTGAGGCTTCATTTCATCAACGATTTCGCCAAGGAATTCCGGGATTTCGAGACTTTCTTTCACAACCTCGATTCTGCCCTCTTCCAGTTTGCCTAAGGACAGAAAATCATTCAGGATATTGGTCAGGTGGTTCACCGAGGACTTAATGCGTTGTATGTGCTTGTCTATTTTTACCAGGTCGCCCTTCTCCCTGTATTGGGCGATGAGTGAAGCTGAGCTGAGCACGGTGCTTAGTGGCGTGCGGAATTCATGGGATGCAATAGAAACAAATTTGCTTTTGAGTTCATTGAGTTCGCGCTCCCGTTCCAGGGCATGCTTCACCTCGTCTTCGGCTTTCTTGCGTTCAGCAATTTGTTCCTGTAAAAAGTGGTTGGCTTTTTCCAGGTCTTCAATGGATTTATTAAGGGCCTCCGTCCGTGCCCGTACCTTGCGCTCCAGTTCAGCCGCGTATAACAGCAACTGTTCTTCGCTTCGCTTCACGGCATCTTCAGCCTTTTTGCGTTCGGAGATATCAATGATAAATGCAATTACAATAACCTGATTGTTGATCTGGTGATGACTTAAGCTTACTTCAACAGGGAACTCAGTGCCGTCTTTGCGGCAGGCAACGAGGTCGCGGCCAATACCCATTTTGCGTGGCATTGGCGCCTGATGAAACGAAGCCCGGTGTTGCTGGTGCTTCTCACGGTACCGCGATGGCAGCAACAGGTCCAGGGGCATGGCGTTCAGCTCTCCCGGATTATATCCAAACATTTGTTCCGATGCTTTGTTGGCCAGTTGGATAATTCCTTTGGTGTCGACCATGAGAATGCCCTCCGCTGAACTTTGAAAGATATCGCTCAGGCTTGCGGGGGATAAGAATGCCGGCTCTTGACGTTGATGGGTCACAGTGAGGAAATATAGCAACATCCGGGCATGATAAAAATCAGTTTTTTCTTTGATGCAGATCACCCTGCTTGCCCGGGCAAACCTGGTATGTTTGCCTAACCTACATTCCATGAGCCCTGTTCTCTGCGCGATCGATTTCTCAGAATCCTCTTCGTATGTGCTGAATGAAGCTGTTGATCTTGCATCTCATTATAACTCGGGCCTGATTGTTTTATATGCCTACCGGATCATACCTGAGAATGAAACCATTGCGGACTACCGGAATACAACGTTGAAAAGGGCGCATGAGCAATTTGCTATGCTGGAAAAGATGGTAGGACTTAATGGGTCGGTACCCTGCGAGTTTCGGGCCGAAGTGGGTTTTATTTCTGATCGGATTGACGCTTGTATCAGAGCAAACCACGCAGCGTTTCTGGTAATCGGCTGGAACCTCATAAAGGAAATCAGGGAACAAAAAGGAGTTTCGTTTGAGGAATTTGTGAATCAATCTGATGTCCCGGTTTTGATTGTGCCCGAACATCAATTGATTTAAATTTTGTGTTAATTCGAATTATTCAAAGGGATTTTTATAGGAAAGTTTCTATCTTTAAAAACACTTAACGGTAAAAATTATGAAAAAAATACTTGTCCCCACCGACTTCTCAAAGACGGCTCAGACGGCAGCCGAAGTAGCTGCAGGCATAGCTAAAAAAGCAAATGCGGAATTGATTTTGCTTCATGTAATAGAGGAGGGATCGAAAGGCTCCTTTGCCGTTACAGGTGAGGTGCAGTATACCGACATGGAAGAAAAACTTTTTATGCTTAAACTCATTGAGCGGTCAAAAAAACAGATGGCCAAATTTGCTGCCGACCCTATCTTCGATGGGGTGAAAGTCAAGCCGGAATTGAGAATGGGGTCACCTTTCCATGGCATGCGCACCATTATTGCCGAGCATAAGGTGGATCTTGTGGTGATGGGTACGACCGGAGTAGCAGGGCCAACTGAAATGATCATCGGATCCAATACCGAAAAAGTGGTTCGCCATGCCAAATGCCCGGTGCTCACTATCCAGAAAAAGCCTACACGGTCAACCTTTAAGAATATTGTGTATGCCACATCCATGAGCAAGGACGAAGAGGTGTTTTCAAGAATCGTCAAGCGTGCCCAGGAAATGTATGATTCAACCATTCACCTGGTCCGCATCAATACGCCTGGTAATTTTCAGCGCGATGCAGTAGTGAAAAAATACATGCAGGATTTCGCCAAAAAACTTCAATTAAAGAATTTTACCATTAATGTGTTTAATGATGTAACCGAGGAAGAGGGCATCATCTACTTTGCCGACAGCATTCATGCTGATATGATTGCTATGGCTACCCACGGCCGCACCGGTTTTGCACATGTATTGGCAGGCAGCATTGCCGAAGACGTGGTAAACCATAGTAAGCGTCCCGTGCTTACTTTTGTTGTGAAGAAAAAATAGCAACCCCAGACACCAGTCAGGTATAAGAAAGACCTGGTGATTTCACCGGGTCTTTTACTTTATGGAAGACTACTACCAAATTCTTGGCATTGAGCGCAATGCCCGTCAGGCTGACATTAAACGTGCCTACCGGAAGCTTGTTCAGCAACTCCATCCTGATGTTAATCCTGATCCGTCTGCCATGGAACGGATTAAACAGGTAAACGAGGCGTATGAGGTATTGAGCAATACAACAAAGCGGAAGGCATACGATTACCGCCTTGAAAATCCCTATCTAATAAATGTTGAACCCGAAGAGCCACTACATCGCGACCCGGCATATCGCAGAGGTAGGTACCGCCCCGCACAGTCGGAAGGACCCACCCAACTAGACTTGATGGAAAGAGCAATGCCCTTTTTAAGGGGTGTGGCGGTGGCCGGTTGCCTTATATTCTTTTTCCTAGTTGTCGATTTCTTTCTTAAACCCGATCAATCCACCGAAACCATCACAGGCTTCAGAACTGATGAGTTGCGACTGGGTTGGCAGGATTACCTGCTTACGCATACCGGCAGGGAAATGAAAATTTCGCCCCAGGAGATGCTGCGGCTTTCGGTTGGTGACGACCTGGTATTCAGTAAATCTAAAATTCTGGGTGTGGTTTTCAGGGCACAAAGCCGGGATGGATTATTCACCTTTTACAACTATGGTAGTCTGTATGGTAATTTTGTTTTTGTACCCGTATTATTGCTGATCGGTTGTGTGCTGTTGATGACAGCTGCCGGTAACACGGAGTTCCGGTTTAGCCTGGGCCTGGTAAATGTATTCATGCTTATCTTTACGTGTATCCTGATGAGTATCTCCTGATGGCAAAAATGAATGATTGGAAAAAAAGAGAGGGAATAGTTTATTCAACCCAAGCCGATTTTCGTTACGAAACCCGCAGTAAACCCGCAGTCACCACTTTACAACCTCAACAGCAGCAGTTGCGGGTGCTGCTCGATAAAAGTGGCCGTGCCGGAAAGACGGTAACATTGGTTACTGGTTTTGTTGGCACTGCGGCTGATCTGGAAGCGTTAGGCAAGTCATTAAAAAGCAAGTGTGGTGTTGGCGGTTCGGTTAAAAACGGTGAAATTCTTTTACAAGGCGACCAGCGGGATAAATTGGTTAACCTGCTGACGGGCGATGGCTATAAGGCAAAGCGCATTGGCTGATTTTTTTGCCCTGCTACATTTCTTTTAATTCTTTTAACACATGGATCACGGGCTTCATGACGACTGTTGCCGTAATGGAGTTGGAAATGAGGCATGCTGCTTCTGCTTTCTGCAGAATGCGTTCAGCCCGCGCATAATCTCCTTCCTGTTTAATAGTCAACTCAGGCTCAAGCACCACTTCGGTCATCCGGTATTTTCCGTCAACTTGTTCCAGTTTGCCCGATGCGTTGCATGCGAAACTTACAAACTCAAACTTCGAATTTTCGGCAATAGCCAGAAAAGTGGTCATCAGGCAACTGCTTACCGAAGCCGTGAAAAGGTGTTCAGGCGACCAGATTCGATCTATCCCTTTAGGAAAGGGAGGGGGTGTGGCAACCTGCAAAGAGTCAATCAACTCAGCCGAATACAAAGTTCCTTTACGGTCGCTATCCCAACGAAGGCTTACGCTATATGTGTGGTTCATTGCTATGGTGAATTTTCCTCTAAAAATGTAGTGCCAAATGGTTTTATACCATGACTTCAGTCACACAGGGCTATGATTTTAAAAGAATATCCGGAATTGCTATTTTGTAGCAATGAGTACCCAGCAGCGTTTTAAGGAGCTTAAGGCTGTTCGCATCAAGCGTATACAACTGGAGCGCGCCATAAAGGATACTTTTTTTATCGCTCTGGGAATCCTCGCTGCCTGTTTCGGTTTAAAGGGTTTTCTGCTTCCCAATAACTTCCTGGATGGCGGAGTGATGGGCATTTCTCTGCTTGTGAATCAACTTACCCAAATCGACCTTTCGCTGCTGGTGGTGTTGCTCAATGCGCCCTTCATGGTTATCGGGTACACACAAATATCAAAGTTGTTTGCTTTTAAAACACTCATTGCCATTGTTGGGCTTGCCCTGGCCTTGTACTTGATCGATTTTCCACTGGTAACCAATGACGACCTGCTCATTGCATTTTTTGGCGGGTTTTTTCTTGGAGCAGGAATAGGCCTGTCCATTCGTGGAGGGAGTGTGCTTGACGGTACTGAAGTACTGGCCATTTACACCAGCCGAAAAACCACCTTAACCGTTGGCGATATTATTTTAGGATTGAACATCGTTATCTTTTCCGTAGCGGCTTACCTGATAAATATTGAAACGGCTTTGTACGCTATTCTCACTTATCTGGTTTCTTCCAAAACGGTAGATTTTGTGGTTCACGGAATTGAGGAATACACCAGCGTGATGATCGTTTCAGAAAAAAGCGAGGAGATCAAAGATGCCATCACCAACCGGATGGGCAGGGGTGTAACCATATTAAAAGGACAAAGCGGCTTTGGAAAAACAGGTCATCGGGTGAAGGAGTTGAATGTGATTTTCTCCGTGATCACCCGGCTGGAGCTGCAAAAACTGAAAACCGAAATATCAAAAATTGATGAGCATGCCTTTGTGGTGGAGAACAGCATTAACGATGTGAAGGGTGGCATGATCAAAAAAAGACCGCTTCACGATTAAATCCTCGATGTAGATTGAATTCTTTATTTATGCGCATCCTTTTGTTATTGTTTTCGGGGCTCATCGTTTTCATAAGCCAAGGCCAACAACGTGAAAAACTTCAGAAGATCGATGCCGCCCTGGAATACCTCCACCAGCGCCAGCTTTTCAATGGGGTTGTACTCATTGGCGACAAAGGAAAAATCATCTACAAAAAAGTTCTTGGCATAAAAAACCCGGCCGGTGAACCCCTTTCAATCACCTCATCGTTTAACTTGGCCTCAGTATCAAAACAATTTTACACCCTAATGATTATGAAGTTGTATGAACAGGGTAAGCTAAAATACGATGACAGGGTTCAAAAGCATATTCCTGAATTTCCGTATACAACCATCACCATTCGCCACCTGATGAATCAAACCTCCGGGTTGCCGGAGTATTTTGATCTGGCCGATCGGGAAATGACCTTGCTAGACACGCTTACCAACACCATGCTTCTTGACCTGCTGGCAACCCGGAAGCCTGCCCTTGTTTTTGAACCCGGTGAGCGCTGGGAGTACTGCAACACCAACTATACAACCCTGGGTTCAGTAATTGAGGCGGTTTCGGGTATGCCGGTTTATCAGTTCTTTAATAAAACCATAAGCGAGCCGCTTAAAACGAAGAACCTGTATGTCTATAATCTGAAAATGAAAACCTTACCGCTGTCGCGTGTAGTGGGAGTAAAGGTTGAGAGCGGTAAGCCGGTACCGTATGACCTTAACCGGTTTGATGGAATTATGGGTGACGGAAACGTGTACGCTTCTGCTGAAGATTTGTTTACCTGGGATCAGGCCCTGTATGGAAACAAGCTCGTTAAAAAGGAGATCTTCCAACAGGCAATTACTCCCGGCAAGCTCAACAACGGTGAAGCGCACCGGTATGGATTCGGATGGTTTATTGATGAGCCTTCAAAAGTCGTTTCACATACCGGAAGCTGGGTTGGTTTCAGAAACCTCATCGTACGGTATATTGACCGGAACCAGACACTCATCGTTTTAACGAGCGGTAACAATGGATCAGCCAGAGTTATCCGTAACATTTGGGAGGGAAAATCATACACCTTACCCACCACTAACCTGATTACAAACGTTCGGGTTATTGATGGCACCGGAAGCCCCGCCTATCCTGCATCCGTAAGATTGGTAAATGACCGGATTTCCGATATGGGGGAGTTGAACGCGTTTGCGGGTGAAGCGGTGACCGATGGCAAAGGAAATATTCTCGCGCCAGGGTTTATCGATAGCCACAGCCACCACGATTGGGGGTTAAAGGAAAACCCCTTATGCCTTGCTGCCAACAGCCAGGGAATTACCACCATAGTTGTGGGGCAAGATGGTTCCTCACATCCGATGGACTCCATTAGCGCATTGTTTCAGGTTCAGCCCGTCAGCGTGAATATCGCTTCCTATACCGGCCATGCCACCTTGCGTGAACTCAGCATGCAAAAGAGTGTGTTGAGAAAGTCAACACCGGAAGAACTGGAAATCATGAAAAAAGCACTGACCGAGGAATTGGATAAAGGCTCCCTCGGGTTATCCACGGGGTTAGAGTATGAGGAGGGCTTTTATGCAAGCCGCCATGAAGTAATTGAGTTGGCTAAGGTTGCAGCCGGCAAGGGCGGCCGGTATATCAGTCATATCCGGAGCGAGGACATACACATGGATGAAGCCGTTAACGAGTTGCTGGACATCGGTAGAGAAGCCAATATTCCGGTACAGATATCCCACCTTAAAATTGCCTTACGAAGCAACTGGGGATCAGCCGGTAAGCTGCTTGCTGATTTGCAACAGGCCAGGCAAATGGGGATTCAGGTTACTGCCGATGTGTATCCATACAGCATGTGGGGATCCACACCCCGGGTTTTATTTCCAAAAAAAGACTTCACCAATCTACAGAGTGCCGAGTTTGCGGTGACTGAACTATTTGACCCCGGAGCTTCCATCATGGCGGGCTACCCTGCAAACAGGAACTTTGAAGGAAAGACGATAACAGCAATCGCAAAACTCAATTCTGAAACACCGGCACAGGCACTCGTCCGCATCATCAGGGATGGGGAAGCGGCAGGAGAAAGCGGGTACATTGTTGCCACCTCTATGAGTGAAAGCGATATCCGCAGTTTCCTGCAATGGGAGCACAGCAGCATTTGTTCCGATGGTGCCATTGACGGGCATCCCCGAGGGCACGGAGCCTTTACCCGCGTATTGGGCAGGTATGTGCGCGAACAGAAAATTATGCCCCTCGAAAAGGCTGTTTACAAAATGACAGGGCTGCCCGCTGAAAGCCTTGGTATTAATAACCGGGGCCTGATTAAACCCGGGTACTATGCCGATCTGGTATTGTTTAACCCTGAAACAGTAGCCGATCAGGCTACCATCGAGAACCCCAAAGCCTTGTCAGCCGGTGTTGAAAAGGTTTGGGTGAATGGTCAGGTTGTTTTTGAGCAGCAAAAGTCAACAGGCGCGCGTTCCGGAAAACTGGTAAAGCGGCAAGAATGAAATCCTGGTCGGAGGCTTCTCCCTTTTAAAAATCTTTTTTGTTCAGGTCCCAATAATTGGGTTCTGTTTTCCCGGTGTGCTGATTCCAGTAGTCGGGTGTAACCCGGTGGCCTTCCGGTGTGCGCAGTTCGCGGTTATACACCTTTACAACCGGGTTAAAGGTAACATCTGGTGTGATGAGGGTGTAGGTTTGTTCCTGGCCTTCCTTGGGAGGATCCGTTTCAATAACCACGGCAAGCTTGTTATGCAGGAGTAAACGCTCGAGAAAATCTGCACGGTTCTTTGAAATACCGGTCTCAATAATGCGGTAGGTAATACCGTCAAGTTCTTTGGTTGGATGTTGAAATTTATCGAGCGACATCAGGGTATAAGGCAACGTTCTTTAATGTACTCAAAAACCGGGCTGTAAAATCCGATAACAAGTATGCCAAGGGCACACAATACAAGCGACATCCGCATGGATGGGTCACTGGTCAAATAGGGAATGGGCGATTGGTTTTCGGTTATAAACATGGCTTTCACAACAAGCAGGTAATAGTAAAGCGATATAACAGTATTTAATACAGCAATCAGCAAGAGTGTGTAGTAGCCGCCTTCCGCCACGGCAGTGAACAGGAAGAACTTGCCAAAGAATCCGGCCAGGGGCGGTATGCCTGCCAGCGAAAACAAGGCCAGCATCATTACCAGGCCAAGTTTTGGGTTGGTTTTGTAAAATCCGTTGTAGTCATTCAGGGTTATCCTGCCCGTGGCTTGCTCCACGGCCTGCACCACGCCAAAGGCAGCCAGGTTACTGAATACATACACCAACACAAAGTACAGCACCGTGGCCATTCCCAGGGCGCTGCCATTAATCATGCCCAACAGGATGAAACCGGCCTGAGCAATGGAGGAAAAAGCCAGGAAGCGTTTCAGGTTTTGCTGACGTATGGCAAACAGGTTGCCGAGGGTCATCGTAAGGATGGAGGTTGCGTACAGCACTTCCTGCCATATGGGTTGTATGCTTCTGAAGAAGGTGAACAGGAGGATAATCAGGACAAATACAGCTGAGCCTTTTGATATTACCGACAGGTAGGAGGTAACGTTAGTGGGGCTGCCCTCATACACATCGGCTGTCCATAAGTGAAAGGGTACAATGCTGATCTTAAAGGCCAATCCTGAAAAAAAGAAAACAAAACCCAACGTTGTAACTGCCGAGTTTGAAAAGGAGAGCGCATTCATGTAAAGGTTACCTGTTGCACCATAAATAACTGAAAGTCCAAACAACAAAATGGCGGAAGAAAAAGCGGAAGATAATATCAGTTTGATGCCCGCTTCGGCTGACTTGCTGTTGTATTGTTCGTAGGCTGCAAGGGCTGCCACAGGAATGGTGAGTAACTCCAACCCAATGTAAAACATCAGAAAATGCCCGGCCGAGATCATATAGTTCACACCAATCAGGCTGGAAACGAGCAACAGATAAAATTCGGTGATCCGGTTTTCCATTTCGTTCTTGATAAGCCAAGCCCGGCTTTGCAGAAAAATGAGAAACACACCCACATTAAGAATATTTTTCATCAGAATTCGCAACGGATCAGTAACGTACATGGCTCCAAACAGGCTACCGGTATCAGCGGGTATAAATCCCAGAACGGTAATCAATGCCATCAATCCTGATGTGATCGGAATTACTTTTTTCTTCTGCGAATCTGAAAAGCCTATCTCCATCACAATCAGAGCAAGGGCCAGGGCAATCAGGGCCCATTCATGTCGCATCAGGAGGAGTTCGTTCAGGCTCATTCTTTTTAATCTACAATTAGCAATCCTTATCTCGTCATTCCTTCGATACCTTCCATTATCAAATCCGACAACCACAACGGAGCAATACCAATCAGCACAATACCCATGATCAGGGTTACCGTTGCAATTTTCTCGTACCAGGTAGCCGGTTCAAAGTTCAGGTACTCTTCTTTTTTAACCGGGCCCATCAACAAGGTACCTACAACACGCAGAATGTAAACGGCTGTTACCACAATGGAAGAAACAGCAACAATCGTAATCACGCGATGAAACCAATCCGAATGCTGGAAGGCTCCGACAAATATGGTCATCTCCGCTACAAAACCACTCAGTCCGGGTAAGCCTAAGGAAGCCAGTCCAGCAATGACATAACATGCGGATAAGAAAGGCAACACTTTCATCAGGCCACCCATTTCATGCACAATGCGGGTATGTGTGCGGGAATACAGCATGCCGATTAAGGCAAAGAACAGGGCGGTCATCAGTCCGTGTGAAATCATTTGAATAACGGCACCGTTCATGGCGGTTTTGTTGAGCATCAGCAAGGCAAAAAGCACCAGCCCGCAATGGCTTACGGATGAGTAGGCGTTAATGTATTTCAAATCGGTTTGAGCAATCACCCCAAGGGCACCATAGATAACGGAGATGGAAGTCAGTATCAGGAATACCCATGCCAGTTCATGGGCAGCTCCGGGCATCAGCCAGATGGCCACTTTAAGGCATCCGTAGCCGCCCAGTTTCATCAGCACTCCGGCATGCAGCATGGAAACGGCCGTGGGGGCAGAACTGTGGCCGTCAGGTGACCAGGTGTGGAAAGGGAATAGTGCTCCAATTACGCCAAAGCCAACAAAAGTCATGGGGAAGAAGATGCGCTGCATCTCCATCGGAAACTGCTGATCGGCCAATTCAAGGATATTAAAACTGTGGGCACCGTTTACATCGGAATGAAAATAAATACCCAGAATACCCACCACCAGTAGGGCAGAGCCGGCCATCAACATGAGTGTTAGCTTCATGGCGCTGTATTCCTTCCGTCCGCTGCCCCAGATGCCGATGAGCAAATACATGGGAATAACAGCCAGCTCGAAAAACAGAAACATCACAAACAGATCCAGCGAAATGAAGAAGCCAAAAACTCCGGTAGCGAGAATGATAAGCGATACGAAGAATTCGCGGAATTGATCCTCCACTTCCCAGCTGGCGAATATGCCGGTAAAGATGACGATTGAGGTAAGCAGGATCATGGCTACCGAAATGCCATCCACCCCGATATCAAACGAAATACCTAAGCTCGGATACCACGCGTAGCGCTGGTAAAACAAAACGGAGTCATTGATCCCGGCAGCGCGCTGGGCAAAGAATTCGTACAAAAGGTAAAATGACTGGATCAGTTGCACACTCATGCCTGTAGCGGAGATCAGTTTGGCCTGGCGCGATGTGCCGGCAAAGGCCACCGCCAGGGCGGTAAGTGCAGGAACTACAAGGAGTGATATCAACAACATACCTTACTGGGTAATATAGAGTACAACCATTACAATGACGAACACTCCTGAAAGGAAGATGTATGCATATTTCTGAAGCTGGCCCGATTGCACTTCACGCAATTCAACGGAAACCCAATTGGTGGCAGTAGCTGTGAAGTTCATAAATCCATCCACCACGTGGCGATCGAACCAGGCTACCGGCCGCGCGATGAGGTTGAAGATGACCTTCTTTGTCATGAACAAATACAATTCATCGATATAAAATTTTTTGTAAGCGGCCCGGTACACACCATGCAGGGATGTTGAAATTTGTTCGGGCAGATTGGAGGGCTGTTTGTAGAATGCCCACGCCAGCGCAATGCCTGCTATAGCTACGCTTATGGAAATGGCGGCAACGGTCGGGTCAATATGGGTTGCCAGCGGTGAGCCATCGGTAGAAACAAATTTTCCGAAGGGAACAAATCCTGCGAGCACCGATCCTGCGGCCAGTACGATCATGGGGCCGAGCATGATGGCGGGTGACTCATGCGCATGGTCGTAGGTTCTGGATTTATTCCAGAACACCAGAAAATATAGCCGGAACATGTAAAATGCCGTGAGCAATGCGGCCGATGCTGCAATCACAAAGTAAAATAAATTACTTGCCAGGGTTGCCGCCAGAATCTCATCTTTGCTGAAGAATCCGGCAAAGGGAGGAATGCCCGCGATGGCAAGGCACGCAATCAGAAATACGATATGGGTTACGGGCTGTATTTTACGAAGCCCGCCCATCGCCTGAATGTCGTTGGTGTGAATGGCATGTATGACGGAGCCGGCACCCAGAAACAGCAGTGCCTTGAAAAATGCATGGGTGAACAAATGAAACATGGAAGCCGTAAAGCCCAGGCCCACAGGTCCATACCCCGAAACCCCCAATGCCAGCATCATATAGCCAATCTGCGACATGGTAGAAAATGCGAGAATCCGCTTGATGTCGGTTTGTGTGCAGGCTATGACAGCGGCAAACAACAAGGTAAATGCGCCAACAAAGGCTACCACCTCCAGGCTAGACGGGGCGTGAAGGGAGAATATTGGGAACAATCGCGCAACCAGAAATACACCGGCAACAACCATGGTGGCAGCATGGATGAGTGCAGAAACGGGTGTAGGACCTTCCATGGCATCGGGCAGCCAGATGTGAAGCGGAAACATGGCCGATTTGCCTGCGCCTCCCATGAAAACAAGTACCAGTGCCCAGGAGAGCACCGAAATGCCTGCGAACGAAATGCCGGCCATGCTGATGATGGCCGGATTCTGCGGATCGGTAAGTGTGATGAAATCAAATGTTCCGGTGTAGTAAGACATGATGAGAATACCTACCAGAAATCCGAAATCAGCAAATCGGGTTACGATAAATGCTTTTTTGGCGGCCGCTACGGCTTCAGGCTTGTCATAATAATATCCGATGAGAAGGTATGAGGAAACGCCCACCAGTTCCCAGAACATGTACAACTGAAACAGGTTGGTGGCAACAACAAGGCCCAGCATCGAAAAACTGAACAGCGAGAGAAACGCAAAGTACCGCACGAAACCCTTTTCGCCTTTCATATATCCCAGGCTGTAAACAAACACCATAAGCGAAATGGTTGTAATCACTACCAGCATCATCACTGAAATCGGGTCGAGCAAAATGCCCAGGTCGATGTGCAGGGTATCAGTAAAGCGAAGCCAGGTTAGTGTAAAAACAATTTTTTTCTGGTATGGAACAGATTGGGCAAAGTACTGTATGGCGGCTTGCCAGGAGAGCATTGTGGCTATACCTATGGCAGCAACCGAGAGCCATCCTGCTGCCTTGTGCGGAAGGCGGTGGCTCAGCAATCCATTGATCACAAAGGCTGCAAACGGAAGAAGTACAATAAGCAGACTGCCTGAATCCATTTTAATATTTCATTTTGTCAACTTCCTCCACATCAATGGAGCGAGTGTTACGGTATAGGTTAATAAATATGGCGATGGCCACGGCCGCTTCGGCAGCGGCAATGGCAATGATGAACAACGAAAAGAAATGTCCTTCGATCTGGCCGGGAAAAAGGTACCGGTCGAACACCACGAAATTGATGTTTACTGCATTCAGCATCAGTTCCACACCAATCAGCATGGTTACCAGATTTCTCCGGGTAAGGAAGCCATACACCCCAATGAAGAACATGAGCGTTGAAACGATGAGCAGGTGATTAAGAGGCACGTGGTCAATCATTTCACTTTTGGTTTCGTTTTGCGATAACAATAGCTCCTACGAGAGCAGCCAGCAAAAGAATGCTGATCACTTCGAAGGGGAGTACGTAACCGCCTTCACCATAACTCAACATCATTCTCCCGATCAGGCTGACTGTGGCATCCACAGGGGGCGACTGCGATAGTTCATAAGAATGGCCGGTTATTGTATAAGCAGTAATCGTAAACCCAGCAATCATCAGCATACCGGTGGCAATGACTTTGCTCCACCGCGGCATTTCCAGTTTTTCATTGATGTGAGTGGTTAACAAAATGGAGAAGATGATAAGTACTACAATCCCTCCCGCATACACAATCAGTTGAACCGCAGCCAGAAAATAATAATCAACCATAAAATAGATAGCGGCCGTTCCCCCAAGGGCAAAGAGCAGATACACGGCAGCCCGTAATATCCTGCGTGCAGTTACTGCCGCCAGCGATGAAATAAGAATGACGAAAGAAAAGGTATAAAACAGAAGTGCGCTGGCTGCCATTACTTGATTCCCTCCATAATTTTTGATCCCGGCTTGTTCAGCACTTTGGTGAGTTTCGACCGATCGAACACGGCATGCTCAAAGGTGTTGGCCATTTTTATGGCATCGGTAGGGCAGGCCGGTATGCACAATCCGCACATGGTGCACATCTGCAGGTGGTAAACAAAGGTGTTCAACGCTTTTACCTTTCTCCCGTCTACATCCACCCGCTTATGAATAATTTCAATGGTTCCATTGGGGCAGGCTACCTCACAGGCCGAACAACCCGTACAGCGGTGCTCGTTGTTTTCATTATGCAGAAGCACCACTTCTCCGCGAAAACGCTCAAACATCTTTAGGGTATTCCGGTTTTCCGGGTATTGCTGCGTGATGATTTCTTTCGGGTGGGTGATGTAGTGCCCCGTAACCGAAAGGCCTTTTACCAGCGATTTCAACCCCAGGTAGATTTCTTTAAAGTAGTTTAGTACACTTTTCATCGTATCCTTAAAAATGCCAACCCACTAATCCGATAAACGCCATCACTAAAATATTTACAAGGTTTATGGGTAACAAATATTTCCACTCCAGCGTGAGCAACTGATCGATGCGCAACCGGGGGAACGTCCAGCGAAACCACATCATCAGGAAAATCATAAATGCCACTTTTCCAAAAAACCAGAATACAGGAGGGATGTAGTTCATAACCGTATTGAACCCCTCCCAGTTGCCGATGTGCAGGGGCATCCATCCGCCAAGAAAAACCGTTGCGCCAATGGCCGATACAATAAACATGTTGGCAAACTCGGCCAGGAAAAAGAAGGCAAACTTCATCCCGGAGTATTCGGTATGAAAACCTGCCGTCAGTTCCGATTCGGCCTCGGCAAGATCAAACGGCCCCCGGTTGGTTTCGGCCGTGCTGGCGATCAGGAAAATCAGAAAGGCAATCATGGCCGGGATGTGCCCTTTGAACAACCACCACCCATCGGCCTGTGATTCTACAATTACACTTAACTGCAAACTCCCGGTAAGCACAACAATGGTCAGCAACGATAAGGCAACGGATAGCTCATAGCTAATGATCTGCGCCCCGGCACGAATCGCACCAATAAGGGAGTACTTGTTGTTTGACGACCAGCCGGCT
This sequence comes from Cytophagales bacterium, assembly GCA_037443645.1. Taxonomy (GTDB): domain Bacteria; phylum Bacteroidota; class Bacteroidia; order Cytophagales; family Cyclobacteriaceae; genus UBA2336. The sequence goes on from JBBINY010000003.1 coordinate 32,527, forward strand.
AACAGGATGCCAATCACGCCAAGTGAAGAAACGGCCGCCACGTAAAGAATTCCTATATCAAAATCAAGAGCATGAAGGCCTTTGGCAAACGGCACGGCAGCCATGGCCATGAAGGCAGCCATCATAATAATATAAGGTGCCAGGTTGAACAGAAACCGGTCGGCCTCTTTATTAATTACGGGTTCTTTCAATAATAGCTTTATTACATCAGCAATGGTTTGTGCGGTTCCCCATTTGCCAACCCGCATAGGGCCCAGGCGCTGCTGGAAGAAGGCACTCACTTTGCGTTCAGCATACACCAGCACCAGGCCCAACACCGCAAACAGTAACATAAAAGCTACACCAACCAGGATTATTTCAACCACCGTTACTGTAGAGGGTGAAAGAAACGAGGAAAGCCATTCGTGAATGGCGCGGGTGAGGTGGGAAAAATCGTAGAGTGCTTTCATCGGTCAATATCGGGTATAACCAGATCAATCGTTGACATGATGGCTACCAGATCGGCTATTTTGCACCCGCGTGCCATGTGATCAAGTGCCGACAGGTTGCTGAAACCCGGTGAGCGGAATTTCAACCGGTACGGACTCTTCTGACCTTCACTAATGATATAAACTCCAAATTCACCGCGGGCAGTTTCTACGTTCTGGTACCACTCGCCTTTAGGCAATTTGATCACCGCTTTGGTTGGCACTTTGTACGGACCCTCCGGAATATTGTCAATCAACTGCTCTATGATGGAAAGCGATTCCCACATTTCGGCAATGCGGCATTGGTAGCGTGTAAAGCAATCTCCTTCTGAGCCTACAATCTCCTTAAAGGTTACTTTATCATAGGCACCATAGGGATGATGCTTCCGCACATCGCATGAAAATCCCGAGGCCCTGCCTGATGGCCCGGTTACGCCATAGGATATCGCATCTTGTTTCGAAAGTTTTCCGATGCCCATTGTGCGTTGTCTGAAGATGACGTTGTTGGAGAGGAGATCATCATATTCCGGAAGTTTCTTTTTAAAATGAGCAACAAACTCTTTTGTCCGCTTTTGAAAATTCGGGTGGATGTCGAACATCAGTCCGCCCGGTACATTATAATTCATAGTAAGCCGTGCTCCGCAGGTCTCCTCAAAAATATCAGTAATCATCTCGCGGTCGCGAAACCCGTACAGGAAAGTGGTAATAGCGCCCAGGTCCATGCCCATTACACCCCACCACAGCTGGTGTGATGATAAACGCGTTAATTCACCGATGATGGTGCGTATCACTTTAACCCGTTCGGGTACTTCAACCTGCAGCCCCATTTCCACTGCAAGGCAAACGGCTTCGTTGTTGATGTGGCACGACAGGTAATCCATCCGGTCGGTGAGGTGGACGATCTGCTGATAACTGTCGTGTTCGCACATCTTTTCAATCGAGCGGTGGATGTATCCGATGTGGGGTTCGACTTTCCTGATGATTTCGCCATCGAGTGACAGAACCAGCCGGAGCACGCCATGCGTGGAGGGGTGCTGTGGCCCCATGTTGATGAAGTACTCCTGCGATTCGAGTTCCTGCTCTTTAATGATGACCTCTTCCATCAGTATTCAATCATGTTTACTTTATCCACATAGTCTTTTCG
>JBBINY010000003.1:34237-122054 GCA_037443645.1 Cytophagales bacterium
ACTTCAGCCTCGGGTACCCGTTGTAGAATGAATTCTTTCAGTGCTTCGTTGTCCATCGTATTGAATAAGACTACACAAAATCTTTCATCGGGTCGCGCGGGTTGGTTACCGATTCGCCCCGAATCTTTTTTTGCAGTTGCAAAATACCGTATAACAATGCTTCCGGACGCGGTGGGCAGCCCGGCACATACACATCCACCGGTATGATGTGATCGGCCCCCTTAACTACCGAATAGGTATTGTAATAAAAGGGTCCGCCCGAGGTGGCGCACGCACCCATCGCGATAACGTACTTCGGGTCGGCCATCTGGTCATACAGGCGTTTCAGCACAGGTGCCATTTTATTTACAATGGTGCCGGCAATCACAATCAGGTCGGCCTGGCGTGGCGTGGCGCGTGCTACCTCTGTTCCGAATCGCGACCAATCGTGGCGGCTTGCACCGGTAGCCATCATTTCAATGGCGCAGCAGCTTGTGCCGAATACCAGTGGCCAAAGGGAATTGGCACGGGACCAGTTTACTACGCTGTCAATGGAGGTGATAACGATGTTACTACCCGGACCTTTGATTACTTCTCCCGGGAAATCGCGGACCAATTCTTCGTGTTGTTGCGGTGGTATAGTATTTTGATTTACTCCCATGTAAGTGCTTTCTTTTTCCAGGCATATAATAACCCCAGGCCGAGAACCAAAAAGAAAATTACAATCTCAACAAATGCAGCCAGCCCAACATCTTTCATGGCTACAGCCCACGGAAAGATGAAAACGGTTTCAACATCAAAAATCAGAAAAACGATGGCGAACAAATAATACCCCACGCGAAATTGAATCCACGAAGTGCCCTGGGTGGGCACACCGCATTCGTAAGGATCTTCCTTCTGGGCATTTTTTGACCTGGGTGCCAGTAAGGCCGAAGCCAGCATGCCGGCACCCACCATCACCACAGCGCAGATGAAAAATATTACCAATGCCTCACTACCCATGCTTACTTGATTTGCCAGGTTTCACCACTCTTCAGCAGGTCATCAATCGAGTGGTATTTTGCACTCTTAGAAATTTTTTCACGCTCCTCGGCAATGGCTTCGTCATAGGTTTTGGTGCGCACTTGCCGGATCACCCCGAGTACCATCGGGAAATGGGGTGGCGCCATTCGGGCCAGCATGAGGTGCAGGGTAGGATCTTCTGCGTGGGCATCATGAACCAGAATATCGTTTTCGGTGATGCCGTTTTCGCCAAGCGTTACCACTTCGAGTTTCAGACCATTTAACCGGATTCCTTTTTTGTTGTCTTTACCGAACAACAGGCGCTGGCCATGTTTTACATGCAGTTGAAATTCATCGCGGTTTTCGCGTGCGGTAACACCGGCATGAGCATCATCATTAAAGATCACGCAGTTTTGGAGCACCTCAACCAGTGAAGTGCCTGTGTGGTTGGCTGCGTGCACAAAAATTTCGGCCATGAGTTTTGGGTTCGTGTCGATGGTGCGGGCGTAGAAGGTTCCCTGTGCTCCGATAACCAGTTCGGCAGCATGGAAGGGCCGCTCGATGGAGCCATAGGGTGTTGATTTGGTGACCAGACCCGTAGGAGAAGTAGGCGAATACTGGCCTTTTGTAAGGCCATAAATCTCATTATTGAATAGAATAATATTTATGTCAATGTTTCTGCGAATCGCATGAATAAAATGGTTTCCGCCAATGGCCATGGCGTCTCCATCGCCCTGAATTTCCCACACGCTTAACTTCGGATTGGCAAGCTTTACACCGGTGGCCACGGCCGGACCGCGTCCGTGAATGGTGTGAAAGCCAAATGTATTCATGTAATACGGAAAACGGGCGGCACACCCGATACCGGAAATGAAAACAAAATTCTCGCGTGGAATATTAAGTTGGGGCAACGCATTGGTCATGGCTGATAAAATCGAGTAGTCGCCACAGCCAGGGCACCAGCGCACCAGTTGATCGCTCTCAAAGTCTTTCTTGGTGAGCGGTTTATGTTGAGGTGTATCGACAGTGTTTTGCATAGTCAGTCTTTTAGATGATTGATAAACACTTCCTTCAGTTCAGTGACAAGGAATGGTTGTCCCTGAATTTTGTTGTATTGCAAAATGTTAAGCCCCGGGAATTTGCTTCGCAACAGGGAAGCAAACTGACCCATGTTGAGTTCACAAACAAGAATTTTATCATAGTTCGCAAATACGGCCTGGGTGTTCCTGGGCAGGGGATTGATATAATTGAAGTGCACGAAATCAATTTTTTTATTGGCGTGCTGCAATTCTGTAACTGCAGTAAGTAATCCGCCATAGGTTCCTCCCCATCCAACCACTAATAATTTTCCATCTCCTTTACCAACCACTTCCAATTCAGGAATATAGTTGGCAACGCGTTCCACTTTCTCTGCGCGGGTGCGCACCATTTTTTCATGGTTTTGCGGATCGTACGAAACATTTCCGGTAAGGTCCTGCTTCTCAAGGCCGCCAATGCGGTGTTCAAAACCGGTAGTTCCCGGAAGCGCCCACGGGCGGGCAAGGGTTTCCGGATCGCGTTCATAGGGGTGGTAAACGCCATTGTCTTTTCGGGCCTCATTCATCCGGATGGGGGGCATGTCAGCCAGTTTCGGATAGCGCCATGGCTCAGAACCGTTGGCCAGGTATCCATCGGTAAGCAGAATAACGGGCGTCATGTGCTCAACGGCAAGCTTTACGGCACGGTATGCAAACTCAAAACAGTTGCTGGGTGTGCTGGCGGCAATTACAATAGCCGGACTTTCGCTGTTGCGTCCGTACACGGCAATATTGATATCGGCTTGTTCGGTTTTAGTGGGTAACCCGGTTGATGGACCACCCCGTTGCACATCCACAACAACCAACGGAACTTCAGCCATGATGGCAAGACCGATGGCCTCGCCTTTCAATGCAATGCCCGGTCCGGAAGAGGTGGTTACACCAATTTGCCCGGCATAGCTGGCGCCAATGGCTGAGCAAACGGCTGCAATTTCATCTTCGGCCTGCATGGTAGTTACTCCCAGGTTTTTATGCCGCGACAATTCATGAAGGATGTCTGAAGCGGGTGTGATCGGATAGGATCCGAGAAAAAGTTGTTTGCCGAGTTTTTCTGCTGCGGCAATCAGTCCCCAGGCAGTGGCTGTATTTCCGGAAATGTGGCGGTAGACTCCTTTATCGATGGAGGCTGGGGGAACTTTATACCGGGCAGGCAACGCTTCAATGGTTTCGGCATAGTGATAGCCCGCGTTGAGTGCGCGTTTATTTCCTTCCGCCAGCGCGGGAGTTTTTTTGAATTTATCCTCGATGTATTTTTCGGTTTCTTTAAGGGGCCGGTCAAACAGCCAGTACATCATGCCTAAGGCAAACATATTTTTTGAGCGCATGATGCTTTTATTGTCCAGCTGCAATCCTTCCAGCGATGTTTTTGTGAGGGATGAAATCGGGGCCTCCACCACATTGTAGTCGTTCAGAGTTCCGTCTTCAAGTGGGTTGGATTTGAACCCGGCTTTTTCAATGTTGCGTTCAACAAAGGCATCCATATCAATAATGATGTTGCCGCCTTTCCGGGCAAACTGAAGGTTTGATTTCAGGGCTGCAGGATTCATGGCAACCAACACGTCCGCCTGATCGCCCGGTGTATAGATATCGATTTTTCCAATCTGCACCTGGAAGCCGGAAACACCTTCAACGGTTCCCTGCGGGGCTCGTATTTCGGCAGGAAAATCCGGAAAGGTAGCCAGATCATTACCCCACAGTGCGGATGTAAAGCTGAATTGTGATCCGGTGAGTTGCATGCCATCACCCGAATCTCCGACAAAGCGGATTACCACTTTTTCGAGCTCTTTGGTTGCTTTTGTACCGTTCACCTGTGTGTCATCCATAGCTGTAAATTTTAGGTCTTCGAAGTTACATTTCTTGGCTCATATTAACTACGGCCGGAAGCATTGGGTGATACTAATTTTATTACCTACTTTTAAATATGACAGAAATCAATTAAAAACCTAAAGAATATCAGTTATGCCCTACATTATATGCGAACCCTGTGTAAGCACCTGCGATACAGCCTGCGTTGATGTGTGTCCGGTTGATTGCATTCACGGTCCGGTTAAGACCGATGGAAGCGGACAAGAAGTAAAGGAGCCGGGCTTTGATAAAACCGGAAAGCAACTGTACATCAATCCGGAAGTATGCATTGACTGTGATGCCTGTGTACCGGCTTGCCCGGTGGATGCCATCTTTGAAGAAAGCCAGGTTCCGGATCAGTGGAAAGGATATGTCGCCAAGAACTACGAGTTCTTCGGGGTACAGCGTCCGTAACCCCGGATGATGCACCGGGTTACACGGTAACCACAGCGTCATGATTAAGATTCTCAATACAAAGCAGATCAAAGACCTCGATGCGTTCACCATTCAGCACGAGCCAATTGCCTCTATTGAACTGATGGAACGTGCGTGCCGCTCTTTTTGCAGTTGGTACGCGCAGCACTTTGGAGAAGAACAATCAATCGGAATAGTTTGCGGCACCGGTAATAACGGTGGTGATGGGTTGGCCATAGCCCGCCTGCTTCATGCATGGGGCTATCGGATCCGCGTTTGGATTGTTCACGGAGGGGGATCTGAATCTGCTGATTTCAAAACAAACCTTGCTCGCCTTCCTGAAGAAATTCAAGTAACCCACCTAAACCTGCTTACGGAGCCCGAGCCTTTTGCGGGATGCGATGTGTTGATTGATGGGCTTTTCGGGTCAGGACTTTCCCGGCCTGTTGAAGGAATTTACGCCCAGGTCATCGAACGAATCAATCAAACCGACTCGATTCGTATAGCCATTGATATCCCGTCTGGCCTTTTTGCGGACAGGCCATCCTGTGCAACTATCGTTAAAGCACACCATACTGTTTCTTTCCAGTTACCCAGGCTTTCTTTTTTTATGCCCGAAAATCAGGCCTTCGTTGGTAAGTGGGTTACGCTGGATATTGGATTAAGCAAGGAGTTTCTTCAAGAGGCAGCAACCAGCGATTTTCTGTTGACAAAAAAGGGATTAAGAAGCTTCTTGAAAAGCCGCTCAACATTTGATCATAAAGGCAAATTCGGCCATGCCTTGCTGGTGGCTGGCAGTTTTGGAAAAATGGGCGCTTCAGTTTTAGCGGCAAGAGCCGCCCTTCGCAGTGGCACCGGATTACTTACGGTGCATTGCCCGAGCCATGGGTATACAATCCTGCAGACAGCGGTACCCGAGGCAATGGTCTCAGTAGATGAAGATGCGGATTATTTTACCCGGGTGCCCAACCTTGAAGCCTTTAATGCCATCGGGGTTGGGCCGGGCATCGGGGTAAATGGCCCGGTTACAAAAGCGCTTGCAAAGTTGATGGAAACGTTCAGGAAGCCCATGGTGCTGGATGCAGATGCGCTGAATATTCTATCGGCCGACAGGCACATGCAGGGTTTGGTACCGGAAGGCAGTATCCTTACCCCCCATCCGGGCGAATTCAGAAGATTGGTTGGAGAATGGAAAAACGATTTCGACCGGTTGCAAAAACAACGTGAATTTGCCGCAGCGTTGAAGGTTACGGTTATTGTTAAAGGGGCATATTCAGCCATTGCAGCACCTTCCGGTGATGTGTTTTTCAACAACACGGGTAATCCCGGAATGGCAAAGGGCGGAAGCGGTGATGTGCTCACGGGTGTTTTAACAGCCTTGCTGGCCCGGGGGTATTCCCCCCTTGAAGCGGCCCAACTGGGCTGCTGGATTCATGGCCTTGCCGGTGATCTGGCAATAACCGAAAAGGGCGTTGAGGGCCTTGTTGCCTCCGATTTGATCGAAAAATTACCCGATTCGCTAAGGGCCCTCAATTAAAAATTCGGGGTTTTTAAACTTTTTGGCCCTTTTTGGAATCTATTGTTCTGCGAGATAGTGTTAAAAAGCTTGAACTTTTGGATTGGATTTTGCGTAAATTTGAATTAGGTATGCGATTCGTTTGGTTAACCATATTGGTTATTCTTTTTGCCCCTGCGCTGCCGGCCCACGCCCAGTTTAGCCGCGAGACGTCTGCTGATGGAAGCAAAGCTATATCCGTTTATCCTAATCCGGCTGCCGATGATTATGTGTATGTGAAGATGGAAGACCTGGACGCCCGCCAGGTAAAGATTACCCTGTATAACATCATTGGTAATGAAATACGCACTGAAATTGAAGTGCTTGACCAGCATGAAATCAGGATGCGGATTAAAGACCTGGCAGCGGGGTATTACCTGATTGCCCTTCGGAGTGACCCTGTTAAGTTCAGGGGAACCTACAAATTTCTTAAGCGCTGACCAGCGCTTTTATTTTTTTCAGAAATCGCTGGATCTCTACTTCTGTTGTGTCAAACGAACACATTATCCGCACTTCATTGGTCTTTTCATTCCATACATAAAAGAAAACCTCCTGTTGAAGCGGGCTAATCAGTTCGTTTGGAAAAGTAGCAAAGATTCCGTTGCCATCTACCTTTTGGGTAATGTGAACCTGGGCTATTTCGCGCAGACCTTCAGCAAGTATTTTAGCCATGGAGTTGGCATGCATCGCGTTGCGTTTCCACAGGTCGTTGCTTAACAAGGCTTCAAACTGTGCGCTGATGAAGCGCATTTTGGAATGGAGTTGCATACCCTGCTTGCGGATAAACGGAAAATAGCGGGGTAGGTCTTTGTTAAAGAAGATCACCGCTTCACCAAACATCATCCCGTTCTTGGTTCCTCCAAACGAAAGCACATCAACTCCGGCATCGCGGGTAAAATCACAAAAATCTTTATTCAGGCTTACGGCCGCATTACAAATCCGGGCGCCATCCATGTGAAGATACAGACCGTTTTTTCTGGCTAGCGCTGACAGCGCCTTGATTTCTTCCACAGTGTATGCCGTGCCATATTCGGTTAACTGTGAAATTGATATTACCCTTGCCTGAGGATGATGCGGATCGCCCTGGCGGTGAATTTTTTCAGCCACTCGGTCCGGACTGATTTTTCCATCCTTTGAAGTAATTCCAATTAATTTGCACCCGGTGAATTTTTCTGGAGCTGTGGATTCATCCACATTGATGTGTGCCCATTCTGAACAAAGAATGGAATGAAAGGATTCAGTAAGGGTGCGCAGCCCCAGCGTATTTGCGCCTGTGCCATTATACACAAAGTAAACGTCAATGTTTTTGCCAAAGTACTCTTCAAACTTTCTTATTGCTCTCGAAGTAATCTCATCGTTACCATAGGAGCCCATGTGCGAGGTATTTGCCCGATGGAGAGCCTCCATGACTTCAGGATGGACACCCGAATAATTGTCGCTGGCAAATGATTTCATATACAAGTATAAAAAAGAAATGCCGGAAAAATCCGGCATTACGATTCTCTACTTGGAGTACGCGTTAGTCAAGGCCAATCATCATAAATGATCCCCAGTAAATCGGTTCGGGGTAATCGGCCCGGAGTTCCTTCTTGGCTTCGGTAAAGCTTTGCCGCATGTTGTTGGTGTTGAGCCATTTCTGGTAGAACTTCAGCATCAGGCGCTGGGTTGCCTCATCGTCCACCTTGAACAAACTCATAATGAGAACTTTCGCCCCCGCCACCAGGAACGCCCGTTGCAAGCCGAACACGCCTTCGCCTGCCTGCAACTCGCCCAACCCGGTTTCGCATGCACTCAACACCACCAGGTCGGTCTTGTCAAGATTCAGATTCATGGCTTCATAGGCCGTTAGAATGCCATTGTCCATGGTGTAGTTGTAATCGGTTTTGTCCAGCAAATCGCCTGCTCCACGCAGCAGGAGGCCTGTACGGTGGAGGGGGTTTTGGGTGAGTTGAGCCTCGTTACCCTCCATTTCATCTTCTGTACTTAGTTCAGCGGTTGGTTTGTAAAACCCGTGTGTGGCTACATGAAATACCTTTGGGCTGTTAAGTTCTTTGATTTGCTCTTCTGATGCCGACTTCTCTATATACTCTTCGGTCATCCAGCCTTTTTGTTTCAATAAGAACTGGAGCTGATTGATTTCCCGTTCGGTGCCCGGCAATTGGGTAATCGGTGCATTTTCGCGTGAGGCAGTAAGATAGAATGTGGGGTTGCCAAACATGGATGCCTTGTTCTCTGGTTTGGCTGATGATTTTACCCTGCGCAAATACAGGTCCTTTGTATTGCTCACGTATACAATGTTGGAGTTATCCAGCATGTATTTTCCATCGGGCATTAATAAGGCATCGAGTGTAAGTTGGTTATACACCCCATCGGCAGATAGATAGATGGTGGAAACCTGCCCGAGTTCTTTCTGTAGAGGTTCCCAATAAATCTTATACGAAGCGGCATCTTCAATCTGGTTGATCATGGAATTGCGGTAAAGCCGGTAACTTCGTCCTTCCATGCGCGCGCCATTTCCGCTAATAATGGCTTTTGGTTTACTCATGTCGGTTTTTATGTACAATGCAGCGTAGATGATGGAGTCGGTAAATGAATGGTTGAAGTAGCGGAACCGCACCATTTCAATGGCTACTTCATTTGGTTTTAACGACTTTTTGACATCATCGAACGTGATCTTTTTATTGTCGAAGCTCTGTCCAAACAGTTCCGACTGTTGACTCAGATTACGCTCAAGCCTTTCTACCTCGTAGTTCAATTGAACCGGATCAATTTCATTCTCTGCCAATTGCGCAGGGCTCATCGAGAGAGCCAGTGTAAGCAGTTCTTTTTTCTCAACCCAGGTGTTAAAATTGTTAATCAGGTCGGCATTATTACTGCTCATAATGCGTTCCCGAATCTTGATGGAAGAGTTCAGCAGCAAGGCCTTGGTAAGTAATTGGTAATTGTAAACCTGATCGCTCAAGTCTTTAAAATCCTCCAGCCTGCCCAACGCCAGCGTGTTATAAAATTCAAAGTCACCCTTAATGGTATTCCAGTATTTTGCTTTCTCGCGTTCGCTCAGTGCCGGGAAGTATTTCTTAATGAAATCCTGGTAATTGGTTAAGGCCTGCTCAATGCGCTGCTTGGAACGCTTGTAATCTTTTTCCATGTAGTGAACCTTGCTCAGTTTCGACAGCAGTTTCACATATTCCGGATGGGATGAACTGAAGTATCGTTCGTACAGATCTTTCGATTTGTTGTAGAACTCTTCGGCCTTCCTATAATTTTTCTGCTGATAATACACATCCCCCATCAGGGTGTAAATGCTTGCGGCATTGATGTTTCGCTTTGAGCCGGTTTTTTGCTGCCAGATGTTCACCGCTATGTTTAACGAGTTAAAAGCCAGATCGTATTGTTTATTGGAGATATAGAGTACTGCGATGTTTTTAAGCTGCTCGGCATATTGCGGATTGTCTTTACCGAGCTTGTTGGCCACAACATCGCGGGCTTCGAACATGTTTTTCTCGATGGTTTTTTTGTCTCCGCCTCCGTGAAACTGGATCAGCGCCAGTTGCGACAGCGATTTGGCTACTTCCACATGATTTCTGCCAAATTGTTTTTCCTGGCTGGCAACAGCCTTCTTGCAGTTTTCTTCGGCTTTTTCGTAATCACCAAGCTGGTAATAGATATCGGCCAGGAGTTTTTGGGTCTGAGCCGTTTTGGTAGAAAGTTCACCATAGGTTTTAACCGCAATCTGGTTGGCACGCTGTGCAATTTTGTCGGCTTCCGTATAGTCACCCCGTGCAAGAAGAATCCTGCCCCGGTTTACCAGCGGATCAATCAGACGCAACGATTCTTTGCCATACAGCTTCTCGTATTCCGGAATAAGCTGGTTTAACAGTTGATCGGTTTGGGAGTACTTGCCCAACTGAATAAGCAGAGACGACAATTCCTCGGCAGTTGAGAGTTCGTTGGTTAAAGGTACTTTGGATTTCAGGATCATCTTGCGGGTGCGGTCAAGGTTATCCTGCGCTTCATCAAACAGCCCTTTAATGCCGAATAACTTGGCCTGTGTTTCAATGGCATTGATGTAATCTGCCTTCCATTTGTCTTCCCGGTTTTCTTTCATATCGAAAACCTTCAGTGCATTGCCAATGTCGGTTTCCGCCCGGTCATAATCACCAATTTTGATACGCAACTTTGCCAGGTTATTCAGGGCGTTTGCGTAAACCGGGTCAACGTTGTCGTATTTAACCAGGGCCATGCCGCTTGCTTTTTCCAGCATTTTGGCGGCCTCGCTGTACTTGTCGGTAATTTCGTAGAAGGAGGCAAGGTGATAGAGAATGTCGAGGTGATCCTTATGTTTGGATGCAATCTGCTTTTCAATTACACCAGTATAACTTTCGCGGTAAATTTTCCCGGCTTCATCCAGTTTATTGGTATAATCCATGTAAAAGTTTGCCAGCTTAATACGGGCCAGGTGGTATTCTGGCGATTGGTCACCGTATAATTCTGCTTTTTGTTCAACGATCTGATTTAAGTACGATTCGGCATTCGGATAGCGTCTCAGTTGAACGGCCAGGTCAAACACAAACTCCAATGTGCTAACCCGGGTTTTATAATATTTCGGCAAGGATCCGGATCCAAGTACGGTTTGCGCATCGTTTTCAAGGTTTCGAGTTTTGTCTTTTTCGAGTTTGGAATTGAATTCAATGGCTTTAAGATTAATGTTCAGCAAGCTTGATTTGCTGAAATATTTACTCAACATCCGATCATACTCTGCTTTGAGGTTAGCGAATTGCGCACTTTTTCCACCAATCCGTAATAACAGGTCAAGGTTAGACAGGTACAGATCGTGGGCCAGTGGAACAGAGGGCGAAGTGCGCTTTTTAAGTTCGGTCAGTTGGTCGCTGTAGTCAGCCCATTTTTGTCGTTTGGTTAGTCCGGGAGGAGGGATGCCGTTGTTGTGCTCGGCAAACATTTTAGTATAATAATAATCGTGTTCAATCAGCGTCAGACTGGTTTCTCCCATGTAACGAATGTTTTTCGAGATCCATGGCCGGCCGGCCGCCATGGCAACGTCTACGCTGTCGATATCTCCCTTCTTGCCATAAGCGGCAACCCGGAGCATAAGCAACCTGGCATAACTGTTAAAGCGCGGGGCAAGTTCTTCTTCGGGTATCCTGCGGTTTTGAATTTTCCCCCCTTCAACAAAAGTTTCTTTTTCAACTGCGCGTGAGGCAAGAAAGGATTCGTTAGATTTTAACAAGGCCAGCGCTTCATTGACAAAGCCTTGACCAATCAGGGCCTCGGCTCGTGCGAGCACTGCACGGCTTTTGAGCATGTCGTCTTTGGGCTCAGCGGAAGCACTAATTTCAAATGCTTTCTCAGAATAACCGGCCGCCAGGCGGTAATAACCATACTGGTTAAAAATTTCCGCTACATCGGTAAGGGTGTTGGCGTGGCCGGTTGAGTTTTCACCAAACACAGTGCTACTGGTCGATATGGCGGTCGTGATGTTTTTTTCAAAATTAGTGAGAACTCCATACGCCAGGTTATAGCGTGCCTCCCGGGTGTAATAGGGGGGCAGGTAGGCCTGGTTGCCTTTAATGCTCTTTTTAAATTTATCCAGTGTTTTGAGCGCCTTTGAGTAGCTGCCCGAGTTGTAGTACTTGTCGGCTTTCTTGAGCGTTTTATCAAACTTACTCTGAGCGTGTACGGGCTGAAAGGTACAGAGGGCCATCAGCACAACCATCAACTGCATTTTCTTCATAACCGGCTGGATTTTATGTGTCCGTATTCAGGCGACTAATCTACTAATTTCCGATGGCTTTGCCTTACCATGGCGCACGACTGATTAATGCGTCTGAATCAATTTTTTTAGAATTTTAGTTGCCGCTTCGCTGATCACTGTGCCGGGGCCGAAAACAAAGGATACACCTGCCTGGTAGAGGAAGTCGTAATCTTTTGGAGGAATAACACCGCCTGCAATAACCAGGATATCCTCTCGACCTATTTTTTTCAACGCTTCGATTAATTGAGGGATGAGTGTTTTGTGACCACCCGCAAGGCTGGAGGCGCCCACCAGGTGAACATCATTTTCCGCTGCCTGATTGGCAACTTCTTCCGGTGTTTGGAACAGCGGCCCGATGTCCACGTCAAAACCGAGATCAGCAAAACTCGTAGCAATTACTTTTGCTCCCCGGTCGTGCCCATCTTGTCCCATCTTGGCAACGAGAATCCGGGGGCGCCTGCCCTCGCGAGCGGCAAAATCATCGGAGAGTTTACGTGCCTGGGTAAACGCTTTTTCATTTTTCATGACACCCGAATATACACCCGAAATGGATTGTATGGATGCCCGGTAACGACCGAATACGGCTTCCAGGGCACGTGATATTTCACCCAGCGTTGCACGTTTCCGTGCTGCTTCGATTGCGAGTTCGAGCAGGTTGCCGGAGGAGGCCGCAGCCTGTGAAAGCGCATTGAGAGTGGATTCTACTTCTACGGTGTTTCGGCCGGCTTTAAGCTGGCGAAGGCGTTCAACCTGTTCGGAACGCACCGCATCATTATCAACTTCAAGAAGGGCAAGGTCAGCCCGTTCCTCGGTTTGGTATTTGTTCACGCCAACCAGTATTTCTTTCCCGGAATCAATGCGTGCCTGTTTTGCCACTGCGGCTTGTTCAATCCGCATTTTTGGGATACCGCTTTCAATGGCTTTTGTCATACCGCCCAACTGTTCAACTTCTTCGATCAGACCCCAGGCTTTGCGGGCAAGACTGTCAGTAAGCGACTCCACATAATAAGATCCTCCAACCGGATCAACTACGCGCGTAACCCCGGTTTCTTTTTCAATGTAGAGTTGTGTGTTTCGGGCAATACGTGCCGAAAAATCAGTGGGCAATGCAATGGCTTCATCCAAAGAGTTGGTGTGCAGCGATTGTGTGCCTCCCAATACCGCAGCAAGCGCTTCGATGCAGGTGCGGGCAACGTTGTTGTATGGATCCTGCTCGGTCAGGCTCCAGCCCGAAGTTTGGCAATGCGTTCGCAGGGCCATTGATTTTGGATTGTTCGGATTGAACTGCTTAACAAGTTTTGACCACAACAAACGCCCGGCACGCATCTTTGCGATCTCCATAAAGAAGTTCATGCCAATGCCCCAGAAGAACGAAAGCCGGGGCGCAAATTCATCAATCGCAATGCCTGCTTTCAGACCGGTGCGGATGTACTCCAGGCCATCAGCAAGGGTATAGGCAAGTTCAAGGTGAGCCGGGGCGCCTGCTTCGTGCATGTGGTAGCCGCTTATGCTGATGGAGTTGAACCTCGGCATGTGCTTCGAAGTGTATGTAAAAATATCGGAAACAATACGCATGGAGGGCTGCGGTGGGTAGATGTACGTATTGCGCACCATAAATTCTTTCAGGATGTCGTTTTGAATGGTGCCATTCAATTGCGCAGGCTTTACTCCCTGTTCTTCAGCAGCTACTATGTAGAATGCCATGATGGGAATAACCGCTCCATTCATCGTCATGGAAACAGACATCTTGTCAAGCGGGATCTGGTCAAAAAGAATTTTCATGTCAAGTACCGAGTCGATGGCTACACCCGCTTTGCCCACATCGCCCGCTACCCGGGGGTGGTCTGAATCGTATCCGCGGTGCGTGGCAAGATCAAACGCTACCGACAATCCGCGCTGTCCGGCTGCCAGGTTTCTGCGGTAGAAAGCGTTTGACTCTTTGGCTGTTGAGAATCCGGCATATTGCCGGATAGTCCATGGCCTTATGGCATACATGGTAGCATAGGGTCCCCGCAAGTAAGGCGGAATACCGGAAGCAAAATGAATGTGGCTCAACGGGGCCACATCATCCGCCTGATAGATTGGTTTGATGTTAATTCCCTCCGGGCTGTCCCATCCTTGCATTGCGGTATCAACATGAGCCTGCTTATCAAAATCATTCACTGTTATTTTTGAGAAGTCGGGCTTCATGGGGTGTTCATTTTACGTTGAAATGATGCCCAGGCTTTTTCGATAATCTGGCTGGTAAGGCATTCCAGATAATACGATCCCGCAAGGGGATCAGCCACTTTATCCAACCTGGATTCTTCTTTCAGTAAGGTTGAAACATTTCGTGCAATTCGAACCATCTGCTGATCGGACTCATTTTCCGGCATTACGGTTAATGCCGTGCAGCCCCCTATAATGCCAGCCATGGCAGCCGTTGTACTTTTCAGCATGTTGCTGTGCGGGCCTAATTGTTCTTGCGCCCATGGTGATGAAATGGCGTGAATACATAAATCGGCAGGCTGATAATCGGACAATCCATAAGCACGGGCAACCTGAAACCAAAGAAGGCGAAGTGCTTTGAGGGTGGCAATTTCAATAAAAAAGTCAGTACCTGTTTCCATAGCAAAGGCTATGCGTTGCACGGAAACCGGCTTACTAATTCCGGAGGAAGCAAGGTGCTCAATCTCCTGAACAGCCATGGCCAATGCCGAAGCAATTCGTTCGGTGGGTTGTCCTGACTTGATGTAGATACCGAGGCAGTCAAAATTTGTTAGGGATACCAGGTTGTGGATAAGATTGTTAATTGTTTGTGGATGCTGTGGATAAGATCGGGTAAAAAGAGATCCGGTTAATTCATCCAACGGATACTTCGCTTTGCCGATATAACTTTTTAGTTGTTCAGCAAAGGAATCTGAAGGCGTATCCACTAAAAACGAGATAGTGCAATAAGGCCATTCAATTTTTTTCAGCAATTTTTCCAGGGAGACAGGGTTATTTTGCTGAACGGAAAATATAACACCATCTCCACCCTGATTAAGATGCGTGTGAGCCAATGTGTTGCTCACCGCCTCATTTTCTGCGGTAACAAGAGGAATATTTTTCCAGGAAAGTACGTGGGCCGTAGAGGCAATAACGGATTTCGCATGGTGGGATGTGTAATACGGATGCCCCTGTAAGTCAGCCACTTGCCAGGCCAGTTTCTCCTCCGGATCGTCACCTTGAAGTTCTTCCCGTGCCGCGGTAAGCCAATCGGAATAGTCCGGAATGGTAAAATCCTTAAAGTGATCTGAACGGGATTCGCTCATGGTGCAAGATAACAAACACGCATTCGTTTGCCCGATTGTTTTTGATAAAAACCGATGCGCTGACAGATCGTATTCTTCGCCTTTTTATTACGATATTTTTTTTAACAAAATCAAGAGGAGCGGGTCTTGTTTTCGTAAAACCTTTTTTCACATCTTTGTCTCCCTTTCTCCCCACGGAGGGTAATCCTTAAACCAAAACAACCCATGGTAGCAGATTGCACAACCTTATGGAACGATTGTCTCGAAATGATTCGAGAACAAGTCGGAGAAGAAAATTACTCAACATGGTTTAAACCGATTGTTCCTGTACAGGTTGAAGACGATGTGCTGACCATTCAGGTGCCTTCGCAATTTTTTTACGAGTGGCTGGAGGATAACTATGTTCCCGTGCTAAAAAAGGCATTGCAAAAGGTGCTGGGTCCAAACGGGAGGTTGGAGTACTCCGTTATTGTGGATAGCGGCAACACCAATACGCCCCCGGTTACGGTACACTACCCGAATGGCATGGGCGCCAGGCGCGGAGTGAATGGATTGGACAGTGAGTATTCGCCTTTTACCTACAAGGCGCTGAATCCTCAAACGGTAAATTCACGGCTTAACCCTAATTATACTTTCGACAATTTTGTGGAGGGCGACTGCAACCGGCTGGCGCGTTCGGCCGGGCTTGCCGTAGCTAAAAAACCAGGCATAACCTCGTTCAACCCACTGATGCTTTACGGTGGTGTTGGTGTTGGTAAAACACACCTGGTTCAGGCTATTGGCAATGAAATCCGCAATAACATGCCTGATAAAATTGTCTTGTATGTTGATCAAAATGATTTCACCACACAGTTTCTGAATGCCTTACAGAATCACAAGCTTCAGGATTTTCAGAATTTTTACCTCCAGGTCGATTTGCTCATTCTGGATGATGTACAGTTTCTGGCGGGCCGTGAAAAAACACAGGAGATGTTCTTTCACATTTTCAACCAGTTGCACCAGTCGGGTAAGCAGGTGATCATGACCAGCGATTGCCCGCCACGCGATATGAAGGGGTTTCAGGAGCGGTTGCTTTCACGGTTCAAATGGGGCCTTACGGCCGATTTGCAGGAACCGGATTTTGAAACCAAGCTGGCAATCATTCATCGGAAAATGCAGGCTGACGGGATTACCATCCCAACCGAGGTGGCCGAATACCTTGCCTACAGCGTAGATACGAACCTGCGCGACATGGAGGGCGTATTGAACTCACTCATCTTCCATGCCACGTTGTTGAAAAAAGAAATTGACCTTGACCTTGCCAAGGAAGTGCTTAAAAACATCATCAAAGAGATTCAGGCTGATGTAAGCGTGGACTTCATTCAGAAAACCGTTTCGGAATATTTCAAGGTTGACCTGGAAATGATGAAGGGAAAAGTTAAAAAGCGGGAAATCGTAATACCCCGGCAGGTGGCCATGTACTTCTGCAAACGGTATACACAACTTACCCTGGCGTTGATCGGAGAAAATTTTGGAGGACGTGACCATAGCACGGTTATTCACGCCCTTGAGTCGGTTGAGGACATGATGAAAACCGATTCCAATTTCAAATCATCGGTTGAAGAGCTTGGTAAAAAGCTAAAGCTACGGATGAACTAATGCAAGGATAGCGCTGAAACCAATTAAGGCACCCGTTTCGGTGCCTTTGTTTTTACCGGATAATAAACGGGATCTCCACCTGTTGTTTGGAGCTGTTAACACCGTAGATGTAACCCCGTCCTCTGAACTTTTCAAAAAAGTCAATCACCTCTTCCGGCTCTTTCACTTTTACGCGGTTAATGGCTATGATGGTAAAGTTTTCGGGTACTCCGATTTGCCTGAGCATGCTCCTGTCAGTCATCTTAAATACCTTAACGCCATAGTCAGTTGCTTCCAGTTGTGCGCCCAACGAGGCGGATGAGAAAATTTTCCGTTTCACAATTTCTGTAGTGCCTGATTTATTAACCAGCGTAACGGTTACCGTGGAGGGCTTGCCATCCCGCAAATACGTGAGGGAAAGCTTGTCGCCCGGATAGCGGTATGCCAGCTCTTCTTCAAATGTGCTCTGACTGTTCACATCGGAGGAATTGATTTTAACAATCACATCGCCCGGCTTCAATCCGGCTTTTACAGCCGGTCCTTCCTTATCGAGGCTTTCAATCAGCACACCTTTAAAATTATCCACATCGGTTTTCAGGTCGTACTTTTTAGCATTCTGAAAATTATATTCGATTACATTTCCCCCGAACAGGGCTTTTTGAACAGCACCGTATTTAACAAGGTCATCAAATACCTTGCGGGCGATATCCACGGGAACAGCAAACGCATAGCCGGTATAACTGCCGGTGCGCGAGAGAATGGCCGTATTGATACCCACCAACTCACCGGTTTTATTTACAAGGGCCCCGCCACTGTTTCCCGGGTTAATGGCCGCATCGGTTTGGATGAAGGATTCAATCGGGAATTTACCTTCAAGAATGCCGATTCGCCTGCCCTTGGCACTTACAATACCGGCTGTTACGGTTGAAGAAAGCGAAAACGGATTTCCTACGGCCACGACCCATTCGCCCACCTGGATATTTTTGGACGAGCCCAGGGTAATGGCCGGCAAGTTTTGCTCATCAATTTTAAGCACCGCCAGGTCGGTTGAGGGATCTGTACCAATCAACTCAGCCGGGTAAACCTTCTTGTTATACGTCACCTCAATCCGTTCAGCGGCTTCAACCACATGGTTGTTTGTAATAATGTATCCATCGCGGCTGAAGATTACACCCGAACCACTGCTAACCTGGGTTTGTGTGGTGGCACCGCCAAAGAACCAATCAAACGGAGAATAGGACGTGCCTTTAAAAATGCTGTTGATGTACACCACGCTGGGAATGGCTCTGTTGGCCGCTCCACTGAAATCGCTTGTTTCCAACAGGCTTGCCCGATTGGTAGGCTCCGAGATTGGTGCCGGGTAAGCAGGGGAATCATATTCAACAGTTGTGAATACGGTATCGGGCTTTGGCTCGCTGCCCGTTTTTTTTAGTAATAATTGAAAACTAACGTAGGCACCGGCCACACCCGCCAAAAAACCCACTGCGATTATTTTTAGTGTATTCATTGCTAGATTATTAATGATGATTTATCAGAAGCAGCAAAAGTTGAGCCGCTCATTATTTTTTGCAAATATAATTCAACGCAAGGTTATGCTATGGAAGATTGGCGCGAACAAATTCTTTACTTTTGACGGTTATGGGAATCCGATCATTTTTTGCTAAGCCGATTGCTGCCTATGTTGCCGCCCAGACAAAAAAGTGGGCTGACCGGCCTGACGTTGTTCAACAACAAACATTGAAGGAGCTTGTTAAAATTGCCAGCAAAACAGTTTTCGGAAAAGACCATGGATTTGATGGTATCCAATCGTACGCGGAATTCAGGCAACAGGTGCCCGTGCGCGATTATGAGGAACTGAAGCCTTACATCGATCGCATTTTAAAGGGCGAGGCCGATGTGCTGTGGAAGGGTAAACCCGCCTACCTGGCCAAAACCTCGGGCACTACTTCCGGAACCAAGTACATTCCTATTTCCCATGAATCGAAGTACAGTCACTTTACCAGCGCACGAAATGCAACGCTTGCGTATGTGCATGAAACGGGTAACGCTGCTTTTCTGGATGGCAATCTCATTTTTCTCTCCGGCAGCCCTGAACTGGAAAAAATTGCCGGCATAAAAACCGGACGCTTATCCGGTATTTCCAATCACCTTGTCCCCGGTTACCTGCGTACCAACCAGAAGCCTTCTTATAAAACCAATTGCATTGAGGACTGGGAGGAAAAGCTGGAGCGAATAATCGATGAAACACTGCATGCCAACATGACCCTCATCTCGGGCATACCGCCCTGGGTGCAGATGTATTTCGATCGCATTCATTCACGGACGGGAAAAAAAATCAGAGACGTTTTCCCGAACTTCTCCGTGTTTGTTTATGGCGGAGTGAACTATGAACCGTACCGTGCAAAGCTGGAAGAGTCAATCGGGAAGAAAGTGGATTCCATAGAGACCTATCCGGCATCGGAGGGTTTTATTGCCTACCAGGATTCACAAACCGATCCCGGCCTGCTTCTCCTGCTCAACAACGGAATGTTTTTTGAATTTATTCCAGCTGAAGAGTATTTCAATGAAAACCCTCGCAGGCTGAGCATTGAAGAAGTGGAGCTGGGAAAGAACTACGCACTCATTATCAACAGCAACGCGGGGTTGTGGGGCTATTCCATTGGCGACACCATAAAATTTGTTTCAAGGAATCCATACCGTTTGCTTGTAACCGGACGGATCAAGCATTTCATATCCGCATTCGGAGAACATGTAATCGGAGAGGAAGTGGAAAAGGCCATGGAGGCTACCTGTCAAAAATTTAAGGAAGTTGAACTTACGGAATTCACGGTGGCCCCGCAGGTGAATCCATCCGAAGGATTGCCCCACCACGAATGGCTGATTGAATTTGGAAAAACTCCTTCTGACCCTGCTGCCTTTGCACTGGAACTGGATAACCAAATGCGCTCACTCAATGTTTATTACGATGATTTGATTACCGGTAGCATTCTTCGAACCTTAACGATTACGCCTCTTAAACCTGGAGCCTTCATTGCCTATATGAAATCGCAGGGTAAATTAGGCGGACAAAACAAAGTTCCACGTCTTTCCAACGACCGGAGGATTGCCGATGAACTTAGTCATTATATCGCTTAACGTATTTTGTGAGCACTAAAAAACATCTCGCCATTCTCGGATCAACTGGTTCTATCGGAACTCAGGCGTTGGAAGTTATCCGTAGCCATCCGGATCAGTTTGCTGTGGAAGTGCTCACCGCTCAGAATAATGCAGCCTTGCTCATTGAACAGGCTCTCACTTTCAAGCCCAACGTGGTGGTAATAGGCAATGAAGATCAGTATCAGCATGTGAAGGATGCGTTGAGCGCACATCCTGTTAAGGTGTACAGTGGTGATAATGCCCTTGCTTCGGTTGTACAAATGGACACGGTTGACATGGTGCTTACCGCACTGGTTGGCTACTCCGGTCTCAGGCCTACCATCAAGGCTATTGAGGCCGGTAAGAACATTGCCCTGGCCAACAAGGAAACACTTGTAGTAGCAGGTGAACTGGTTACCTCGCTGGCCCGTGAAAAGGGAGTGAATATCTACCCGGTAGACTCGGAACACTCGGCCATCTTCCAATGCATGGTGGGTGAGTTTCATAACAAGATCGAGAAGATCATCCTCACGGCATCAGGCGGACCGTTTCGTGGAAAAAAGCGCGATGACCTTAAGTCGGTCACGAAAGCGCAGGCATTGAAACACCCGAACTGGAACATGGGTGCCAAGATTACGATTGATTCAGCCACACTGATGAACAAAGGCCTTGAAGTGATTGAAGCCAGGTGGCTGTTCGGACTCTCCCCGGAGCAGGTGGATGTGGTGGTGCATCCGCAGTCCATCATTCACTCGATGGTGCAGTTTGAGGATGGTTCCATCAAAGCCCAGATGGGCCTGCCCGACATGCGGTTGCCCATTCAGTTTGCGCTGAGTTACCCTGACCGGTATTTATCGGATTTCCCTCGTTTCGACTTTGGCAATTACCCGCAGCTTACGTTCGAAAAGCCCGATATGGAAACTTTTCGTAATCTTGCACTCGCATTTGAGGCGTTGAAACGCGGTGGTAATATGCCCTGCGTGCTCAATGCGGCAAATGAAGTAGCCGTAGCGCAATTTCTGATCGAAAAGATTGGTTTTCTGGAAATGTCGGCAATTGTGGAACGATGCCTCGAAAAAATTGATTATATCCGTAATCCTGCTTACTCGGATTACGTTGAAACAGACAAAATAACCCGTATAAAAGCACTCGAATTTTGTAACTGATGGATTGGATGATTTCGCTTGCCCAGCTTCTGCTGAGCATTTCTATCTTAGTAGCCGTTCACGAAATGGGCCACCTGTTAGCAGCCAAATATTTTGGTATGCGGGTTGAACAATTTTCAATTGGGTTTCCCCCTAAAATCTGGTCGTTCAAAAGAGGCGACACAGAATATGCCATAAGTGCTATTCCACTTGGTGGGTATGTGAAAATATCGGGAATGATTGACGAGTCGCTGGATACCGAAGCGATGAAGCAGGAGCCTCAACCCTGGGAGTTCAGGTCTAAACCAGCCTGGCAGCGGCTGATCGTTATGCTTGGCGGAATCATTGTTAACGTGCTGGTGGGCATCCTGATTTTCATCGGCATTACGTACGTCTATGGCGATTCATACCTGCTCAAAGATAAAATCAACGAGCATGGCGGATTTGCCGTTGGTGCTGCCGGTGAAAGCATCGGGCTGCAAACCGGTGATCAGATTGTTAAAATAAATGGAAATGACTACCGCTATTTTCAGGACCTTGTAAATCCGAGTAACCTGCTGGCCGATAATGCTACCTACACGGTGCAACGCAACGGGGAAGAAATCGTAATTTCCATTCCGCCAGACTTTATCCAGAAATTCAATCGCAAGGATGGGCTTACTAATTTTTTGTGGTACCGGTTTCCTTCAATTGTTGAGGAAGTGGCCCCGGGCTCTGTTGCAGCGAGGGTTGGTCTGCAAAAGGGTGATGTACTTAAAAAAGTAAACGGCCAGCCGGTTTATTACCATGACGAAGTGACCAAACTGGTTCGCTCACGCTCCGACTCGGTAAGCTTTACTGTTGAGCGCGAGGGCAGGTTGCTATCGTTTAGTGAAATGTTTTCGGGTCAGCAGGCCATTGGCTTTTATGCGCAAATGCCCACTGCATTTTTGAATGAAGCGGAAGAACGGATTCAATATGGACTTCTTGAATCCATCCCCCTTGGAACAACCCGCGCGTTCACCACACTGGTGGTTCAGGTAAAGGCATTCGGTAAAATTATTTCGGGCGTGCTCTCTCCGAAGGAATCCCTGTCGGGTCCCATCGGAATAATGCAGGCGTTTGGGCGTACGTGGGACTGGGAGCGTTTCTGGTCCTTAACCGGTGTACTTTCGCTGGTGCTCGCGTTTATGAACCTGCTGCCGATTCCGGCATTGGATGGCGGGCATGTTATGTTTTTGGGTTATGAGATTATTTCGCGCAGAAAGCCATCCGATAAATTCCTGGAGCGCGCTCAGAAGGTGGGCATGGTGTTTTTACTTACGCTGATGGTGCTGATTTTTGCCAATGACATCATCAAGCTGGTTAGCAACCTGTCGCAATAGCTCAATGGTCGGATGAGATTTTGATTACTTCAAACTCTACCCTACGGTTTAACCTTCTATCTTCCTCGGTTTTTTCCTGAACGATCGGTTTTGATCCGCCATATCCGGTTGCAGAAATGCGCTGAGAGCTGATCGTGTACGTATACGTAAGGTATGCCTTAATGGCATCGGCACGGGCCTGTGAAAGCCTGAGGTTTGCATCCGGTTTTCCTTCCGAGTCGGTGTGTCCGCTGATTACCAGCCGGAGATTAGGATGATCAATCAGAAAATTCGCGAGTTTGTTCAGATCGCTGTGCATGGTTGGCAGGATGTCAGCTTTTCCGCTTTCAAACTCCAGCGATTTAAAGGCAATCTTGCTCTCCAGCGGCTCCGTTTGTTTATTAATCTCCAGGTCGCCATCCATAAAAAAGATTTCCTCAATGCGAAAGAAATCATCGCCCTGGATGATCAGCAGGTAGTTGCGTTTGTTGATCAGGTGGAAGTCAAAACTTCCGTCAGGCCGAAGGAATTTAGGTGCAACCTCCACACCATAGTCCAAGTCAATTATTGAGACAATCCCCTTCATGGGGTTGCCGGTCTGGCTGTTGGTTAACGTACCCTTTAATTGGGCAACGGCTTCGGGTTTCGCCTCCATGGGTACCGGAAAGGAGAAGAGGTCGAGATTTTTTGGATCATCACTTTCCGAGCGGGCATAGAACAACTCTTTTGATTGTGAATCGATCGTGAAATAATATTCGCTTCCGGGTCCGTTCACCAGTGGCCCGATGTTTTTGGGCTCACCCCATTGGTTGTCCTGTTTGTAGGATTTATAGATATCAAAGTCGCCAAAGTTGAGCGGGTGCCCGTTTGAACTGAAATACAATACATTGAACCGGTGATGAAAGAAAGGGCTTACTTCGGCCTGGCGGGTGTTGATGATGGGCCCGATATTCTGAGCCTTTTGCCAGTTGCCGTTGGCATCTTTAACCGAAAAGTAAATATCGGTTTGACCGAAACCGCCAGCCCGGTCAGAAACAAAAAAGAGTGTATCGCCCGAATGGGAGAGCGAGGGGTGTGAATCCCAGTAGATCGAATTGATGGCAGGGCCCAGGTTGCGTACATTACCCCACGACTTATCGGGCAATAAATCGGCTACAAAAATATCGCAGTCGCCTTTCGGCTCTGTTTTGCAGCGTGCGAAGTACAGATGCTTTCCATCGTGACTCAGGCAGGCTGACCCTTCGTTGTCGCTCGTGTTAATATTCTTAAACTCCTGGGCATCCATCCACAAACCGAATTCGCGAACGCTGAAGAACAGGTCCTCATCGTATTTCCGTTCAATCAGGCTGGCATGTATATTTCGCTTGCTGGTAAAGAGCAGCAGCGTATCAACATTGCCAATGGTTGGGGCATAATCCTCTTTGGGGGAGTTAATGCCAATGCCCATGTTGAGCAGTATGCCATGTGGCGGCCTCAGTGTATCAATTTCTTTCCGGTATTCAACCAACTGGTAATATTGATCTAACGGCACAAAATAATCGCGCTGATTTTCGGTGAGTACATCATACTCGTATTGAATTTTTTTAAGGTCGGCATTTGGATGATGATGCTTGAGCGCAAGTTTATAAAGCAACACCGACTCGCCTTTGGGGCCATGTTTTTCTGCAAGCCGGGCCAGTTGCCACAACATGGAAGTATTTTTCGAAAAATTTTCGATACCAAAATTATGGACGTAAGCGCGAAGTTCTTGGTAGAGCGACTCACCGGCAAACGATGCTTCCAACTGGCGAATGCGGTTAAGTTTTTCGTGGTCGGAGTAGTATATAATTTTATTGATGTTTGGGAAGGTGAAAATGTCAGATTGGCTGTAGGTTGTCAGGCTATCGTTCAGTTGTACCACACCTGCGCTCTTCAATTTTTCTTTTTTCTTTTGCGCATGCACAGGGATAAGGGCAAGCAGGCAAATACTGATAAAACAGTTAAAAAAATAGGTTTTCACGCAAGCCAGATTAACTGAAGAACTGGTATTCAATAAAGTTGAGACAATTTTGCTTCTTTTACAACGTATTGGCATTGCTATTGTCAAGGTATTGCCTCTATATTCAATAGACACGGAAGGCTGATACAGGATGCCAATTTGACACTGCACGTTCATGTTTAAAAATATGCCAATACAACTCGTTCAGGATGACAGCGATGAACTGATCCAAATGATAAATCCTGAACAGGAGAGTGATCTTAAACCTGAAGACCTGGCCGATGAACTCTCCATTTTACCGATAAAGAATACGGTGCTTTTTCCGGGTGTGGTAATTCCCATTACGGTAGGCAGGCAAAAATCCATTAAACTGGTAAAGAAGGCTTACCAGGGCAACCGTATCATTGGTGTGGTTGCTCAAAAGAACGCGCAGTCCGAGGAGCCTTCAACCGATGAGTTGTACCGCACCGGGTCGGTTGCGCGAATCATCAAAATGATTGTATTGCCTGATGGAAACACCACCATCATCATCCAGGGTAAAAACCGTTTTCATGTAACCGATTTTGTTCAGGAGGAACCGTGGCTCACTGCCCGGGTTGCGCTGCAGCGCGAGGCGCCCCTGGAGTTAACAAAGGAAGGAAAGGCATTGGTGCAGTCGCTGAAAGAATCGGCCTTTAAGATTCTGAAACTTAACCCTGAAATTCCACAGGAGGCACAAATTGCTTTGGATAACATTCAGAGCGTTCCCTTTCTGATTCATTTCCTATCGTCTAACCTGAATGTAGACGTTGCCGATAAGCAGAAAATCCTTGAAACCGAGAACATCGTTGACCGCGGCACGCTGCTCCTGCAGTTTATGTTGCGGGAAATCCAGATGCTTGAAATCAAAAATGAGATTCAAAAGAAAGTTCACACCGATATTGACCAACAGCAGCGCGATTACTTCTTAAGGCAGCAAATAAAAGTGCTGCAGGATGAACTGGGCTACGATACACCCGACAAGGAAATTGAAGTACTCCGCAAAAAGGGCGAACAGAAGAAATGGGCAAAGGCTGTTTCTGATCATTTTAATAAAGAGCTTGACAAACTCCTTCGAATCAATCCGCAGGCTGCCGAGTATCCGGTGGTAATGAACTATGTGGAGTTTATGCTGGAGTTGCCCTGGGGAGAATACACGCTAGATGATTTTGATCTGAAACGGGCGCGTAAAATTCTGGATACCGATCACTTTGGCCTGGAGAAAGTGAAAACCCGCATTCTGGAGTATCTGGCTGTTCTGAAATTGAAACAGGATATGAAGGGACCAATCCTGTGCTTGTATGGCCCTCCGGGTGTTGGTAAAACATCACTCGGCCGTTCCATTGCCAGGGCATTAGGGCGTAAGTATGTACGCATGTCATTGGGGGGAGTGCACGATGAGGCCGAAATACGGGGTCATCGCAAAACCTATGTTGGTGCCATGCCGGGTAAGATTTTACAGAACATCAAAAAGTCGCAATCGTCAAACCCGGTATTTATTCTTGATGAAATTGACAAGGTGCGTTCCGACTTTCGTGGCGATCCGTCATCGGCTCTGCTTGAGGTTCTGGATCCTGAGCAGAACAGTACGTTTGGCGATAACTACCTGGAGGTAGAGTATGATTTATCCAAAGTGCTGTTCATTGCAACGGCAAATTCGCTTGACACCATCCATCCGGCCTTGCGCGACCGGATGGAGATCATTGAAATAACCGGATACACACTGGAGGAAAAAACAGAAATAGCTCTTCGCCACCTGGTGCCCAAACAACTGGCCGAACACGGGCTGAAGGAGGCCGACTGTAAGTTTACCCGCAAGACCATTGCAAAAATTATTGATCAGTATACCCGCGAATCGGGGGTTCGGAACCTGGAGCGAAAAATCGGTGCGATCATCCGGCATACGGCCAAATCGGTTGCTATGGAAGAGTCCTATTCCAAAGTGGTTGACGATAAGATTATCCGTAAGGCGCTGGGCCCTGAAATTTTTGATGAGGAACTTTACCAGGGCAATGACATTGCCGGGGTGGTTACAGGCCTTGCGTGGACGCAGGCAGGTGGAGAAATTTTATTTGTTGAATCGAGTCTAAGTAAGGGCAAAGGTGTGCTTACCCTGTCGGGCCAGCTTGGTGATGTGATGAAGGAATCGGCCATGGCCGCACTCTCTTACCTTAAATCAAATGCTGATAGCCTGGGAATTGATCCCCGGATTTTTCAACAATACGATCTGCATGTGCATGTACCGGCTGGGGCTGTGCCGAAAGATGGGCCATCGGCCGGCATCACCATGTTTACCTCACTGGCCTCAATCTATACTCAGCGCAAAGTGAAAGCCCGGGTGGCCATGTCCGGTGAAATTACCCTGCGTGGTAAGGTGCTGCCCGTGGGTGGCATTAAGGAGAAAATACTGGCGGCAAAGCGCAGCGGAATCAAGGAGATAATTCTTAGCGGTAAGAATAAACGCGATATTGATGAAATCGAAAAGACTTACCTGAAGGGTCTGCGGTTTCACTTTGTGGATACCGTTGATCAGGTACTGAAAATTGCCTTGATGAAAGAAAAAGTTGTGCATCCTATCCGGTTCGTCCTTTCCGATCACCAGCCTAAAGGCTGAAAGTCAGCAAAAATTTAAGTAGCCTTGCAAGGTTGAAGCGCAGTATTGTTATAGCGTTGGTTTTGGTGGTAAGCCTTGCGAGAGCGCAAACGGGTGGAAATGCCTCATTTCAGTTTTTGGAAATTCCGGCTCACTCAAGGCTGGCTGCGTTGGGCGGTGTAAATGTTTCGCTGGCCGACCGGGATGGAAATTTTGTTTTTAATAATCCGGCCCTCGTTGGCGATACGCTTGCAGGTCTTGCTTCGGCAGGATACCTGTTTTACCTGGCTGATATCGGGCAGGCAACTTTTTTATACACCCCAGAAATAAAACAGGCGGGGGTGTTTGCAGTTGGGGTACGGCACCTTAATTATGGTGAATTGGTTGGATACGATGCCTCCGGATCGGAAACCGGAACATTCAACTCAGGTGAGACGGAAATAGTGATCGGCAAAGCGCACCAGGTTGGTGTATTCAGAGTAGGAGCGAGTGTGAAGGGTGTATTTTCGAACCTTGCTGGTTTTCGTGGTTCAGCCTTGCTTACCGACCTCGGGGGCGTTTTTATTCATCCGAAGAAAGGCATTACTGCCGGGTTGGTTATTCGCAACCTGGGGTTTGTGTTGAATGAGTTTTCTGAAACAAGTAACTCTGACTTGCCTTTTGATGTTCAATTGGGCACAACCATTAAACCGGAACATATGCCCTTGCGGTTTTCGCTCACCATTTACAATCTTGCGCGGCTGGGTAAGGCGTATGATGATCCGGCAGATCCGGACGATGATCTCTCTTCGGTAAATAAAATAATGCAACACGTTACCATGGGCTTTGAGGTACTTATTCATAAAAACGTCAACTTGCTGATGGGCTATAATGGCCTTCGGCAGCAGGAGTTGGCCAATGCGGATGGAAGCGGTATGCGTGGCCTCACGCTTGGTTTTTCCGTCCGTATGAAGCAGGTTGAATGTGTGGCAAGCCGGGCCAGCTACAGTGCTGGTAATGCCGCCTATTCGGTTACCCTAAATGTAAATACAAAAGCATTGCTGATGAAAAAAACGGAACTATGATGCATCAAGATTATTTAACACCCCAACAAATTGTTGACGAATTGGATAAATACATTGTTGGGCAGGCGGAAGCCAAACGCAACGTGGCCATAGCATTGCGTAACCGGTGGAGACGGATGAATGCCCAGGCAGAGTTACGCTCCGAGATTATTCCAAATAACATCCTGATGATTGGGGCTACCGGTGTGGGTAAAACAGAAATAGCCCGCAGGCTGGCTAAACTAGCGGATGCCCCCTTTGTAAAAGTTGAAGCCTCAAAGTTTACGGAAGTAGGGTATGTAGGGCGCGATGTGGAGAGCATGGTGCGCGATCTGGCGGAACAATCGGTTAACCAGGTTAAAGCGCGTAAAAAAGAAGAGGTGCGAGACAAGGCGGCACAACTCGTTGAAGACACTATTCTGGATGCCCTTATCCCACCGCTGCGGCAACAGCCGATGCGTACGGGTTTCGGGGGGCAGGCAGAAGACTCAGCCAATGAAACGCCAGTCACCGATTTTGAATTGAATGAACGCACCCGGCAGGTGTTCCGCGAGAAGCTTAGAAATGGCGAACTGGAGGGACGCAAGATTGAGATCACCATCAAACCTTCCGGCAATCCGAATATCGGCATGATCGGGGCCGGCATGATGGATGAAGTATCGATGATGAATTTACAGGAAATGCTGAGCGGCATGATGCCCAAAAAGGCCAAAAAGAAAAAAGTAACCGTTGCTGAGGCACGTCAGGTGTTGTTGGAAGAAGAAGCCGCCCGTCTTATTGATATGGACGAAGTGAAGGATGAGGCCATCCGGCTGGCTGAAAACTCAGGCATTATTTTTATTGACGAGATTGATAAAGTGGCTTCGGGGTATAAAAAGGGTGGCGGTGGTCCGGATGTGAGCCGGGAGGGTGTACAACGCGACTTGCTCCCGATCGTGGAGGGGAGCACGGTGAATACCAAGTATGGCGTAATGAAAACCGACCATGTGTTGTTTATTGCTGCGGGAGCTTTTCACATCAGCAAACCGTCTGATCTCATTCCCGAGTTGCAGGGCAGGTTTCCAATTCGGGTTGAACTCAGCAACCTTACGCAGGATGACTTTGTGCGCATATTAAAAGAGCCGCGAAATGCACTTACACGCCAATACCAGGCCTTGTTCGAGGCAGAGGGAGTTTCGATCGCGTTTACGGATGATGCCCTTGATGAGATTGCCCGAACGGCCTTTACTCTTAATGCTGAAGTTGAAAACATCGGAGCCAGGCGGCTGCAAACTGTGATGAGCCGATTGCTGAATGAGTTTTTGTTTGATGTGCCCGATAAAATTCAAGCGAATTCGCACATTGGTATTGACGCCAACCTGGTTAATGAGAAACTCAGCACACTCTTAAAGAATAAGGACCTTAGCGAGTACATTCTTTGAAAACCTTCCCAGCTCTCCTGTTGGTCGCGTTCAGCGTGTGCTCCGGTTTTGCCCAACAGCCGGACTCCCTTCGTTCGTATTACATCCAGGAATACCCGGATCACTTTTTCATTTGGCCGGTGTTAAAGCAGCGCTCCCTTACTTTTGATATTCAGGACTATGATGAATCCGATAGGAAGGTTGAATTTATTCCAAACAATCGCTTTACACTCGGTGCAGGGTTCTACCTGTTCGAATTGGGATTTGAACTTACCTTTGCCATTCCGCTGGAGGAGAGCAGTAAGTCCATTTATGGCGAGACATCAGCCCGCGATTTGCAGTTGAACATTCTGTCCAAGAAATGGGGAGCGGACCTGTACTATCAGAAGTATCAGGGATTTTATATCAAAGACAGCGACAACCCGGTGCCTCCCGGTTCTCCCTATTTTCAACGTTCCGACCTGGCTACCCGTAATTATGGTATTTCGGGAGTCTGGATATTTAACCACCGAAAGTTTTCGTTACGTTCATCATTCACGTATGCTGAACGTCAGTTGCGGAGCAAGGGCTCATTTTTACTTTATGGCACCCTAAATTCCTTTAAGCTGACTGCTGATTCGGCTTTATTAACCCCCGATGCTCAAAACACAATAGGAACAGGCTCAGGATTTCGAAAACTTCAGTACACAACCCTGAGCATTGCACCCGGATATTCCTACAACCTGGTATGGAGAAAGTTCTTCCTGAATGGTTCGGTGGCCATTGGACCGGCTCATCATTGGATTAGCTACGAGGAGGGCTCCGGGTTGAAGCGTAACGACATCAGCATTAACAGCACAGCTACCCTTCGGACTGCAATAGGGTATAACAGCGATCGGTTTTTCGGTGGCATCGGGCTTTCGGTGCAGACCCGGATTGTTACCTTCGAAGATGTGCGCGTGTCCAATTCCACCAATCTGTATAAGATTCTTATAGGATATCGGTTTAAGGAATTTGGAATTTTAAAAAAGCGGGTATGGGATTTTAACCCAATGAAGTTTTAATCCTCCGGGTTTTTGGGAAAGTCAACAAACCACAACCGGCAATTACCGGCATCTGCTTTTTCCCAGGAATCGGTTTGGAAGCGAGCAGCAACCACACCGCATGTGGGCAGGTTGGGCAGGTCGGCATGCAGCACATCGTTTACAAAATCCGTGAGGCCCGGGTTATGACCAAATACCATTACGGTTTTATACCGGTTGTCCAGGTTTCGGATTACCTCCAGGATGGTTTCTGAATCGGCATGGTATAACCGCTTTTCTGGCAGTATATTTTTTTCAGCATACTGCAGTTCTCTTGCAATTCGCTTGCTTGTTGAATGGGCCCGTTTTGCCGGGCTGCTTACTATCAGCTCGGGTTTCAGGCCCCGTTCTTTTAATCGCTTACCCATGCGGGGTGCATCGTTCTTACCGCGTTCATTGAGCGGCCTTTCGAAATCGCTCAGTCCAGCGTCATCCCAGCTTGACTTTGCATGGCGAATAATACACAGTGTTTTCATAACGGAAGTAATCAAAGGTAATGAGCAAGCTGCAATTCTGCTATCTTAGCGCGTCATGAAGAAGTGGAAACGACTGCGTAGAAAGATTCGCTACACTATGTTATACATAGTGATCCGTTTTTTAATAAGCGTATCAGCCATAGTGCCTCGCAAAAACTGGTTGGCTTTATTTGGTTTCCTGGGAGGGCTTGGCTATCACCTGGCTTCTCAATCGCGAAGAATTGCACTTGCTAACCTTACATTGGCTTTTGGTCACGAAATGAACCCACAAGCAATCCGCTCACTGGCCAGAAAAGTCTTTGTTATGGTGGGCAAGAATGCGGGGGATGTGGTCCGATCGTACCGGATTACGCAACGCGATGCATACGAAAAGCTTCGTGTAGTTAACGGAGCTGAGAATCTTGAAAAAGCATACGCCCTGAACAGAGGTGTAATTTTTCTCACAGCACACATCGGAGCATTTGAGTTATGCGCCACCGAAATGGCCGTAAGGGGATATAAGCCGCTGATTATCGGCACAGTAATGAAGGATGCCCGTTTAACGCAGCTGCTTTGGCGACAGCGCAGTAAGCTTGGGGCTTCCGCTATTGAAAGGGGTAAAGAAACAGTGCGGTTACTTAAAACACTGAAGTCGGGCGGTACCATGGCTATTTTGATTGATCAGGATACACGGGTAAAAAGTGTGTTTGTTGATTTTTTCGGAAGGCCGTGTGCAACGCCCATCGGAGCAGCCGTTCTTGCACTCAAGACAGGAGCAGCCGTAGTGCCGGTTTTTTTGCATTTGCGTTTGGACGGATTGCAGGAGATCAATTGCTACCCGGAAGTAGAATTGATCCGGACCGGAAACGAGGAACAGGATATTGTTGCCAATACACAAAAATTTACTGCAATCATTGAGGCTGAGATCCGTAAGCATCCGGAGCAATGGGTGTGGATGCATGAACGTTGGAAGACCAGGCCAGGCGAAAAGATGGTTTAATGGCGGATCATTCCGGCTATTTTTTAAAAATAAAGTAAACCGCCAGAATAAGGAAGGCAAATCCGATGATGTGATTCCAGCGGAACGTTTCATTTTTAAATACAAGCAGCGAAAATCCCACAAAGACAGCCAGGGTAATCACCTCCTGGATTACTTTTAACTGAACCAGTGAAAACGGGCCTCCGTAGGCCTTGAAGCCAATGCGGTTGGCGGGTACCTGAAGAAGGTATTCAAAAAAGGCAATACCCCAACTGATGAGGATGATGGTGAATAGTGGCAAACCCTGGCTCCACTTCATCTCCTTAAACCTGAGGTGGCCATACCAGGCCAGCGTCATAAAGGCGTTGGAGAGGACGAGCAAAGTAATAGTGGTAATTCCCTTCATTTGATTCAAGTAAAATTCCACCGGTAAAATTAGGCAAATAGATGCTTAAACTTCAGGCAGTGGATTGAATCCAATGGGCATTAAACAAAACATCAAGGGTATGAAAATCGTGATGATTATGATGTTCATCGGGATGATGGGCATTATGAGTAAGGTTAACGCCCAGCATCGGCCGGGGCTTGAGCAACGCGAAGGGGTGCTCATTGCGCAACGGGAGCACCTGCGGCAAGCAGGTAGTAACAATCAACGTATTGAGCAGGCGCGTCTCAATCAACAACGACAAGAACAGATGCGGATCAAGCAGGCACGCATTAAGCATGAACGGGTAAAAAAGCACCGGGTTAAGCAGGCGCGTGTTAAGTATGCCCGCATTAAGGCTGCCCGTGAAGAGGAAGCGAATGATGGACTTAGCCAACCAGCAAGACGCAGGCATGAAGCGGCAAAGAAGAAGAGAATCCGGATGGCTGGTTCAACCCCTGATGCGGAGTAGAGTTAAGGTATTTATAACAAAAAAAGAGCGGGGATGCCGCTCTTTTAATTTCAATCTTATTGAACATCCGTACAGGTTCATTAGCTAACAAGTTTTTTATACTTGATCCGGTGCGGCTGGTCATCGCCCAACCGTTTTTTCTTGTTCTCTTCGTATTCGCTAAACGTTCCTTCAAACCAGTAAACCTGCGAGTCGCCTTCAAAGGCAAGAATATGGGTGCACACCCGGTCCAAAAACCAGCGGTCGTGCGAGATGATTACCGCGCAGCCGGCAAAGTTCTCAAGAGCTTCTTCCAGGGCCCGTAGGGTATTTACGTCAAGGTCGTTGGTGGGTTCATCGAGCAGCAGCAGGTTACCACCTTGCTTGAGGGCGATGGCAAGATGAACCCGGTTGCGCATACCTCCGGATAGTTCTTTGATCTTGCGCTGTTGATCGGTGCCATTAAAGTTGAATTTACCAACATAGGCGCGCGAATTCATCTCCTTTCCACCCAGTACAATAATATCATTACCACCGGTTATGGCCTGCCATACGGTATCTTCTGGTTTCAGGTCATCGTGTTCCTGGTCAACGTAGGCTATCTGCACGGTTTCACCTACTTCAAAGGTTCCGGCATCGGGTTTTTCTTTGCCGATAATCATTTTGAACAGGGTTGTTTTACCGGCACCATTCGGACCAATAATTCCCACAATACCGGCCGGTGGCAGCGCAAAGGTGAGGTTTTCCATCAGCAGCTTGTCGCCAAACGCTTTTGAAACGCCCTTTGCTTCAATTACTTTATGGCCAAGGCGCGGGCCGGGGGGGATATATAGTTCCAGTTTCTCTTCGCGTTCTTTTACTTCCTGGGTCAATAACTTTTCGTAAGCATTCAAACGGGCTTTTCCTTTTGCATGCCGGCCCTTCGGGCTCATGCGCACCCATTCCAACTCACGCTCAAGCGCTTTTTGCCGTTTCGATTCCGTTTTTTCTTCCTGTGCAAGTCGCTTCTGTTTCTGATCGAGCCATGACGAGTAATTTCCTTTCCACGGAATTCCTTCTCCACGGTCGAGCTCCAGAATCCAACCGGCTACGTTATCCAGAAAGTACCGATCGTGCGTTACAGCAATTACGGTTCCTTTGTATTGCTTGAGGTGTTGCTCCAGCCACAGAACAGACTCTGCATCGAGGTGGTTGGTGGGCTCGTCCAGCAGCAGTACATCAGGTTCCTG
Organism: Cytophagales bacterium; assembly: GCA_037443645.1. Taxonomy (GTDB): domain Bacteria; phylum Bacteroidota; class Bacteroidia; order Cytophagales; family Cyclobacteriaceae; genus UBA2336. The sequence continues at coordinate 68,025 of JBBINY010000003.1, forward strand.
CAACAGCAACCGGCAAAGGGCTACCCTTCGCTTTTCACCTCCGGAAAGAAATTCAACCTTTGCTTCAGGTGGGGGACAGCGCAGGGCATCCATGGCACGTTCCAGTTTGTGATCAAGTTCCCAGGCACCGATGGTGTCAAGTTTCTCCTGGATTGCGCCCTGCCGGGCAATTAATTTTTCCATGGCATCCGGATTTTCCATCACAGCCGGATCGGCAAACTTTTCGTTTACGGCTTCAAACTCTTTTAAAAGAGCAACGATTTCTTTTACTCCTTCTTCCACGATTTCGCGAACCGTCTTTGATTTATCCAGTTTAGGCTCCTGTTCCAGCAGGCCTACCGAAAAAGAAAGGTCGGAAACCACCTCGCCCTGAAACTCCTTATCGATACCGGCAATGATGCGCAGCAGCGATGACTTACCGGAGCCGTTGAGCCCCAGCACACCTATTTTTGCACCATAGAAAAAGGAGAGGTATATGTCTTTTAATACCTGTTTGTTGGGGGGGTAAATTTTGTTTACCCCGGTCATGGAGAAAATTATTTTTTCGTCAGCCATTCGTGTTTCATTAAACGTTTGCCAAGGTGGCAAATCAGGCTGCAAATATGGGGTATTTCGTGTAACTGGCAATTGGCCGGCTCGTTGGTTACCCGGCCTTTTGTTTGCCGATGTAGGCAAAAAACAGCCATCCCGCCAAAAGTTGCCTGTTGATTAATTAATTCTATTTTTGCGGAAAATTAAAGGGAGGTACCCGTATGTATTGGACACTTGAACTTGCTTCGTATCTGGAAGATGCACCCTGGCCTGCTACCAAAGATGAGTTGATTGATTATTCTATCCGTTCCGGGGCACCGCTCGAAGTGGTTGAGAATTTGCAGGAGTTGGAAGATGATGGTCAGCCGTATGAAAGCATTGAAGAAATCTGGCCGGATTATCCGACCAAAGAGGACTTTTTCTTTAATGAAGATGAATATTAACCGCAGGGGTGCTTAAACGAAATTCGTAGCCGGCTCTGCCGGTTTTTTATTTTCGGGCTCCAAGAAGTGCTTCTGCTATTACAAGGTCTTCGGCTGTGGTAATTTTAATGTTTTCGTAGCTGCCTTCGAATAGCGATATGGTGTGGCCAACCCGTTCGGCTACGCTGGCATCATCGGTTAGGGTGGCATCTTCTTTAACCTGATACGCGTGTTTGATCAGACTTACCTTGAAGGTTTGCGGGGTTTGTATCAACCGGAACGTTGAGCGGTCCATCGCACGCGTGCTGTCCTGGTCAGTCATGCGAATGGATTCCTTTAGCCGAACCGCAGCCACAGCCGAGCCATGTTGGGAAGCCAGTCTGAACGAGGCAGCAATCAAAGCGACACTTACCAGCGGCCTTACACCATCATGGATAGCAACAAGTCCTTCATCCCCGATTTTCGCAAGTCCATTTTTAACAGACTGAAACCGGGTTTCGCCACCCGGTTGTAAAATAAGTGGTTTTTGATAGTTGTGCAGGGTGCATAGTTCATTCCACAGTTGAAAATCGTCTTCCGGCAGCACCACAACAATCTTTATTTCGGGGGAGTAGGAGTAGAATGCATTAATGGTGCGCATGAGTATCGGGAGGCCGCCCACGTCAAGAAATTGCTTGGGCACTTTGCTCTTAATACGGGTGCCCTTGCCACCAGCTACAATAATAGCGTGTTCGGTATTGTTCATAACTTTCCGTAAAATACCAAAATTGAATGGTACTCTTAAGACTGTTTCTGATTGCTTTTAATGTACTGGTAGTTACCTACCTGGTTTACCGGTTGTTTATCGTCATCCAGGAACCCATTGTCAGGTGGAAGAAAATTCTGATAGTTACAGCCGGGTTGCTGCTGCTGTTCTCGCCCTTCAGCATGTTCTTTACTATATTCCGGCCATCGATGCAGTATTTCCTGATCTATCCGGTTGCCATCGCCTTGTTTCTGTACTTAATCCGCGAAGTAAAGTAATGGTCAGATAATCAGCATCGAGTCGCCATAGGTAAGGAATTTGTACTTTTCCTTTTTGGCAACTTTATAAGCCTCCATAATCAGGTTGTATCCTCCAAAAGCAGCCGCCATCATCAACAAGGTTGACTCTGGCATATGAAAGTTGGTGATCATGGCATTGCATATTTTAAAATCGTAAGGCGGGAATATGAACTTATCCGTCCATCCTTCCTTCATCTTCAACCGGTTTGTTGCTGATACGGATGACTCCAGGGCTCGTGCAACGGTGGTGCCGATGGCGCATACCCTGTTTTTGTTTTCGAGCGCTTTATTAACCCTGGCCACACAATCGGTACCTACAATAAAGTTCTCTGAATCCATTTTGTGTTTAGTCAGGTCTTCAACGTCCACATTGCGGAAAGTGCCCAGTCCGATGTGAAGGGTGATAAAAGCCAAATCCACGCCTTTTATTTGTAAACGCTTAACAAGCTGGCGTGTAAAGTGCATGCCGGCCGTTGGTGCTGATACTGCGCCTTTGTGTTTTGCAAAAATGGTTTGAAAGCGCTCTTTATCTTCAGGTTCAATTTTTCGTTTGATGTATTTTGGCAAGGGGGTCTCGCCCAGTGTTTCAATCACTTTGTCAAATGCAGCGGCATCACCATCAAAAAGAAAGCGGATGGTGCGGCCGCGTGAGGTGGTATTGTCAATTACTTCGGCCACCAGGTCGCCATTGCCAAAGTACAGTTTGTTGCCTACCCGTATTTTTCTGGCTGGATCCACCAGAACATCCCACAGGTGCATTTCGGCATTCAGTTCGCGAAGCAGGAATACTTCGATTTTGGCCCCGGTTTTTTCCTTTCGCCCGTAAAGTCGGGCCGGAAAAACCATAGTATCGTTGGCAACCATGATATCGCCATTGCCGAAGTAGGTAACAATGTCCTTGAAAATTTTATGTTCGATCTTTCCGGTATCCTTGTGGATCACCATCATGCGGGATTCATCGCGGTTTTCGGCAGGGCGTAAGGCAATCAGGTTGTTGGGGAGATCGAATTTAAATTCAGATAGCTTCATAATTTCGAAAGCAAAGGATGCCCAATGAACGGTTTATTTTTTTAAGGTTGCAAAAATAAGGCAATCCTTGAGATTTGCGAAGTTAGACGGTTTTTTAGTTCTGGAGGCCATATAACAATAAACATGGTTTTTGAGTCTGAAAAGCGTAATTCCAAATCAGTGAAACCGACTAACCCAAAACTTGTAACCCGCGTTAAATTACAATCATGTTTACCCTGCGTCAGATTTACGAGAGTTTTCGCTTTGCGTGGAGGGCCCTCAAATCGAACATTTTGCGTACCGTTCTCAGTCTGCTGGGTGTAACCATTGGTATTTTTGCCATCATTACGGTACTGACGCTGGTCGATTCGCTTGAAAAGAACATTAAGGACAGTCTGAATTTTATCGGCAGCGGTGTCATCTATGTTGAAAAATGGCCCTGGTTGGCCGATAATGACGGCCAATATAAGTGGTGGGAATTCTGGAGGCGGCCAACCCCCTCGTATGCGGAGTATAAAATGCTGCAGCAGAATTTAAAGCACGCAAGCTCCATCGCCATCGGGTCTGAACGGGATAACGTGATTATTAAGCGTGATAACAACAGCATAGGGCAGGTGCGGTTGGTGGGTGGCAGCGAAGGCTATGAAAGGATATTTGAAGTACCCGTTGAAAAGGGAAGGTACCTGACCCTGGATGAGCTGGGTGCAGGCCGCAATGTTGCCATTATCGGTTTCCAGGTTGCCAAAGCGTTGTTTCCAAATGATGAGGATGCTATCGGTAAACCAATTAAAGTAAAGAATGTGCAGTTTAATGTAGTCGGTGTTGTTAAAGAGGAAGGTGCAGGATTTTTCGGCAACAACAGCAATGACTACGCAGTGATCATCCCGTATAGTGCTTTCCGGAAACTCTATCAAACCGGAACAGGACGCTGGAATGAAACAGAATCCTTTATTAAAATGTTTTGATACGGACATTGGATTGGTGGAACTGGAGAATGAAGTCCGCGGCATGCTTCGGGGTAAGCGGGGTGTTCGACCAATGCAAAAAGACAACTTTGCCATTAACCGGCCCGAGGCCATCATGAATGTAATCAGCGGAGTGTTTGATGTGGTTGGCATTGCCGGATGGATAATCGGTGGATTTTCGATGCTGGTTGGTGGTTTTGGTATTGCCAACATCATGTTTGTTTCGGTAAAGGAGCGTACGCCTATAATCGGGTTGCAGAAATCAATGGGTGCGAAGAACTACTTCATTTTGTTTCAATTCTTGTTTGAAGCGGTTTTTCTCAGCATGATCGGAGGGCTGGCCGGGTTGTTTCTCACCCTCCTGATAACACTTATCCCGATGGGTAGCCTGGTTGTTACCTTATCGGCTAAAAATGTTATCCTGGGTCTTGGGGTTTCCAGCGTTATCGGCCTGGTATCCGGAATTGTACCTGCAGCTGTGGCTGCCCGGCTTGACCCGGTAATTGCCATCCGGGCCTGAGTTAACAGCAGGAAAAAGCCTGGTTATTTTTCTTCCACGGATTTCTTTCCGTCAAAGCTGTTCAGCTTTTCCTTGATTTTCTTTTCCAGTTCCTCCATCAGTTCGGGGTTGTCTTCGATGAGTTGTTTTACCGCATCGCGTCCCTGGCCGAGTTTGTTGCCTTCGTATGAAAACCAGGAGCCTGACTTCTGAAGGATATTCAGTTCCACACCCAGGTCAACAATTTCGCCCGACTTGGAAATGCCCTTTCCATACATAATATCAAATTCAACCACCTTAAAAGGAGGGGCAACTTTGTTCTTTACAACCTTAACTTTAACACGGTTTCCGGTAATGTCGTCAGCGGCCTCCTTAATCTGCCCGATTCTGCGGATGTCCAGACGCACGGAAGCATAAAACTTCAGGGCATTACCCCCGGTGGTTGTTTCAGGATTGCCGAACATGATGCCGATCTTTTCGCGTAGTTGGTTAATGAACACACACGCGCAACCGGTTTTACTGATGGTGCCGGTTAATTTTCGCAGAGCCTGTGACATGAGCCTGGCTTGCAGGCCCATCTTGCTGTCGCCCATTTCGCCCTCAAGTTCACCTTTGGGCACAAGGGCTGCTACCGAGTCAATTACAATGATATCAATCGCGCCTGAGCGAATCAGGTGGTCGGCAATTTCGAGGGCCTGCTCGCCATTGTCGGGTTGAGAGATAAGAAGGTTTTCGGTATCAATCCCCAGTTTTTCGGCATACGCCTTATCAAAGGCGTGTTCGGCATCAATGAATGCAGCCAGCCCGCCTTTCTTTTGCGCTTCAGCAATCATGTGCATAGTAAGGGTTGTCTTACCCGATGATTCAGGCCCGTAAATTTCTGTTACGCGGCCACGAGGAATGCCGCCTATACCCAGCGCAACGTCTAATCCGAGGGATCCGGTGGAAATGGCGGGAATGTCCATGATCTTCTCATCGCTTAACTTCATTACCGCTCCTTTACCATAGGTTTTTTCAAGCTTGTCGATGGTTAGCTGAAGGGCCTTTAACTTTTCTTTTGTGTCGTTCATATATGGTATGCGCTTAATGTGGCTTAATTGCTTTGCGTTTACTTAGCGGGTTGAAATTACTACACTAACCCCCAAAAACAAATGCAATGACAAAAGTGCGACAACAGTTGTCAGTCATGCCCGATCGGTCCTTTCGTGTAAATTGCACCCTGTTGTTTTTACTATGCTTAGGAAAGTAGTGCTTGTGGTGTTGGCTCTGCTGCTCGCCCTGGCATTTGTTTATTATGACTTGCTCAGTTATGGCCTGCGTCAGGCGATCGGCCAGGTTACTATCATCCGGAAGGCAAGGCCCATCCCTGATGTGCTTGCCGATGACCAGTTTCCTGATTCGCTGAAGCGGAAACTTATCCTGGTAGATGCAATACGCCAGTATGCCATCGATTCGCTTGGGCTGAAGGATACTAAAAATTACAAGACGGTGTACGATCAGCAGGGTGAGGAGATTATGTGGGTTGTAACTGCCTGTGAGCCCTTCCGATTGGAAGAAAAACAGTGGGAATTTCCGGTATTAGGAAAGGTTCCGTACAAGGGCTTTTTCAATAAAGACCTTGCCGTAAAAGAAAAGACCCGGTTGGAAAAGGACGGTTGGGATGCAAGCATCCGCAATCCGGGTGGTTGGTCAACGCTTGGCTGGTTTACCGATCCGATACTGAGCAAAATGCTGGAACGTAATGAGGGCGATCTGGCCAGCCTTATTATTCACGAAATGGTACACGCCAGCATTTTTATAAAAGACAGCATCGATTTTAATGAAAACCTGGCCTCGTTTATTGGCGACCAGGGGGCTGAGGAATTCTTGATTTATTATTTCGGAAAGGAAAGCAAAGAGTACCGGCAGTTTGTAACCGATGACAGAGAGTTCAGAGCGTATGTGGACCACATGTTGCGTGGCTTCGATTACCTGGACAGCATGTATAGCGCCATTCAGCACTTTCCGCCTGAAGAAAAGCTGAAACTAAAAAAGCAGGCGATCGGCAACATTATACAAACTTCCGACACCCTGGAACTCACAACGCTAAGTAAACCTTCCGAACTGTATAAAAACGTACTCCCCAACAACGCTTACTTTATGAGCTTTAAACGGTACCGGTCCCGGCAGGATGATTTCCGGGAAGAGTGGAAGAACCTATTCAATTCCGATTTGAGGAGCTATATCATGCACCTGACGAAGGCTCATCCGTTTTTATAAATTCACGTTCAAAAGCGGATTAAGGAATTGTTAATATTAGATGAGCGGTTTTTTAAGGATCGTTTTCTGTCTACTTTTGAAGCGAAAAATTAACGATTATGGCGAACAAGCCGGTGTACAAGGTGCTTGTGGTAGACGATGAAGAACCCATTCAGGAACTTCTTAAATATAATCTGGAGAAGAGCGGGTACGAAGTAAAAACGGCCGGAGACGGAAACCGGGCCGTGGAGATAGCACGCAGGTTTCAGCCCGACCTGGTTTTGCTTGACATTATGATGCCCAAAATGGATGGTGTTGAAACATGCCGGCTGTTGCGCGAACTGCCCGAACTTCAAAAAACCTTTATCGTGTTTTTAACGGCCCGCTCAGAAGAATATTCCGAAGTAGCTGCGTTTGATATCGGGGCTGACGATTACATCACAAAACCCATTAAGCCCAGGGCACTGGTTAGCCGCATCGGGGCGCTTTTCAGGAGGGATACCAAGAAGACAGGCGCTTCGAATGACATCACAATCGGGGATTTGACTATTGACAGAACAAGCTATACCATTAAAGTAAAGGATCGGGAAATTAACCTTCCCAAGAAAGAGTTTGAATTGCTTTACTTCCTTGCTCAAAATCCAAACAAAGTGTTCAGCCGCGAAGACCTCCTGCAGAATATCTGGGGTTCTGATGTGTATGTGCTTGCCCGCACGGTAGACGTACACATCCGGAAAGTGAGGGAAAAGATTGGTGAAGACTACATTACCACCGTTAAAGGCGTGGGCTACAAATTCAGCCTGAATTGATTTTGGCTGACCGGCTTGGGCAGGAATTGAATTTTGGATTTTAAATCCTGAATTTGCCGCATGGTTTATAGTTCGCGGGTACTGGCCCTTTTGCTGGCCGTCTGCATTTCGGTAATTACCACGTTATTCCTGTTGCTGATGGAAGAGAACCAGGTAGTTTTACTGGTTGCTTTCTTTATCAGTTTTTCGGTATCCTACCTGCTGGCGTATATCGTACTGGAATTCCTCATTTTCCGGGAGATCAGAAAAATTTATAAACTCATGGAGAAACTCCGGAAGAAAGAGCTGAATAAAATCAACAAGCAGAAATCAGGAATTTTCAATCCCCTGGAAACAATCAATGAGGAGATCTATTCCTTTGCCGAACTGAAGCAAAAGGAAATTGATGAATTGAGAAAACTTGAAGCCTTTCGAAAAGAGTTTATTGCCGATGTATCCCACGAACTGAAGACACCCATCTTTGCAGCCCAGGGGTTTGTGCACACGTTGTTGGATGGCGCCATGGATGATAAGTCGGTACGCAGCAAATTTTTAAAGAAGGCCGCAAAAAGCCTCGATGGATTGGATGCGCTGGTTCAGGATTTGCTCACCCTTTCGCACATCGAAACCGGGCAAATCAAAATGCATTTTGAAACGATCGACCTGTACAAACTCACCGAAGAAGTTTTTGATCAACTTGAAGAAAAAGCTGAGAAGCGCAACATTAAATTACATATAGAAAGTGAGCATAAAAAAGTTACCGTGTATGCCGACTGGCAACGCATTTATCAGGTAATGACTAACCTGGTGATGAATGCCATAAAGCATTCGTATGAAGGAGGTGAAGTGATTGTTCGGTTTGAAATCGGAAAGAAACACGCAGTAACACATGTTCGCGATTTTGGCGAAGGCATCCCTCAGGAACACCTGCCGCGGATATTTGAACGTTTCTACCGGGTAGATAAAAGCCGGAGCCGTGAAAAAGGAGGAACCGGGCTAGGCCTTGCCATCGTAAAACATATCCTTGAAAACCATAACACCCGGGCCGAGGTAAAAAGTGAACCCAACAAAGGTGCAGATTTTAGTTTTAAATTGCCTCGCGTTAAGCCTGATTTGGTCGAGCCAGGGTAAATGTTGAGATAACCAGTGCAGGATTCACCCAATTGTCGTGAGTACTAAATTTCGATTTGATTCCCTGATTCTGTGGGAGGATAAGGACTACATAGGCATCAACAAACCTCCGTTTATCGCAACGCTGAAGGATCGGAATGAGCCGGTACATTTGCTGGCGCTGGCGAAGGCGTACTCACCCGAAGCGCAAGCCTGCCACCGGCTGGATAAACATACTTCGGGCGTTATGGTGTTTGCAAAAAATGCAGCAGCCTACAGGCACCTGAGCCTGCAATTTCAAAACCGGGAAGTGGTTAAACTATATCATGCAGTAACCGAGGGAATCCATCACTTTGACAGTACGGTTGTGGATGAACCCATTTTGAAGCAAAATGATGGCCGCGTAAAAGTCAGCCGGAGCCACGGCAAACCGGCCGAAACGGGCGTTCACACCATAGAAACCTTTCGAGCCCATACCCTGGTGGAGTGCAGACCGGTTACCGGCCGCATGCATCAGATCCGGGTTCACCTGGCTTGCCTGGGCGCCCCGATTACCGGAGATGAACTTTACGGGGGCAAACCGTTTTATCTTTCTGCAGTAAAGAAGGAGTTCAGCCTCAAAAGATTCACGGAAGAACAACCCCTGATCAAACGTATGGCGCTCCATGCCGCACAACTTTCTTTTAAAAACCTGGAAGGGGAGGTCATCACATTAACTGCTCCTTATCCTAAAGACATCAAGGCACTGATACGGCAGCTGGAATTGAATCCGTAAGGGGCCCGGGGGTTCGTGCAACTCCTCAAAAATCGGATCCAATTTGTATTTCAGACCTCATCCGTTTACCTTTGTGTCCCTTTTTTAAGGAAGGGTTCATTTTATTGTTTTTTAACGCTAAAAACGTGGATCATCAGAGCTATAAAACAGTTTTCGCCAACAAGGCCACCGTGGAAAAAGGGTGGGTGCTGGTCGATGCGAAAGACAAAGTACTGGGCCGGGTTGCCAGCCAGGTAGCCGGTATCATCCGGGGTAAACACAAAACCAGCTACACACCGCATACCGACTGTGGAGATAATGTGGTGGTTATCAATGCCGAAAAGGTGAGGATGACCGGTAAAAAATGGACGGACCGGGTGATTTTTACGCACTCCGGGTACAATGGCGGGCAGCGTGAGCATACGCCTGCACAAATCCGTTCCAAACACCCGGAACGACTGGTTGAGCATGCTGTTCGGGGCATGTTGCCAAAAAACCGGCTGGGTCGTGAATTATTCCGCAGCCTTCACGTTTATGCGGGGACCGAACATCCGCACACAGCACAGCAACCAAAAGAAATAAAGTTTTAATACATGGAGATTGTCAACGCAACGGGTAGAAGAAAGACTTCTGTAGCCAGGGTTTACGTAACCCCGGGGAAAGGTGAAATAAAAGTAAACGCCCGTGATCTCAAGGAATATTTTCTTTCTGAGATTCACCAGACACTGGTTAAGCAGCCCCTGGTGGCGCTTAAAGCCGAGAACCAATACGATGTTACTGTTAATGTTGAAGGGGGCGGTATTAAAGGCCAGGCTGAGGCTGTCAGGCTGGGTATTGCCCGGGCGCTCGTTACCGTAAACGGAGAACATAAACCCGTGCTGCGTAAAGAGGGCTTCGTAACACGCGACAGCCGAATGGTGGAACGTAAAAAGTATGGTCGCAGAAAGGCAAGAAGGAGATTCCAATTCAGCAAACGTTAACCGGAAAAAACAGCAACATGGCAAAGAAATTAACCTATCAGGATTTACTGGATGCAGGCGTGCACTTCGGGCACTTAACCCGTAAGTGGAACCCGAAGATGGCCGAGTACATCTTCATGGAAAATAACGGCATCCATATTATTGACCTAAACAAAACGGTAACCTGCCTGGATGAAGCCGCCTTCGCACTTAAAAACATTGTGCGTTCCGGCCGCAAAATCATGTTCGTAGCCACCAAAAAGCAGGCGAAGGACATTGTAACCGAAGAAGCAAAACGGTTAAACATGCCCTACGTTACCGAGCGGTGGCTGGGTGGTATGCTCACCAACTTTGCAACCATCCGCAAGTCGTTGAAGAAACTTTCGCAGATTGATAAATTGATGAAGGATGAATCAGCGCAGAACCTTCAGAAGAAGGAACGCCTGATGCTGACCCGTGAGAAGGCGAAGCTGGAGAAACAATTGGGCGGTATCGTGGATCTTAACCGGTTGCCGGCAGCATTGTTTGTAATTGATGTGAAGCGCGAGCACATTGCCGTAGCAGAAGCGCAGAAACTGAATATTCCCGTTTTCGCCATGGTAGATACCAACTCCGATCCGAGTGTGGTTGATTTCCCCATCCCGGCAAATGACGATGCCTTCAAATCCATTTCGCTGATCACTAAATATATTGGTGAAGTAATCGAAGAAGGTCTGATGGAGCGGAAACGCGATAAGGAGGATGCGAACTTAAAGAAGGAAGAGGAGGAGAAGCGCAAGGTTGACGAAGCGGCCGTAGAAGAAGCCAAATAGTTTCGATGATGATATCAGGTAAACATCGGCTTCCGGTCGATGTTTATTTTTTTAGTGAGATCCATTAATAGAACAGGACAACGTAGAACATAAATAGTTTAGCAAGTATGATTTCAGCACAAGATGTAAACAAGCTCCGGCAGATGACCGGTGCCGGTATGATGGATTGCAAGAAGGCGCTTACCGAAGCCAATGGCGACTTCGAGAAAGCCATTGAAATATTGAGAAAAAAAGGCCAGAAGGTTTCTGCTTCCCGCTCTGATAAAGATGCAACCGAAGGGTCGGTATTTGTGAAAGTGAGTGATGATAAAACAGAGGCCGTGCTGATCGCCCTGAACTGCGAAACCGACTTTGTTGCCAAGAATGAAGAATTTCAGGCGCTTGGAAAGCACTTAGCTGAGAGGGCCTTTTCCGCAAAACCGGATACTAAGGAAGCGCTGCTGGCGTTGAAGGAAGGATCGTTGACCCAGAATGACAAGATCGTTGAACTGGTGGGTAAGATCGGGGAGAAGATTGAAGTAAGTGAATACGTGCACATGAAAGGCGAGGCGGTTGTTCCCTACATCCATGCAGGCGCAAAATTGGGCGTACTGGTTGTGTTAAAGGGTGTTAATGGTAAAGACGTAACCGATGCCGGCAAAGATGTGGGCATGCAGATTGCCGCCATGAACCCGGTGGCGGTTGACGATAAGTCAGTAGATAAATCGGTGATCGAAAAAGAACTTGAAATTGCAAAAGCTCAAATTCTGGCCGAAGGCAAACCCGAAAATATGGTGGAGAAAATTGCCCAGGGTAAGCTGAGCAAGTTTTTCAAGGAGAATACGTTGCTGGCTCAACCCTTTGTTAAAGACAACAGCAAAACAGTTGCTCAATACCTCGACAGTGTTTCAAAAGGGTTAACGGTTTCGGAATTCAAGCGGATATCCATTGGCAAATAGGGACAGACGGCCGTGATTGTTGATGCATGGCTGGCAGAATGAACTGAAGATTTGATAATTTGCATGGTGATCATAAAAATTGGACAATGAAAAACAGCTTATTGATGTCAGCGCTAGTGGTGTACAGCCTGGCTGGCCTGGGCCAAAATACACCGAGTACACGGACATTCATGCAGAATCAATACCTTCTTCAACGGATGGGAGATACGCAACAACTGCTGATGGGAACGGTTCAAACGCTGCCTCCGGCAGCACCCGATGTGTTGGGTGATGACATGCTCAACACCCAATTCCAAAAAGCCACGTTTCTTTTAAATGACAGTTCATTGCTTGAAGGACTTCCTGTAAAGTACTACATCACCCGAAATGAATTTGACGTGAAGACAAAAGCCGGATTAAGGGTGTTGAAGGGCGATCGTGTAAAAAGTTTTGTATGGATTGACAGCGTCACCAAAAAACCCGAGGTTTTTATTAATGGCAGGGAAATTAAACATGCGGATGGCACACCGGGCTCTGGGTTCTTCCAACTGATTGCTGAGGGAAAAGTGGGGTTGGTAAAGCAAACGGAAGTTATTTTCAAAGAAGCTAATTATCACGTAGCATTAAACGTGGGCAATGTCGACCATAAGCTGATTAAGAAAATACATTACTATTACCTCATCAATAACACATTTTCCCCGTTGCCGAAAAAAAAGGTGGAAACCATTTTTCCTGACAACCAGCCGCAGGTGCAGCGCTTCATCAAAATCAATACCCTGGATTTAGGCCGCGAAGACCACCTTCAGGCGTTGTTTGATTATTATAATTCGCTGAAATAGCCCTTCGACCTGATGGTTTTTTGCAGCGTCAGCTAAACTCTTTCTGCAAATTCTCGATGGTATTTTTGTTTACATGCCTGAAATCGAGGATCATCAGTCCGTCAAGCGCTTCATTAAACTTTGGATCAACATTAAACCCGATGATGCGTGCATTCTGCTGAATGTATTTCTTCAGCAACACCGGGGCCGACCGGATTGCCGGCTCGATGTCATTGATAATCTTGTCGAGCTTACGGACATCCCCGCCTGAAGTTTTTAAAAGGGTGTGTGCCTCTTCCATGATTTTCGGATCGATCTTGAACCGTTTTTTGGGCTGAATGAACCTGGCCAGCTCATGATCGAAGTAATGTTGCCGGATGAAGGCCACAATAATACTTTTCGAAACCTTCGAGTAATAATTGCTGATGCTCACCGGCCCGATGATGTAACAATAGGTGGGGTTGTTGACCAACACCGTTAAAATTCCGCGCCATAACAGAAAAAGCGGAAGGCGTTTGTTCTGGTATTCCGGTATAATAAAGGAACGGCCCAACTCCAGGGCATTATTCAAAATGGGCACAACACCATCTTTCATCTTAAATAAGGTGTTGGTATAAAATCCTTTTCGCCCGTACGTGCGGATGATTTCCTGCCCCATGCCGATGCGGTAAGCACCGGCCAGTTTGCCGGCCTGCCGGTCGAACAGGATGAGGTGCTGGTAATAGGCATCAAATTGGTCGAGGTCGATTTTTTTATTTGTTCCTTCACCTTCCTGCCGGAACGTAACCTCACGCAGGCGTCCGATCTCCAAGAGCAGGTTCGGGATGGCCCGGGCCGGGGCCAGGTAAACATCGAAGTTTTGCTGGTTGAACAGCCTGAGGTGGGGAATCTTTTCCAAATCCTCTTCAAGCAATTCGCGGCTTACTCCCTCTGGTATGGGCTCAGGCCTGTTCAGCTTCGGCACGGGTACCTTAATCTTCCTTCGTGAAAGCGCCATGCCCAGTGAGTACGTACGGGCACGCAAAAAAGCACTGAACTGGTCGATGTTCTTCAAGTCATCCTGATCTTCAACGGGTATTGGGTTTCCGATTCGGATGCGGATTGTAAGGTCTTTTGCTTTTGTTAATTCGTGAGGTAAGCGAAGGGTTCGCAAAGCCGGGTGAATGCGACCCAGCAAATGAAATGTCCAGCTGTTATGCCCGTGAAAATAAATTGGGATTACCGGAACCTGTGCGTTTCGAATAAGCTTGACTGCCTGCTTTTGCCAGGGTTTATCTGTAATGCCTTTTGTATGGCGCTGACGGGTAGACACTTCGCCAGCCGGAAAAATGCCAAGCGGTTTTCCATCCTCTACGTGTTTTCTGGCCAGTTTCATTCCGGCAACACTGGAGGCCACACCCCTGTAATCTTCAAAGGGATTTACGGCAATAAAAAAATCGCTGATGGGCTCAATTTTTTTCAAGAGAAAGTTAGCCAGCACTTTGTAATCAGGGCGTTTCCGGGCGATCAGTTCAATAAGGGCAAGCCCGTCAATGCCGCCATACGGATGGTTGGACACGGTAATAAACGCACCCTTCTTTGGAATGCGCGCCAGTTCATTTTCGTCTACTTGCAGGGTTATTTTGCTTTGTTTGAAATAGGCCCGTGTAAAGTCAACACCATTGTACTGGTAAAGTTTTTCATACAGTTTATTCAGGTCGTGCAGCCCGGCAAACTGCATTATGCTTGTGGCAAGCAGTGTATTGCGGATGCCCGTTGCTTTGGTGAAATCGGCTATGCTGATGAGGGGCTTCATCGGGGGATGCAAATGGGTGCCTCCGTAACTTAGTTCTTCTTTTTAAAGGCTGCCTTTACTGCGTTTTCGAGTTCAGTGCCGGCTTTCTTCAAACTCGCTTCAACTTCTTTCCATCGTTCCTTGTCGCCTGCATCTTTCTTCAGTTTTTCGGCAGCTTGCTTCAGTTCTTCGAACTTCCCTTCAAACTCTTTGTTGAGTTTTTCACCGGCCTCATTCAGCTCGGCCATAAACTGATCCATCTTTTTGCCGAAATTCCGGAAGGCTTTTTCTGCTACACCCTGGTTTTGTTTTTTTGCCATACGTATTTGGATTAAAAGTTTAGTAACTTTCAACGTTGCCGTTAGCCCAATGGTTATGAATACCGATCAGGATCACCTCGATTATATTACAAAACTGCTTGAAACGAAGTCAACCGCCAAGCAAAAAACTTACAAATTTTTGCTGGCGGCATTTGCTGTGCTGAAAGCCGAATCAAAACGCATTGTTTCTGAAATCAAGAAAAGGGCCCATCCCGATGACAAGGACGTTACCGCTGACTTCACCGATGTGAATGAACACGAATTTCATGTGAAGCTGGCTGGCGATCTGCTGATTTTTGTACTTCACACCAATGTAGTAACGTTTGATGATGAACATTTTGCCATGAAAGACCCTTACATGGGGCAGGATGAATGCAACCGGTATTTCGGGCAGATCAACATCTACAACTTCATGTCCGACTCCCTTAAATTCAACCGGGTAAACGATCCGGGCTATTTACTGGCCCGATTGATGGTAAATCACGAAAACCGCTTCTTTGTTGAGGGCGAAGGCCAGGTAGCAAGTTTGTTCAACAAAATTTCAGAAGGCCCCCTGACAAAAGAATTCCTCAACAGTCTTGTTAAACTTGCATTAGCCATCGCCATCGAGAATGATTTGATGGCGCCCCCGTATCCGCAGGTTAAATTTATAACCCTGTATCAAAAAATAGAGCATACCCCCGATTTGGGTGGTGGCCAGAAAATTGGCTTTAGAATGAGCTACCAGGATAAAACTCATTAATCCGCATTGCGCAACTTGGCAGGGCATTCTATATTGCTGCAAAGAATTAATGAAGCGGTTTCTCTTATTTGTTCTCATCAGTTCCATTCTGGCGTTAGGCTGTGCTTCAACTAAAAGGCACAAACCGCTGAAGCCCGGTAAGCCCATCCCTTGCCCGTTAAAAGATTGCTGATGATGTTAAATAAAATCATTATTGCGATTGACGGGTACTCAGCGTGCGGGAAGAGCACAACCGCCAGGCAAGCCGCCAAAATTCTTGGATACCGGTACATTGATTCTGGCGCGATGTACCGCGCGGTAACCATGTTCTTTCTGGATCATCACGTTGCCCTCACCAATCCTAAGGAGGTGAGCCGTGCCTTGCAGAAAATTTCCATTTCATTTAAAGTCAATGCGAAAGGAATAACAGAAACCTACCTCAATGGCCTTAATGTGGAAAGTGAAATACGGGATATCCGGGTTTCGGAATTTGTCAGCCAGGTCAGCACCCTGAAAGAAGTTCGCATGGCCCTGGTGGAGCAACAACGCAGGATGGGTAAAGATAAGGCCCTTGTTATGGACGGCAGGGATATCGGCACGGTTGTTTTTCCGCAGGCTGAATTGAAATTTTTCATGACAGCCGATATGCTGGTGCGCGCCTTTCGCAGACAGCGCGAGTTATTGGATAAGGATATTCTGATCGATCTGGATACCGTGATTGAAAACATCCAGGAACGCGACCGGATTGATACCACCCGGGTGGAAAGTCCGTTGAGGCAGTCCCCGGATTCAATCGTTATAGACACCACCCACATCACCATCGATGAGCAGGTTGATGAGGTGGTGAGGCAGGCAATTTCAGCCATGCTGAAAAGCCTCTAAAGCTGGCAGAAAGCCTTTTTAATGTCAGATTTATGGTTAATTTTGCCACCGTTCAAAATTCAAAACCACGGCTGGCATGGGCAAATTTATCCGGTTAAAGAAGGGCTTTGATATCAATCTTGCCGGTAAGGCCGCTTCAAAAATGGCCACCCTTGAGCAACCCGGAACCTTCGCCATAAAACCCACTGATTTTCACGGCATTTACATGCCAAAACCGGTAGTTAAAGAGGGAGACCAGGTAAAGGCAGGTTCTGTTTTATTTCATGACAAAAAGAATGAACAACTCGTTTTTACCGCCCCGGTAAGCGGTGAAGTGGTTGAAATAAAAAGAGGCGACAAGCGAAAACTCCTTGAGATACGAATACTTGCCGATAGGAATATCGAATACGTTTCCTTTCCCCGGTACTCGGTAAGCGACCTGGCAAACCTTACACGCGAAAAAGCGCTGACACAATTACTCGCCAGTGGTGTGTGGGTAAATATTGTGCAACGCCCCTTTGGCGTTGTGGCCGATCCGGCAGAAAAACCAAGATCAATTTTTATTTCAGCATTCGACTCCGGCCCGCTGGCTCCGGATTATAACATCGTATTCAAGGGTCAGGAGCAGTATTTTCAGGCAGGCATCGATGTCCTTAAGAAATTTACGACAGGAGGAGTTCATGTTAATGTTCACTCCGAACGAGAAATATCACCGGTGTTCTCACAGGTAAAAGGTGCAGAGTTAAATAAGTTTTCAGGACCCCATCCTTCGGGATGTGTAGGCGTTCAGATTCATCACATTGACCCCGTTAATAAAGGCCAGGTGGTTTGGACCGTGGCTCCGCAGGGAGTAATTCAAATCGGTAAGTTATTTCTGAATGGTCAGTATGATGCCTCACGCATTATTGCCGTGGCCGGCTCGGAAGTAAAAGAGCCGCAGTACTATAAAACCTACACCGGGGCGTGTGTGAAGAAATTCCTTGAGAGTAACCTCAAACAAAATCATGTGCGGGTTGTTTCAGGTAATGTGTTAACGGGCACCAGCATCGGCACCGAAGGGCACATGGGATTCTTCGATCACCTGGTTACTGTCATCCCCGAAGGCGATTACTACGAATTCCTGGGTTGGATTAAACCAACCGTGAATAAACTCAGTTTTCAGCGGGCGTTTGGATTGCTCTCCTTCCTTTCACCCAAAAAGGAATTCATTGCCGACAGCAATACCCGGGGGGAACCTCGTGCATTTGTACAAACCGGTGTATTCGAGAGAGTTACTCCGATGGACATTCTTCCGACATACCTGATCAAGGCCATTATTGCTGAAGATTATGATGAGATGGAAGCCCTCGGAATTTATGAAGTGATTGAAGAAGATCTGGCGCTTTGTGAGTTTGTGGATGTGTCCAAACACAATGTGCAGGAAATATTACGAGAAGGAATTGATCTGATCCAGAATAGCTAGCACCATGAAGTTTTTGCGACAGGTTTTTGATAAAGCAAAGCACAATTTTGAGCGGGGTGGTAAATACCAAAAGTATTTTTACCTGTTCGAAGCCCTCGATACATTCAACTTTTCACCCAACACAGTTACTCCTGCAAAAGGAGCGCAGATCCGTGATGCCATTGATCTGAAACGCCTGATGATGACTGTCGTGGTTGCCATGATTCCATGCCTGCTGTTTGGGATATGGAACGTAGGTCACCAGCATTTTCTAGCTACCGGAGTTGCCGCTTCACTAGGGGATAAAATAACAGTTGGGTTGATTCAGGTACTCCCTGTCGTTCTTGTTGCCTATGCTGCCGGAGGATTGGTAGAAGCTGTCTTTGCCGTAATCCGCAAGCACCCGATCAACGAAGGGTACCTGGTTACCGGCATGCTCATTCCGTTGGTTATGCCACCGGATATTCCGCTCTGGCAGGTTGCTGTTGCATCGGTTTTTGCCGTTGTTATTGCTAAAGAGGCGTTTGGCGGAACCGGCATGAACATCCTGAATGTGGCATTGACAGCCCGTGCTTTTTTATACTTCGCTTACCCGACAACCATTTCCGGTGAGGTATGGACCTATCTGGGTGATGGCGCCAAAACCGTTGCAGGTTATTCGGGTGCTACGCCCCTTGCGGTTGCAGCGGCCTCTTCCGGTAATGTCGTGAATGACCTTACCACGTTTGGGTCGGGCTGGGCAGCCGATCTATACAGTTTCTCCAACATGTTTTTTGGCATTATGCCGGGTTGCATTGGTGAAACGTCCACCTTAATGTGTTTGATCGGGGCGGCTATTCTTATCCTCACCGGTGTTGGCAGTTGGAAAATAATTGTCAGCGTGTTTGCCGGTGCCTGGGGAATGGGGCTGTTCCTGAATATGCTGGGAACCAATGTGTTCATGCAAATGCCCGCCCATTATCATTTGGTAATCGGAGGGCTGGCTTTTGGTGCAGTATTTATGGCTACCGACCCGGTTACGGCTGCTCAAACCGAAACCGGAAAATGGATTTATGGATTTCTTATTGGTATCTTAACGGTGCTGATCAGGGTGTTTAACCCCGCTTATCCGGAAGGAATCATGCTTGCTATTTTGCTGATGAACGTATTTGCTCCGCTGATTGATTATGGAGTGGTAAGTGCAAACAAAAAACGCAGATTAAAACGTGCGACAGTCTAATTTATACATCGTTATGTACGCGGCCATACTCACCATTGTGTGCGGTGGGTTGCTGGCCATTGCCTCAGAAGGGTTAAAAGAACGGCAACAGGCTAATATTGAGTTGGAACGGAAATCCAATATCCTTTCAACCGTAATGGAAATAAATAAGAACCTCAATATTGCTGAAATGTATGACCAGCGCGTAAAAGCATTTGTGGTTGATTTTGCCGGCAATGAAATAGCCGGTGTGTCTCCGGCAAGTGTAAATATTGAAACAGAATACAAGAAGCCGGCCGAAAAGCGGATGCTGCCGGTATATGAATTCAGGGCAGCAGATAATACCATTGAGTATGTTGTTCTTCCGGTGCATGGTTTTGGCCTATGGGACAAAATCTGGGGTTACGTTGCACTGCAAGCTGATCTGAACACTATCCAGGGAACGGTATTTCAGCATAAAGGCGAAACACCCGGATTGGGTGCGCGCATTGCCTCGGCTGAAATACAGGATCGGTATAAAGGCAAAAAAGTTTTTCAAGGTGTGCAGCTGGCATCGGTTGAAATGATGAAAGGAGAGGGCAATGATTATTCAACTGATCCACACAAGGTTGATGGCATGTCAGGGGCAACCCTCACCGCTAAAGGTGTAAATACCATGCTGAAGGATTACCTGGCATGTTATTCCAACTATATTAAACGGGTAAAAACGAACTGATATGAGCACGGAAGTAGCCGAGGTTGTTCAGGAGAAGAAAAGCGAACCCCTCTTTTCAAAGAAAAACAGGAAGCTGATAACTCATCCTTTGGATATTAATAACCCGATTACCGTTCAGGTATTGGGTATTTGTTCCGCGTTGGCTGTAACCACACAAATGAAGCCCGCTTTCATTATGGCCCTGAGCCTCATTGTGGTAACAGCCAGTTCCAACGTTGCCATTTCTCTGATGAGAAATACAATTCCTTCCCGCATCCGCATTATTGTACAGCTTGCCATTGTGGCTTCGTGGGTAATTTTAGTTGACCAGGTGCTGAAGGCGTATGTGTATGAGGTATCCAAACAACTATCCGTATTTGTGGGGTTGATCATTACCAATTGCATTGTAATGGGCCGGCTTGAGGCGTTCGCTATGGGCAACAAAGTGGGGCCGTCATTTCTTGATGGGCTGGGCAATGGCTTCGGTTACGGCATTATTTTGATGATTGTAGCATTCTTCCGCGAGCTCATCGGTTCAGGAGCCTTGTTTGGATTCAAGGTGTTTGAGGCGATGGGATTTCATTATAAAGGCAACGGGTTGATGTTGTTGCCTGCGGGTGCCTGTATCATCGTAGGAATTATTATTTGGGTTCAACGTGCACGTAACGGCTATCGGGAGGGCTAACAGAAGGCGTATGGAAAACTTAATCAGCATCGGTGTTCGCTCAATTTTTGTTGACAACATGATTTTTGCCTACTTCCTGGGCATGTGTTCGTATTTAGCTGTTTCCAAAAAAGTGAAAACGGCATTCGGCCTCGGACTTGCAGTAATTTTTGTATTGGGTGTTACCATCCCGATCAACTGGCTGATTCAGAATCATGTTCTCACACAAGGCGCTTTGAGTTGGGTTAGTCCGGAATTTGCCAATGTGGATCTCTCGTTTCTTCAATTCATCGTTTTTATTGCGGTGATCGCTGCTATGGTTCAGCTTACCGAAATGGCAGTGGAAAAATTTTCGCCTGCCTTGTATGGGTCCCTGGGTATCTTTCTGCCGCTGATTGCCGTAAACTGCGCTATCCTTGGTGGTTCGTTGTTTATGGTTGGTCGGTCGTACACGCTTGGCGAAGCAACCGTGTTTGGCTTTGGCAGCGGCATCGGATGGCTTTTGGCCATTGTGGCCCTGGCCGGTGTGCGCGAAAAGATGAAGTACTCGCATGTACCGGGCCCGCTCAAGGGTCTTGGTATTACCTTCATCCTTGTAGGCCTGATGTCATTAGGCTTTCTGAGTTTCCTCGGCTTTTCGATCTAATAAGCAATCCTTATGAACAATCAACCTCTGCTTTGGTTTAAGCTGAGGTTTTTTTTATTTAACCCAAAAAAGTCATAAGACTTTTTTGCACTCCGTGCCGACAATTGAAAATGAAGAAGTTGTATGAGGTATTGTAAAGTAAGTATTTCGTCATTTTCAATGTCGGGGTTAAACCCTGACAATACTGACGGTGCCGTCAGTATTCGTCAACTAATTGATACGAATGAATTTTTCTAATGACAATTCCGGGTTTAATCCGAACAATCACAAACTATGGTCTCAAAAATTGCACGCTATTTTTTTAACGGAACACTCTTCATCGTTCCGCTGGTTGCCACAATTTACTTTATTGTTGAAGCGTTTCAGTGGCTTGATTCACGCCTCAACCTGCCTTATCCGGGTGTTGGGTTTCTGATCATCCTTACCGTAATTACCCTGTTTGGATATTTTACCACCAACTTTGCCTTCAAAACCTTTTCGGATTGGTTTGAACAGATCATCGGACGAATACCGCTGATCAAACTTATCTATTCATCACTAAAAGACCTGATGGCGGCCTTTGTTGGTGAGAAAAAGAAGTTCGATAAACCTGTGCTGGTTACAATCAATAAGGACAACCAGCTTTACCGGATTGGCTTTATTACACAGAGCGACCTGAACTCGTTGGGACTGGGGGATATGATTGCGGTTTACATCCCGCAATCGTATACCATGGCTGGCGATCACTTTGTGGTTCCAAGAGAAAACATCAAGCCGTTAAATGTATCAGGTGCTGTGGCGATGAAGTTTATTGTATCGGGTGGTGTTAGCGGGTTCTGACAGCCGGTTGCTCAAAGCTGCATTTGCAAGGACCGGTGATATTTTTTGAGAAACTTCTAGAGGCCATCTCAAAAATACCAATCACGTCATTGCGAGGGATCCCGATATTATCGGGAGACCGAAGCAATCCCTGTTTTGGATACCGAATTGGAGATTGTTTCGCTGCGCTCGCAATGACGAACCTATTTTTAAGAGACTTCTAATTAATTATTCCCGAACCAATCAATTCCTCTCCCTGGTACCATGCAGCAAATTGACCGGGTGTTATGGCCTTTTGTGGCGCATCGAAAATAATGTAAAGTCCTTCATGTTTTTGATGGAGCGTACAGGGTTCAAGGGCCTGGCGGTAGCGTATGCGTGCCATGTAGTTTTGCGATTCTCCGGGCAGAAGTTTTAAGTCTTCACTAACCCAGTGTTCATCGGCAGCCGGAATGAATAGTCCCGGTCTGAACAAGCCGGGGTGGTCTTCGCCCATGCCCATGTACAACGTGTTGCTTACGGTATCCGTACCAATAACGAATAGCGGTTTTGGAAACCCGCCCAGGTTGAGCCCCTTGCGCTGGCCAATGGTAAAATAATGAGCGCCCGGGTGTTCACCGGCTTCTTTTCCGGCTTCGGGATTGTACCGATAGGGGGCGGTTAGCTGAAGGAGGTCATTCATCGATTGCCCATTGCTGAATACGCAGGCATCGGCCGGTATAATAATGACTTTTCCCTTTTTAGGTTGCAGTCGTTGCTGCAGAAACTCAGGGAGGTGTACTTTACCAACAAAGCACAGGCCCTGCGAGTCTTTCTTTCCGGCCGTTACCAGGCCTATTCTCTTGGCGATGGCCCGCACTTCGGGTTTTAGCAATTCACCCACCGGGAACAACGCTTTGGAAAGCTGGTGCTGGGTAAGCTGGCATAAAAAATAGCTTTGATCTTTGTTTGGATCTTTACCCGCCAACAGCCTGTAAACTTTTTTCCCGTTCAACTCAACTTCTTCCCTGCGTGCATAGTGGCCGGTGGCCACAAAGTCGGCTCCCAGCGTAAGGGCGGCTTTTAGAAAAATGTCGAACTTGATTTCGCGGTTGCACAACACATCGGGGTTGGGTGTTCGGCCGCGTTGGTATTCGGCAAACATGTAATCTACGATCCGCTCTTTATACTCTTTGCTCAGGTCAATAGCCTGAAAGGGTATGCCCAGGTGTTGTGCCACAATCATGGCATCGTTGCTGTCGTCAAGCCAGGGGCACTCGTTGCTGATGGTTACCGAGTCGTCATGCCAGTTTTTCATGAACATGCCGATCACTTCATAGCCCTGTTCTTTTAAAAGATAAGCGGCCACGCTGGAATCAACCCCGCCTGATAACCCGACTACTACTCTTCCTTTCATGGTATGTAAGCTTCAAGCCTTTAACCGGCTGGCTTAAATTGGCTATTGATTATTGACTAACTGATTCACGATTTCATTAAACCGTTCTTTTTCCTGCTCGAAGTAAACACCCGTTCCTGGTCCTGAAAAACCGGTGTGAATGTACTTTACCTTGCCATCTCGGCCTACAAAGATAGTAGTTGGAAAGGCAACAACCCGGTTCAGAGCAGGCAGTGTTTCAGAGGCCTTTGCATTATCGCTTTCTCCGGCTATGAGCACGGTATAGGGAATATGCAATTTCTCCATCATTTTCTTCACCCGGCTGCTGGCGTATTCAAAATCCGGTTTTTGCTCATAAGCCAGTCCGATGATGTCGACACCTCGATGGGCATTTTTGCTATACCAGTCCACCAGAAAACGTGTTTCGTCCATGCAGTTCGGGCACCAGGTACCGAGAATCTGCACCAGCACCACGTTGTTTTTGTAAACATCATCCTGTAACGAGACCGGTCTACCGTCAACATCAGGAAAGGTAAACTCCAGGCGATCGTACCCTTTTTTTAAATAAGTGAGCGACTCTGTTGGAGGCGGTTGGGCATTTTCACTGAGAACACCTTGCCACCTGCGGTTGCGCGATCGGCCGAGCCAGTGTGTTCCGGTGATCCGGTTGTTTTCTTTCACGGCATTGAACAGGTATAAATGGTTACCATCAAATGTGCTCAACCACAATGTATCGTTGATGACGTTGCCCTCCAGGTAACGGTAATCGCCTGTTGGGGTAAGAAAAGTACCGGTTGCGTAATTTCCAGTTTGACTGATTATACCCAGGGCATTTACCGTGTTTGATTCGTTGAAGAATTGTACATCATACTTTCCTGTAAAGTCGGTTACACTTGCAGCTGTGTCAACAGGAGTAAACCGGTACGACTGTCCGTGGTATGCTGTGAAGGGTATTCGGTAGTCATCAGCGTAGTTAATGATGAAAACGCCATGCATCACGTCAGGTTGCCTGATGGATGCTTTGAGCACCGCGTCAAATGTATGAATGACAATTTCAATGGAATCGTTGGTAACGGTAACCTCATCCATCAGCAGCCGTTCTTCTGCGTTGCGCAACCAGGCCGTATAGGTTCCGTTCTTAGATTGGTCCAGATCGAGATTAAACGGCAGGTGCTGGCCCTGAATTTCGAGGACTACCCGCCAGGTGCCGGTATTAAGAGTGGCTTCATTCATGGTACAGGCTTCAAGTAAAAAGCAAAACAGTAAGGGTATATAGCGCATAGAGAGCATTTCAAAATACGTGAACACAGAAACGCTGGTTTTAATTCCTGTTGATTTGTGCTGCTAAAATAAAATCTTATGCCCGCGCAGCGTTATGCGTCCTTCTTTCTCCATCTTTCGGATGGTTCGGATTACCGTTTCAACGCGCAGGCTGGTCATGTCGGCAAGTTGCTGGCGGGTGAAAGGCATGATAATCTTTTTTCCGTTTTCATCCGGCTGAATTTTGGTCTTCAGGTACTTCAGGATGGTTGTAAGTCTGTGCTCAGGGGTATGAGAGGATATCTCAGCCAGGATCATAGACTTGTATTGAAGGCGGTTGCAGAGAACGTGGTTCAATTTCAGGTGGATGTCGAAATGATGTTTGAGCAGTTCAAAGAAATCTGCCTTTGCGAGGCGCCAGATTTTTCCGGCAGTAAGCACGATGGCCGAAGCGGGGTAAGTAAAGTCTCCGAACAGGGGAGGTTCGCCAAAACTTTCGCCCGCCTGAAAAATCCCCTGTGTAAACTCCTGCCCTTCGTGGTTTAGGATGAACATGCGTACTTGTCCCTCTTCAATCTGGAAGTATTCCGTGGCTGTATCGCCTTCATGAAATAACAGCTGGTCCTTTTGTATTCGAACAAGGCGTGCGCTGTATTGCTGCAGAATTTTAGCCGGGATCACTTTTCTCTTTTTTTTGAGAAAAGTACTCATTTTTAGCAGTTAATCGTTGATTTACGCGGGTTTGTCATTAATTAAACCACCTGGCATGCACCTCCTGCGCACGCGGCTTCGGCCTTGTGGTCGGTCTCATCGTCAGCCTCATATACATTTTTCAGGTCGATGGTTTTAAGGTGCTTTTCCAGTTCTTCAAATCGTTGCAGGGTGATGTCTTCAAACGGAGCCTGCCTGTAGTTGCCGGTATCGAAGGGTAGTACGCTCAGGCCGTTGTACGAAGCTTTGTTTTTCCACATCCATTGCCCTACTCGCTCCCAGTCGCCTTCACCTATGGATACGGTTGCCGAGACATTGTTGGCATTGTTTCCTCTGCGGAATCCCTTGCGAACCCACTCCTCATTAAATTTTCGTATGCGCTCCAGTAAATCGATCACATCTTCAGTGCGCAGAATACTGCCCTCCGGTGATTTTTGGGGTATGCATATGATGGCCTGTCTGCTGTTGAGCAGATCCTCTTCCAGTAATTCGGGATGGGCCACGCTGAGATGGGTATAGAGCGCTTCATTTTTACCGATGCGTATTCTGCGGATGTAGTAATCGTTATGCCAGGCATGTATACCGGAAGATGTGCCAAGTACAAGCGATGACGTGCCTGACGGTTTAATGGTAGTTGTTCGTGCTGCGAACTGTATCCCGATTTCGGCTGAAACCTTTAGGTTTATTCTTTTTACCTCCTGGGCCGCTTCATTCAGATCAAGTTTTTCAACCTTACCGCTTGCAATGCCGGTCATGCCCACACCAATGAGGGCATCCTGTTCGGTGGTTTTTTTCCATACTTCCCGCAGGTAATGAAAATTGGTGAAACCTGCCTGCAACGTTCCAAGATAGGAGGCGGCCCGGGCTCGTGCATTCAGGTCTTCCTGCGACTCTACATCCGAAACATTGATTTCGCACAGGTTACAAAACTGGTAGGGGCGAAGCGCAATTTCACAGCAGGGGTTAGTTCCCCAGTCAAGGTCGTTGGTGAAATAAAATCCCGGTTCGCCTGATCCCGACAGCTCAATTTTTCTCCATAATTCCAGGAACTCCCCCTGTGTAGTTGCATCGCGGTGGAGCGCCACCGAGTTATTGGCGCGGCCCCGTTGTTCATTCAGTTCCCACCAGTTGCCGTATTTGCAGGTGAGCATTTCCTCGTCTCCATAGGAGAACAGCGAAATCATGGCCGATCTGCGGATACCGCCTGCCAGCACGGCATTGGCAAGGTAGCACATCAGGTCGTGGCACTCCAGGGGAGTAAGCTTTTCGCCTTCGGCTTTCCGATCGAGTAATGCCTGGATATGTGCAATGCAAATTTTAAGCGGTTCAGGGCCTGGTGCCTTGCCGCCTGCTGTTACCAGGCGCGCGCCTTTCGGCCGGATGTCAGAATAATCAAACTCAGGAATGTATTCGCTGTAGCCGAAATATCCTTTTAGAAGCACTTTTATAGCATCGGCCCAACCTTCCAGACTATCGCCAATAAGGAATCGTCTGCGTTTTTCAACTTTTTTTATAGGAGGAAGTTTTTCGACATGATGATATTGAACCGAGTATCCTACGCCTGTTCCTCCCAGCAGCAAAAACATGGTTTCTGAAAACGCCCGGATATCATCCACCGGAAGGTAGGCGCAATTGTAGATGCGTGAGTTGTTGCGCTCAATGGCCGGACCGGCAAATTGCATGGCGCGCATAGAAGGAAGCACTTTCTTCTTCCGGACCCACTGCATGGCCTCGTGGGTGGAGGCTTTCATGTGAGGGTATTTTTCGGTCATCATGTTCTCATACCGGTCACAAATTTCATCCCACGTTTCCCTGCGCTTCAGTTCGGGCAGGTAGCGGGCATATTTCATATGAATGATGATGTCACTTAGAATCTGTTGGTTTAGTTCCATAGGATTACAAAATAGTCTTCATCTTTTTCCTTACTTTATCAAACAGCACGTTATTTTCAAGGTGGATGTGCTGCATCAGATCCTGCTCGAATTCCTGAAGGCGCTTATATGTAACATTAAACGTAGGGCATGCACCGGCAGGTGGGGTATAGTTGTTGGTGAGTTGCCGGATGGATTTAACCAGGTTGCCTGCTGTTTCGTGTTCATCCTCCATAACCGCCATCGGTGCATTCAGATTGATGATCGGCCGCAGGCCTGCTTCAAAAAGATTCTCCACCTCAGGAAAAAGAATAACCTCTTCTTTTTCCATGTGCTGCGTAAGTTCGTTGGCTAATTCATTAAATGTTTCTTTAACGGAGAAAAGAACCGGATGATTTTTGCCATGTACCGTACAAACTTTTTCCAGCAGGCTTTTCAGTTCCGGTATGCTTTGCTTTACATAGGAGTGGTGGTGTTGGATTATAAAATTAGCCAGCAGGGAGGCATCCCAGGTGTGGAACCGGATGGTACCAGGCATGCTGGTTTGTTCGGTCAGTCTAATTTCCTGAACGATGGGATCGGTGCTTAATCCGGCTTTTTCGCAGGCTTCCCGCAAGGTATTCTTTCCTCCACAACAGTAATCAATGTTGTACTTATTAAAGACTCTAATCGCATTGGGGTGTTCCAACGCAACGTCAGAAACCCGTTGATCTCCTAATTCACTGGTTGCTTGCATAGAAATTGTAAGTTGATGTTTTGGTTTCGAAGCTAGAAACAGACAGTACACCGTGCTATGACTTCGGTCATAACAGAAACGCATTTTTTTGTATGTTCGTTATGAAATGGATTTACTCTGGACCGTGTTGGCGTGCGCTTTCGTCATTGCAGGAATGGCCGGCAGTGTGATCCCACTTTTGCCTGGCCCACCGCTGAGTTTTGTCGGCATGTTGGTGCTCCAGTTGCGTGAATCGCCTGCATTCACTGTAAAATTCCTGCTTTTCTGGTTGGCTATCGTGGTCATTATACAGGTGTTGGATTATGTGGTGCCGTTGTATAGTGCAAAGAAGTTTGGAGGGAGTAGATACGGCATTTGGGGGTGCGCCATCGGGCTGCTGGCCGGTATGTGGTTTGGACCCCTGGGAATAATAGCCGGTCCGTTTGCAGGAGCCTTCGTTGGTGAATTATTGGCAAGCAATCAATCCAATCAGGCATTGAAGTCTGCCGTTGGAGCTTTTATTGGATTTGTTTTTGGCATGTTGCTAAAACTGGTAACCTGTGCGGTAATGGGTTGGTATGTGGTGAAGGCGTTGTGACCTCACTCTGTTTATTTGCAGGAAGGGTTGCTTCGGATTTTGTAGCTTTAGTCCAATGAATGCATATGAACAACTGATTCACCAGTTTTACACCAGTTTTAAAAATTTGGATGCTGCCGGAATGAAAGCCTGTTATTCGGAGCAGGTACACTTCTCAGATCCGGCATTTCCGGATTTAAACGGAGCCGAAGCAGGTGCTATGTGGGCGATGCTTATCGGGGTGCTGAAGAAAAATCCGGCAGACTGGAAACTGGAGTATACTGATGTGCAGGTAACGGATTCGGAAGGGTCGTGCCGATGGGAAGCCCAGTACACCTTTTCGCTTACCGGCCGAAAGGTACATAATCGTATTCTCGCAACGTTTAGGTTTGAGAACGGGAAGATTGTAGCCCACCACGACTCCTTTGACTTTTATCGTTGGGCGCGGATGGCGTTTGGGGTTACGGGATGGTTACTTGGATGGACACCCTTTTTCAGGAAAAAACTTCAGACGAAGACTAGTGCAAGGCTTAAAGCCTATATGAGCAAAGCCTGATAACTATCAGGCCACTACCAACTGAGATTTGCACCCGTATACTCCTTCCGGTCTTCTGGTGTAAGCACTCGAAGCAGTACAATCACTTCCTCGGTGAGTGGTTTAAAGCAAATGCAATGTTGAAATGGGCTCGTGCATTGCAAAAGGGTAACGAACACTTGTTTGCTGTTAAAAGAAACTTTATATCAAGTTAGTACACTGCGAAAACAAAGATTAGCTTTAACCGAATTTCAGGTGGATGAACAAAACGCTTAATACTATCATTCGTTCCAGTGGAAGTTACATTCCTACCCAGCGGATACCCAATACTTTTTTTCTGAAACACTCATTTTATGGATCGGATGGTTCGATCCTTCAAAATGAAAACGAAGATGTTATCCGCAAGTTCAGCGACATTACCGGAATACAGGAGCGGAGGTATGTCACTGACGACCTGGTAGCCTCTGACATCGGTGCGCTGGCTGCCGGTGAGGCGCTTCGTTCGGGCCAGGTAAACGGTGAAGAGCTCGACTACATTATTGTGGCGCATAACTTTGGCGATATCCGGGCGGATACGCGCAGAAGCGAGTTTGTTCCCGCCCTTGCTTCGAGGGTAAAGACTAAGCTGGGCATCGAAAATCCAAACACTATTTGTTATGACCTGCCGTTTGGATGTGCCGGCTGGCTACAAGGCGTAATTCAGGCTGATTTTTTTATTCGCTCGGGTACGGCCAAAAGAATACTGGTTATTGGTGCAGAAACACTTTCAAGAATTTATGATCCTCACGATCGCGATTGCATGATTTATGCCGATGGTGCCGGAGCGGTGATTCTTGAAGCCTTTGAAAGTGATACCCCGGTTGGTATACTGGCTCATAAAACCCATACCAATGCCGGAAACAGAACTTTCGTGCTGAAAATGGATCGTTCCTATAACCCCGCACTGCCACCCGATGATTTATATCTCAAAATGCAAGGTCGGGCATTATACGAACATGCACTTATTGCTGTGCCTCCGGTAATCCGTGAGTGTCTTGAAAAAGCTGGTGTTGATCGCTCTCAAATTGAACTGGTGCTCATACACCAGGCCAATAATAAAATGGATGAAGCCATTCTCAAGCGGGCGTTTGAATCAGCGGGTATGGATGTACTTCCGGAAAAAATTATGCCGATGACAATTTCGTGGCTTGGAAACAGTTCAGTAGCCACTGTGCCAACCCTGTACGACCTGATTGCGAAACGACAGCTCAAGGATTATGAAATCCGGAAGGGAGGCCATATCCTTTTTGTAGCTCTTGGTGCCGGTGTGAACATCAATGCAATGGTTTACCGGGTTCCGGCTTAGTCATTATCGGTTTGCGTCACAAACGTTTTTAAGGCATCAATTCTTTTTAGTATACTTGCAACCTTTTTACAGGATTATTCGGGGTGTAGCGCAGCCCGGTTAGCGCACCACGTTAGGGACGTGGGGGTCGGAAGTTCGAATCTTCTCACCCCGACAGAACAGGAAGACCCAGGTAAAGCTGGGTTTTTTTATTTAGCGCAAAGCTAGGCGATTAGCGAAAAGCCGGCTTTTCGAAAAATTGAAGGGACTAAGCGAAAGCGATAAACGAAAAACAAATGAGCGGAACGACTGAGGTTCCTGTTCTGGGCTCCCCCCAAGGATCACTGGAAGTGATCTTCTCGCCCTGCAAAAAACTGTTCAAAGAAGTTGCTTTTTTGTTCAGCAGGTCACCTGATTATGCCTTGCGCAGTGTGTCGGTAGAGAATATGGAAAAGGCAAAGTTTACTTTACTGCTGTAAGCACAAATTGCTGCCCTGTTTGGAACGGGCTAAACTCCGTGTTAGCTTTCGCGCCATGAAAGCAGTTGTATTTTCCATTGGAACACGTGGTGACATAGAGCCATTACTGGCAATGGCCGAAATTCTGAATGAAAAGCACTGGGAAGTGGTTTGTGTTTTCCCGGAGCAATTCAGGCAAACCGTTGAAGCCCTGGGTTATCGGTTCATCGGCTTTGACAAGGCCTTTCTTGAATTGCTGGGGGGCCGCGATGGCAAACAGTTTATGGGGGGTAAAGGGTCAATGCTCACACGGTTTGCCATTTTCTTCAGGATGGCAAAGGCTGGTATAAAATTATCCAGGGCAATAATTGAATTGCAACATAACACCTTAATGTCGGAAAAGCCCGACCTGGTGTTGTATCATCCGAAATGCAATTTTGCCTTGGTTTGGGGCATGGCCAATCCGGGAAAGTCAATCATGGTGAGCCCGATACCGGGTATGGCCCATTCTATCAGGCATCTTACTGTGCTTGGTGGCAACTATGGAAGGCTTCTGAATGGTTTAAGTTTTTGGTTCGTAAATACAATTAAGACTTTTGCCATTAGCCGGGCTGCACAAAAGTACAAAGCGGACTATCCGGGCATTGCCATCTCGGCTTCAACAGTTAAACGGGCAATGCTGCAAACTGAAAAATCATTTTATGCGATGTCACCCATGCTGTTTGAGCGCCCCTCCTATTGGCCTGAATCTGCACAAGTGGTAGGATACTATGAACGTGATAAAACCGTGAACTGGGAACCGGATGAAACACTCCTTCAATTTATGGCCAGGTATGATAAAATCATCCTGATAACGTTCGGCAGTATGTCGAATACCGACCCGGCCGGGAAATCAAAAATTATTGTTGACGTATTGAAGCAAAATCAAATTCCTGCCATTATCAATACCTCATGGGGCGGGCTGCAGAAGCCGGACAACAGCCCTGAACATGTTTATTTCACAGACAACATTCCTTACAACTGGGCATTTCCAAAGCTGTATGCTGTGGTGCACCATGGCGGTGCGGGCAGCACACACATGGCGCTGAAATACGGTTGCCCGTGTTTGATCATACCCCATGCGTTGGACCAGTTCTTTTGGGCGAAGACCGTGTACGGCTTGAAACTCGGCCCTAAACCATTGCCGATAAAGAAGTTTAATGGAAAAGATTTTGAGTCGCGTTTACTGGAGTTGCTGAACAATGACGTATTCAGGAAGAACGTCCTCCACATGCAGTCAGGTATGCATTATGAAAGCGACACAGCTAAGCTTTATGGGCGGATGATAACGTAAAGCTTCGTAAGGCGGGTGAAATTGATTTTGACTTGTCGATGCTCATTTAGCGCTGAGCTAAACGGTTTAGCGAACCGAAATCCGGCCTTTCAAAATTGAAAGGGCTTAAGCGAAAGCGATAAATAAAAAAATGCTGGTGACCAGAAGATAAATCAATTCCGAACGTAAAAATTACTTCAGGATTTTAATGATACACCCTCAATCCAACCGATAAATCAATCCTGGACAAACCTTCGTACTGGCCCTCCTCCAGTTTGACTGTTTGCGTGGTATTTCCATCATTTAAAGTGACTTTGGTGAGG
The DNA here is from genome assembly GCA_037443645.1 of Cytophagales bacterium. Taxonomy (GTDB): domain Bacteria; phylum Bacteroidota; class Bacteroidia; order Cytophagales; family Cyclobacteriaceae; genus UBA2336. The sequence goes on from JBBINY010000003.1 coordinate 100,468, forward strand.
GTTCCCAGTACAAAACCGATTCCGAGGCCAACGCCAAAATTTTTCGAAATATAAAAATCATAACCCAAACCCAGGGTAAGCCCTAAGGTGGCGCCTTTAATCTGAAGTTGCTGCCCGTCTAATGTCGAAAAGTTGCTGAAGTTCAGATACCCCAAAGAAAAGTCTGAATTGAATACTCCTTTCTTGTTGGCCGGAACCCACCGGGTAATTACCGAAGGTCCTGCATAAAACATCTTAATATCGTCACTGACGGCAACAGTAGTTGAGGAACCATCGGGCAATCGTATAAGCAGATCGCTTTGGCTGTGTTTCGACCGGAACGTACTTAGTTTGGCTCCAAAGCCCAGCAACTCCGAAATGAAAAATGATGCATCCAGGCCAAACTGGTAACCTGATTTCAGCTCGCGCAAGTAATCTTTTTCCTGGTCAATTAAGTCATACGGGATTTTGGCCAGCCTGTACGCTGGACCACCATTAAATTCCAGGTGCCATTGGTTATAGTCTCCATGATGACTTTTCTTTTCAACTGCCACGTCTGGTGTTTTATAGTATCCAAACTGGTAAATCACTTCCTTTTCAGGAATAAGAGTATTGCGAACCTCTCCTTTGTGTTTGAAGGTAAAATAAATGTAGCCGTCCTTGACCCTGGTAATTTTACAGTTGATCGAGTCCCGCTCAGGGGTAACAATCAAATCCTGGGCGTTAGCCCGGGCTAATGAAAGCAATAGAAAAAGAAAACCGAGGTATTTCATTCTTTGGTTTTCGATTTTATTGATTCAAACTCAGCTTTGCCGGTAGAGCTATCAACGAGTTGCATAACCGGCCTGCCTATGAAGGCTCCAATAGTCATGCCGCATCTAAGGTAATATTCGTTGCCAAATTGTACATTGATGGGCACTTCAACTTTAGATTCGGTTTTGGCCCACAGGGTGTTTAGTCCGTCTTTATTTATCCTTATGCTTTGCCTGCTGTTGTTCCGCACACGGCAAATGACGGAGTCACCGAGGTATAGATCATAACCTACGGCTGCCCCGGCTCCACCGTACCGGTAAACATGGAGCAGAGCATAATCAACGTCTCCCAGTGTTTTTTCCTTCCTGCTTGTGGTTGCCATGGCAGGGTTCTGCACTTTGAGGATGGAAGCTGTTATCCTGTGGCAACTGCTGCCAAAAGCCCCCGGTAATATGTGTTCAATTATTTTTATGGCATTACCTCCGATTTTCCGTGCCTCCATCTTGGCTTTGTCAATAACTACCTCATAGCCGCAGTCGATGGAGAAACCTGTGTCGGCTATGCGTACTTTACCCAGTTCTTCCGATGGGGGTGGAGTTTCATTCACTCCGTAAACATGCACCTCCTCCGCGTAATTCAATGGCCCATAACTCTTGGTAACTTGAGTTGAAACTTTGGGAGCGCAGGAAACGAGCGATAGGAAAACAAGAAAAGGAATACAAATAAATCGCAGTTCCCGGCAGCCCGACATAAATTGTTTGGTTGTCATCATTATTCCTGAAGCCTTTCGTCCGCGAGCATGCGTCCACTCCAAAGACGTAACAGTGAAAAAATCAGGGTAGTATCTGGCTTCGCTCATGGGCTGTCTTTTATTCTTCATTGCATTCATTCGGTGATCCACCGGCAATATAATATAAAACGCCCGCTACTTTTTCTTCTTGTCCTGCTTCAGCGACTTAAAAAACTTAGCCCAGTTAAAAACGTTCAGGTAGGGGTTGGTAATGGGTGCGTACTGCTGCCCCTGGGCAATAACCCACTGATCAAGATAATACCGTTGGTTCATTGGCCCGTCCATCGGGGTTGTTTTAACCATTAATGCCAGCAACTCCTGATTGAGGTTACGTTTGTCAATTTGTCCGTTCTCAGTGGGAATGTTAAGGGCCAGGATGGCTTCTTTGAAAACCTCCTCGGTGGGGAAGGGCATAATCTCGATCTCCTTCAGATACGTAACATCCTGAACCATTTCAATGATAATGGTAAGGTATTCGCTGGGGTGATTTGGAACAATATAGTGTTGTCGTTCGTAACCCACCGAACTGATCACAATGCTATCTCCTGCCAGCACGGGCATGGAAAAGAATCCGTATGGATTGGTGGTGGTACCTCGCCCGGCCTTGGGAACATATACGTGCACACCCGGTAATTGGTACACGTCCTCCGAATCCTCATCCTGACCGATTACAACCCCGGAAAGCTGGATGATCCTTCGCTGGTTTTGTGCCAGGGTATCGGTGCAAAACGGGCCACAGGCAATGGCCAGCAGAATAATAAATAGTTGGTTTTTTGTCACGTCAACAGCATTAATAGCCATACCCAAACAGCAAAAGTACAGATTCATGTATCAATCGCCTAATCCCAAAACGGGCAAGCAAAGTATTCCATTATCTTTGAAGGTAAAGATACCACTCGTCAGGTAGTTGGCTGCATGCGGTTAAAAACGTTTAATCTTACACTTGGTTCCCAGATTTTTAAAGCCTGTGCCGATGAATCACGGCTGCGGATTTTGAACCTGATCTTTCATAACGGGGCTATGTGTATATCTGATCTGGAGAATATCCTGGAATTTACGCAGGCCAAAACATCCCGGCACCTCATCTACCTCAAGAATTCCGGAATTTTGTCCTACCGCAGGTATAACCACTGGGTTTTTTATGAACTGAAGGAAGAGGTACAGGAGATTATTAATCAGATTTTTCAGTTTTTGCGGAAAGACAAGCAATTGCAAAAAGATCAACAGTTATACCAGACACTTTTTACCAACCGCGAACTTGCCGTGAACAAACTTCACCGCGAAGCCTGGCACATTCAGGAAGACGGCAACACCCGGGCATGAAATACAAATGTATTTTTTTTGATCTTGACCATACCTTATGGGATTATGAGACCAATTCACGCGATACCTTGCTTGAACTTTTTGAGCGTCAAGACCTGATGCATCAGGGCATTGTGGATTTTGATGAATTTCACAGAACCTTTAAACAGGTTAATCAGGAACTTTGGTTTCTGTACGATCATGGCAAAATTGATGGAGCCGTAATCCGCAACCAGCGATTTCAGAAAATTCTGGAGCGATTCGGGGTGAACAAAGCGGAGCTGGCCATGCGGTTATCAGAGGATTATATTAATGAGTCACCCAAAAAGGGGAAACTGATGCCCGGTGTGCATGATACACTGCGTTATCTTGCTGCTGCATACCCTTTAACAATTGTTACCAATGGATTTAACGATGTTCAGCATACCAAGCTGACTTCCGGTGGCCTTACACCCTATTTCAGGCATATTGTTACCTCAGAGCGGGCGGGTTTTAAAAAACCGGCACGCGGAATTTTCGAGTTTGCCCTGGACGCAAACGGAGTTTCCGCAGAAGAGGCCATCATGGTTGGCGATAACCTGCTTACCGATATTGCCGGTGCCCGGAATGCATCAGTCGATGCCATATTCTTTAATCCCGACCGGGTTGAACACAAGGAGGATGTTACCCGTGAAATAAGCAGCCTTGAGGAGCTTTGTTCTTTCCTTTAATTAAATTTGCCACCCTGTAAGTATTCATCCATTTAGAATCGTAGTTATGTCAAAAGGATTTTTCCATGTTCCGGTACCAAAAAATGAACCGGTACTTACCTATGCACCGGGATCAAAAGAGCGTGCTTTATTGAAAAAGGCGGTGGATGAGGCACGTTCGCAAGTACTGGACATTCCGATGTATATCGGGGGTGAAGAGGTTCGGTCAGGAAACAAAAAGCCGCTTACCCCACCGCATGATCACAAGCATGTTTTAGGTCATTATCATGCCGGTGATAAAGCGCATGTAGAGCAGGCCATCAATGCCGCCATGGGCGCAAAAGAATTGTGGTCAAATCTAAGCTGGGAACATCGCGCCAGTATTTTCCTGAAAGCAGCCGATTTGCTGGCAGGCCCTTACCGGTACATCATTAATGCCGCAACCATGCTGGGTCAATCTAAAAATGCGTTTCAGGCAGAAATCGATTCGGCTTGTGAGCTGATTGACTTTCTGCGCTTCAACGTACACTTCATGAGCCAGATTTATAATGAACAACCGGAATCTTCAGCAGGCATCTGGAATCGGATGGAGTACAGGCCTTTGGAAGGATTTGTATTTGCGCTTACCCCGTTTAATTTCACGGCCATTGCCGGAAACCTCCCCACCAGTGCGGCCATGATGGGCAACACCGTAGTTTGGAAACCGGCCAACGCCCAGATATATGCAGCCCATGTAATCATGCAGGTGCTGAAAGAAGCCGGGCTGCCGGATGGGGTAATTAACCTGATTTACGTTAGCGGACCCGATGCCGGGGAGGTCATCTTTAATCATCAGGATTTTGCGGGCATTCATTTTACCGGCAGCACTGGCGTTTTCCAGTCCATGTGGAAAACCATCGGCAACAACATTCATAAATACAGAAGCTATCCGCGCATTGTTGGAGAGACGGGCGGAAAGGATTTTATCATGGTTCATAAAAGCGCCAATCCTAAAGAAGTGGCAACAGCCATTTCGCGGGGCGCTTTCGAATTTCAGGGGCAGAAGTGTTCGGCTGCCTCCAGGTGTTATATCCCATCGAACCTGTGGGATGAAGTGAAAGCGTTGGTGTTGAATGACCTGAAGACCATGAAGATGGGGGGTACGGAAGACTTTGGAAATTTTATCAATGCAGTAATTGATGAAAAGGCGTTTGACTCGATTACCGGCTATATCGAAACCGCACGTAAAAATCCAGTGAATACGGTTATTGCCGGAGGCAAGTACGACAAATCGAACGGCTATTTCATCGAGCCAACCATCATCGAAACAAAAGATCCGTCATCCATTACCATGTGTGAAGAAATTTTCGGACCTGTACTTACGGTGTATGTATATCATTCTGAAAATTTTGAGCAAACCCTTGATTTAGTAGATAAAACCTCACCCTATGCGTTAACCGGATCGATATTTGCAAAAGACCGTTACGCCATTGAGTTTGCTGCCAAGAGGCTATCAAACGCTGCAGGTAATTTTTACATCAACGATAAACCAACAGGTGCCGTGGTGGGTCAACAACCCTTTGGTGGTGCCCGGGGATCCGGTACGAATGACAAAGCCGGAGCCAAAGTAAACCTGCTGCGGTGGGTTTCCCTCCGAACCATTAAAGAAACGTTTGTACCCCCGGTGAACTACCGGTATCCGTTTCTGGAGAAGGAGTAGGGTACAAAGCCAAAGACCCATTCTTCAATAAGCGGGGTGCGCTGTTTAGGCATGCCTTAGAAACAGTTCTGGTTAACCGGTTGTCGGACCCTCACCGTACCAGTTCACTTTCCGGCTCACATACATTAATACGGCAACAATCATAAACAGTCCGATGCTACCGATGAGCAACGAATAATCCTGCTGCTGAATGATAATGAAAATGAATGAATAGAAGACCGTCAGCAAGAATGTGAACAGCACTATAAGTTTGTGATCTTTAAGGAACGTAACGGAATACGATGCGATGAGGGCCACTGTTGCAAGGGTTGAAATCCAGTATGCATTGTTGTATCCAAACTGCTCAGAAATACTGAGTAGCAGCACATAGTAAATGATCAGTGCAGCCCCAATAAGGATGTACTGGAAGGGATGTATCCTGATTTTCCGGGTAATTTCCACAAGAACGAGCGCTACAAAAGTGAGCAGGATAATGAGGATGCTATACTTGGCTGTGCGGATGCTCTTTTGGTATTGATCAACCGGCATCAGTAACTTCAGGCCAAATTCCGATCCTGCCAAAGTTTGGTCTGTGTCCTTCCATTGTTGCGAAAAAGGCCGGTTGAAATGGAGGATATTCCAGGTGGCGGCAAAATGGGTATCTGAAATTTCGCGGGATGCCGGAAGAAACTCACCGTCAAAACTTGGATCCGACCAGGGCCCGTGCAGTTTTACATCGGTAGTTTTTCCGGAGGGTACGAAATGAAGTTGCCTGCTTCCCTTAAGGTTGAATTGAACTTCGGTTTCACCGTTAAAGTTAGTTGCTGAACCCCAGTTCAGTGCAGCAACAATTCCGGTTGAGGATGATATGGAGTAAGGGCTTATCGCGGCCTGGGCAACATCCCGGTATCCTCCGGTTGATACACCCAGGTTTTGCCCCGGTTCAGCAGCTAAAGCCTGGCCACCTGAGGTGATTATTGGTGGATTTTTACTGATTCCCCGAAGGTCGCTGATGGATAAAATTATTCGAGCATCCTTCCAAAGAATCATGTCTTCGGCAATTTCCAGCCGTTGGAAATCAGGTTTGTTGAATCCGGCTTTCATTGCAATAGTCGACTCATAAACAACTGCGTCAAAAATTCCGCGGTGAAGAACCTCGGGGTTAACCCTTCCATCAATAACCAGGGTTTCGGGCAAAAAGAAAGCTTTGCGGGTGACCTCCCGGGTTTCCCGCTGTCCGTTGTCCAGGTTTATGATTTCACGATGCTTATAGGGTATAACCAGAATGGGCCCGGATATAACCTGGTCGCCCGACCATTTGCTCGAAACCTCGGTAACCACAGATTCAGCCCGTTGCTGACGTTCTTCCATCATGGTTTGAATCCAGGCAGATGGAATTAGCAAGACTAATATCAGGAAGCCGATAGAGGCTAATTTTATGGTGATCGATTCTTTCAGCCATTGATTGAAGCGATCCAACAGGTTAGTTGATTTGATTTGTTCCATGGTAAATATTTTTAAGTGATCGTGCTGATATTAACGTTGAGTTTTTATTAACTCTTCGAGGGCGTCAAGGTGTTTCCGGAATGCATTCCTGCCTTTTTCAGTTGCCCTGTATTTGGTGTTAGGCTTCCGGTTAATAAAAGATTTGGATATCGAGATGTACTTTTCTTTTTCCAGGGCCTTCAGGTTGGCGGCCAGGTTACCATCCGTTATCCTTAGTATGTCCTTCAACGAATTGAAGTCGTACCCTTCGTTTGCAACCAATACGGAAATGATGTGCAATCGTACCCGATGCTCCAATAACTTGTCCAGGTTATCGAACGGATTTTTCATCGGTCATACTTCTTAAACATCACTGCACCATAAATAATGTGCAGTAATCCAAACCCAATGGTCCAAAAAGCCATACCATAGCCTGGAAAGAAAGAGGCCACCAGGCCCAATACAATCTCGGAGTAGCCAAGATACTTTACCTCTCCATACAATTGATGACTTGCATTCAGGAGTGCCAGGCCATAGAAGATCAGCGACACGGGTGCAATCATGCTGTTGTGGTTATTCAGAAATAAAGCGATGATAAAAATTCCTCCGGCCGCAAGAGGAACAGATAGATTGAAAAGGAGTCGCTGGCTTGTAGAATCCCAAACTGCAGCCCCCAGCCGTTTTGCTTTTTGCCGTGCCAACAAAAACCCGGTTAGAAGGGATGCGACAAGAACAGCCAGGGCAATAGCGAAGAGAGCCGGCAGGTGCTTAGTCACATCCTCATACGCGTATTGCAGCGGTGATGGTGGGGTGGGTAACACCACATAGGCATAGGCAGCGCCAAGGAGTGCATATAAACCTGCCAGAATCCCCGACAGACCGCTGAGAGACAGGAATTTAACTGACCGCTCCATCACCGTGCGGATGGATGCCAGGTCGCCCTGGTAATCGCGTTGTTCTTTCATATAAAAGTACTTTTAAAATCAAAGTTAGTAACTAAATTGATCAATACAAACCGGGAAGAGGATAAAAACGCTTGGATGGAAAAGAAAATCCCGCGGGAGCGGGACTTTTTTGAAGTGCTCCTCCTGTTGGACTTGAACCAACGACCCTCTGATTAACAGTCAGATGCTCTAACCAGCTGAGCTAAGGAGGATTATTTTGTTTGCGTGCCTGTAATGCAAATCGGGCTGCAATATTAAGAAGTAGCTAAGGATTTGCCAAAAAACCGAAAAACAGAATTTCCGGGCTGTCATCGTTTACCAGAACACCGCGTACAGTACGGTACAAATAATCAGCACCACGGTGGCACCAATGTTAAAAGCCGGACTGGTTTTGAAGAGTTCGGCCGTTAGGTTAATGCCTTTTTCGTCTACTTTGCCTTTGCCTTCAGCCAGACTTATCCCAACAATAATGGCCAGTGAAAGAAGGGCAGTAATGAACATCTGATCCAAAAACGGAATGTTCACAAAAATTGCCGCATCCGACCACCCATTAGGCGCTACCTTGAAGTAAAGTGCAATTGGAATGGAGGCAACCACACCCCAAATAGCTGCATTGTTGGTGGCTTTCTTGTAAAACAATCCCGCCAGGAACACAGCCAGTATACCCGGACTAACCACTCCGGTATATTCCTGTATGAATTGAAACGCCTGTCCCAGGTTGCCTAACATGGGTGCAATCAACATGGCAATGATCAATGCAACAGCAGCTGTAATTCTGCCAATCCGTACAGTTTGCCTGTCGTTGGCATTTTTGTTTATGTAAGGGCGGTAAATGTCCATGGTAAAGATAGTGGCCGTGGAATTGAGCATGGAAGCAAGGGAAGAAACAATGGCTGCGGCAAGAGCAGCAAGTACAAGACCCTTTAGCCCAACGGGTACGAAACTTTTAATCAGCCAGGGAGCCGCATTATCATTGGCAATGGATCCTTCTTTGGTTAAGAAGCTCGGATCAACGGTTGATGTTGAAAGCACTCCATTGGCATCTGCATTCATCACGAAAGCTATGATACCGGGTATGACGACTATAAGCGGAATGATCAACTTCAGAAATGCTGCGAATACAATTCCCTTTTGCGATTCGTTGATGTTTTTTGCCGCCAACGTGCGCTGAATAATGTATTGATTAAAGCCCCAGTAGTAAATATTAGCCACCCACATGCCTCCCAGCAGCACCGAAAGCCCGGGTAAATCCCACCAGGCATCTTTACCATCGGGTGTGATAATCTCGCCTTTCGATAAGATCATTGAAAATTTTTCGGGAACCACCTGGTAAATGTGAACGAAGCCATCGATTACGGAGCCGGTTGGCGATACATGTTGCAGGGCAAGAAACGTGGTAATTAATCCGCCTGCAATTAACAACACCACTTGCACCACATCGGTCCATGCTACTGCCGAAAGGCCTCCATACAATGAGTAAGCTGCGGCAAACAAACCGAGTCCCACAATGGCGTACACCATCAGGCTGCCGTCACCGGAGCCCATTACGGTATCCAGCGCGCGTGCACCGAGGTACATAACCGAAGTAAGGTTGACGAATACAAAAAGCCCAATCCAGAATACTGCGAGTATGGTTTTCAGGTTGGTACTGAAGCGCTTCTCCACAAAGCCGGGTATCGTATAAATGCCCTTGTCAATGAAAATCGGCAGGAAGAATTTACCAACGATCAACAGGGTTACAGCCGCCATCCACTCATACGATGCAATGGCCAGGCCGATGGCAAATCCCGAACCCGACATGCCGATAAACTGCTCGGCCGATATGTTGGCCGCAATAAGCGAAGCGCCAATGGCCCACCAGGGTAATGATTTACCCGCCAGAAAATAGTCCTCTGCATTTTTCTGATGACCTTTTTTATCCCTGGAAACGTAAAGGCCGATGCTGAGAATTAGCCCGCAGTAGGCTATGAAGATCAAGGTGTCGAGGAGCGATAGGTTCATTGGAATTGGAATAAACTAAATTGAAATATAGCGAATCTGGCTAAAGGTATTACAGGCAGTACAAAGGCAATAGTGAAGTGAAGTCCTAGACAAACTTGAGCTTTGATTTAAAGAAAGCCCTGCTTTTAGGACATAATGTCCTTTTTTGCAAAGATTTCTAAGTTGTAATAAGACATTTTGGCTCATTTTTTCACGCGGCACACTTTTTCAGATAGAGGAAGTCGATTGTTAAAACGATGTTCAACTAAAATTTACTTACTATGAGCCTGATACGTTATAACTCCACGCTGAACGATTTCGTACCGACTTCCTTCAGCAACCTGATTGACCGCTTTTTTAATGATGCCGTTGCCCGTTCGGGCGGATCGGCCTATTCGTTTGTACCCCGTGTTGACATTATGGAGAACGACAAAGCCTACGAGATTCACGTGGCTGTTCCGGGTATGAACAAGGAGGATTTTAAGGTCGATCTCAGTGAGAATTACATGACCATCAGCGGTGAGCGCAAGTTCACCCAGGAGAAGAACGAGAACAACTTCCATTCGGTTGAAACGCAGTACGGCACATTCAGCCGTTCCTTCTCACTTCCTGAGAATATCAATGCTTCAAAAATCAATGCGAAGTATGTAAATGGTATTCTTGAGATCACTGTACCGAAGGACGAGAAGAAAACATTGAAGACTTCGGTTAAGATTGACTAAGAATCCTCAATCAGCTGTAAAGCCCATCCGGGAACGGATGGGCTTTTTTTTGTCAAAAAAACTTCAACGAAAGGCATATCCGCGAAAATAGCCTTACCTTACTGAATGAGTTCAGTAGTGGTATGAAGCGGGTTTATGTTTTAATAGCCATTTTTTTAGCGGCTGTTGCAGGGGGTGGAATTGGCGGCTGGTTAACTGCCAGGTATATGATTTATGATGGCTCACCCTACATCTCCATAGAGCAACACCAGAAGGTAACCCTGGCCGGCAGCCCTTCCGATGCGGGCCATGCGGTTCCCAATGAATTGAATTTTCTTACTGCTTCCGATAAAGTAATCGCTGCGGTTGTGCATATCCGCACCTCGTATGGAGCCGGGTCATTCAGTTTAAACCCTCTTGAATATTATTACCGGTCGCCCATGCGCTCATCGGGCTCGGGGGTTATCGTAACCGATGACGGCTACATTGTTACCAATAACCATGTGATCGAGGATGCCACAAATATTGAAGTGATGTTAAATAACAATCAACGGTATTATGCAAAGTTGATAGGCGCTGATCCGAGCACCGATCTGGCTTTGCTGAAAGTACGGGCAAAAAATTTGCCGTTCGTATCGTACGGTAATTCCGATGAAATAAGGCCGGGAGAGTGGGTGCTTGCCATTGGTAATCCTTTTGACCTGACTTCCACGGTTACGGCAGGAATAGTCAGCGCCAAGGCGCGCAACATCGGCATCCTGCGTGATCGCAACAACCTGCAGGTTGAATCATTCATTCAAACTGATGCGGCCGTTAATCCGGGTAACAGTGGCGGTGCGTTGGTCAATCTAAAGGGAGAATTGGTTGGCATTAACACAGCTATTGCCACATCCACAGGGCAATATGCCGGGTACTCGTTTGCCATCCCGGTTAGTCTGGTGAAAAAGGTTATGGATGATTTGCTGGAGTTTGGCCAGGTACAGCGTGGTTTGCTCGGTGTTCAGATCGAGAATGTAAATGCCACGATTGCCGAACAACTTCAGCTTGCTACAAACCAGGGTGTTTTGGTAAGACGTGTGAACAGGGGAAGTGCAGCGGAGGAGTCGGGCATTAAAGAGGGTGATGTTATTACCGCAATTGATCGCCAGCGGATTAATTCCGTTTCGGAGTTACAGGAATGGGTTGCCCGCAAACGGCCCGGCAAAACAATAAAGGTAACCTTCATTCGCGCTGGGAAAACAGATGAAGTGGCAGCGCGCCTTAAAGATAATTCCGGCAAAGAAGAACTGGTGGCGCGTGCGGAACAGGCTGCCATTGAAGGCCTTGAACTGTCAGATGCTGCATATAACGATTTGGTGAGGCTGAACCTGGAAGGCGGGGTATTGGTAAATCGAAGCGAAGGGAAGTGGCTTGAGGCGGGCATCAAAGAAGGGTTTATTATTGGTTTTCTGGATAAAGTTCCTGTTGATAACGTGAATGATTTTTACCGCATGCTGCAGTACAAAAAGGGGGGTATCTTACTTGAAGGATATTATTTAACCGGAGAAAAAAAATCGTACGGAATAGAATGGTAATAATGTAGTTTTGTGGCGGCAAAGCAAGCCGTTACTATGGATGCATTCGGAATTCAAGAAGCGCTCAGTATTCTGGGTATAAAGAAAACAAATACCGGTGTATCTACCGGGGAAAAAACCTATAAAACCGGTAAGCCAATCAAATCGGTTTCGCCAGTTGACGGAAAACTGATTGGGACTGTTTTCTCAGCCGATGAGAAATCATTCCATGCCGTAGTCAGGCAGGCGCATAAAGCATTTCTTGAATGGCGCCAATGGCCTGCACCAAGGCGTGGCGAGATCGTTCGACAGCTTGGTGAAGCCTTGCGAAAATACAAACAGCCGCTGGGAAAACTGGTGTCCTATGAAATGGGCAAATCGTACCAGGAAGGGTTGGGCGAAGTTCAGGAGATGATCGACATCTGTGATTTTGCTGTTGGCTTATCCCGGCAACTCCATGGTTTGACTATGCATTCCGAGCGGCCGAATCACCGCATGTATGAGCAATACCATCCGTTGGGTGTGGTGGGCATTATCTCAGCCTTTAACTTCCCGGTAGCAGTGTGGTCGTGGAATTCGATGATTGCATGGGTGTGCGGGGATACGTGCATCTGGAAGCCTTCGGAAAAAACACCGCTGTGCAGCATCGCCTGCCAGCATATTGTCAATGAAGTGTTCAGAAAAAATAATGTACCCGAAGGCGTGTCCTGCATTGTTAATGGCGATGCTGAAATCGGGCAGCTTATGGCGCAGGATGAGATTATTCCGCTTGTATCGGCTACCGGCTCGGTGCGCATGGGTAAAGCCGTGGGCACTACAGTAAGTGCGCGCCTTGGCCGGGCTTTGCTCGAGCTGGGCGGCAACAATGCCATCATCATTACCCAACAGGCTAACCTGGATATGGCCATCCGCGGTGCGTTATTCGGTGCGGTTGGTACAGCCGGGCAACGCTGCACTACAACCCGGAGGCTGATTGTTCATGAAAAGGTGTATGCCGCTGTTAAGGAAAAGCTGCGGAAGGCTTACGCTCAACTACGGATTGGCAATCCACTGGATCCGTCCAATCATGTTGGGCCGCTGATTGACAGGCAGGCTGTAGCGTTGTATCAGGATGCCCTGAAGAAGGTTTCTAAAGAAGGAGGAAAATTTGTTGTTGAGGGTGGTGTGCTCACCGGAAGAGGTTATGAGTCGGGGTGCTATGTTAAACCAGCCATAGCCGAAGTGAAGAACAGTTTTACCATCGTGCAACACGAAACGTTCGCACCCATTTTATACCTCATCCGGTACAAAACACTGGATGAGGCAATTGCTTATCAAAATGGCGTTAAGCAAGGCCTGTCATCGGCTATCATGACTTCGAACCTGCAAGAGATGGAACGGTTTCTTTCTCATGCGGGCTCGGATTGTGGCATCGCCAATGTAAACATTGGTACATCGGGTGCAGAGATTGGCGGTGCGTTTGGAGGTGAAAAGGAGACCGGGGGCGGCCGTGAATCCGGATCGGATGCCTGGAAGGTGTATATGCGCAGACAAACCAACACCATTAACTATGGAAACACATTGCCCTTGGCCCAGGGAATTAAATTTGATGTTTAACCCGCTTGTAAATCAGTCTGTAACTCCTATTTTTAATACCTCTAATCCCTAACCCATGGCCGGTAAAAAGTATCGAACCGTAATGCTGATTGATGATAACGAGATTGATAACCTGATCAATCAGAAAATGATTGAAGCGGCATCCATCACCGAAAATATTTATACACACACAGGGGCAAAAAGTGCCATTGAGTTCCTTAAAAATATGGAACGCCTGGATGTTTCCGATAAGGTTTTACCGGATATCATTTTCCTTGATATTGACATGCCCTTAATGGACGGATTTCAATTCCTGGAAGAATTTGAAAAGCTTACCAGCACAGCAAAGAAAAAATGTAAGATTGTGATGCTCACCTCTTCGATCAATCCGCAGGATTTCAGCCGGTCAAAAAAATATGACAATGTTAAGTTGTACCTTAACAAGCCCCTTACACACGAAAATATAATAAAGCTTGACTTATAGACCTTAGTCGAATTCTGTCAGGTTCCTGATTAATTTTTCATCCAGTTTTATAAGCAGGGTAGGTGCAAAGTAAGGTACCTGTTGTTGTTTCAGTTTTGGAATAACGGCACTGATTTTTTTGACTTTCTCACGCTTTGCCTCGCTGGTAGCAATCTTGAGGATTTTCAGGAACAACTGAATGTTTTCGCAGCTGTCTTTTCCGAACATCCGTATTTGCCGCTGGATGCTATTGGCCAGTTGGTTGAATAATTCATAATCGCGAAGCAACACATATTGAAGTGCAAGGATGGACTTCACCTCCAACAGGGCGTACGGGTGTTTTTTCAGACTTACTTCGTTAAGCAGGTTATTGATCAACTTGGCTGCTTCATCGAACTTATCGGAGTAATATGCGGCAAGTGACTGGTATATAATATAAATCACATGGCGGGGCACATCCTCCGTATCCGCTTCATAATCCATTAAAATGGCTTCACTCTCTGCGTACAAATCTCCTTCAGTCCCCAGGCGCAGGCTTCGTTCAAGCTTGGAGATGAGGAATTGCGCAGGGAAAGTAAACGTTGGATAGTTGGTGAGCAGGTTAGCCGCGGCATCGTTTACTTCTTCGTAAAATTTCTCGGCCTGCCGGTACACTTTGTAGTGATTATAGTACTCCAGTTTCAGAAATTCAAAAACAAGGTTAAGGTGATAATAAATGGAATCAAGATTATAACTGTCGAAGATGTTCTGAACCTTTATAAAAATATCTTCGATGCCTTCAGTTTCTGTTTCAAGGTTCTCATCGGGCTCAACAAATAACCGATGGAATACATGCATACAGCTGCGGTATACGTACAGCCGGTGCGACTCATACAGGTTGGCAACGTTTTGCATCTCTTTAATGAGCAGCGAAAGGCCCAGCTTCTCCATTTCATCTCCACTGAAAAGATAGCTGCCGTACTTTTTAAAGTAATCAGCAAGCAGGTCTTCTGCTTTGTCCAAAGCAAGCATGTAGGCAACGTGCCGGTTATACAGTTGGGAGTATTGGAAATAATCCGGAGAGTTAACATTTAATTTCTTGAGCGATTTGTAGATGATGGTGAGTTCATTGGCGAGGTCGTAGTCAATCAGTTCTTTTTCCAGTTTTTTTATGGTGGCAACAGCAATGGTTCGCTTTTTGGTGAAGAGTACTTCGTTAATATTGGCAACTTTGCGCAGTACATCCGTGCGCGGGCTCTCCAGTTGCTGCATCAGGTATTCTTCAATTTTCAGATTAAGTCTTGACCGAAGTGTATAATAGGCATTGGCATTCACATCCAGTTCGGTCATAATTTTGTTATCGGAGAGCTGTCGTTCACGGAGTGCCTTCATCAGGTAGGCGGATTTGTCGGCATTGCTCTCAATCAGTGAATCGTGAATAGCCTTGAAATCTTTTTCAGAAAGTTGCTTAATGATGTTCTTGAGTTTGGCCATTGAACGGGTTTAGAGACTGAAAATTTACAAAAATTATTAGTCCATGCAAGGAGGTTGTTGATCCGTTAAAGACTATGCCATGGTTATTGGCTGATAGGAGGGTACAAGGGCTGTGATGGGCGTAAAGTTTTGTAGTTTTAGCAGCGAATAGGGGTAATTGAGTGAAGCGAAAGTACGTCATCAGTATGCTTTTGTGCCTGGCCGTAATGTCGGCAGGGTGGGCGCAACCTTCGCTTGAGCGCATGGCTTACACCAATTTGCAAAAGGGCAAGTGGGCCAAGGCAAAGATGCAGGTGCAAAAGGCCGCACGAAAGGATTCAGTGAATGCCCTTGCCCACTATATTCTCGCTCTTTATTACTTCAAGCCCGGAAACCCGGAATTCAGTATTGATTCGGCATACCGGCATACCCAATTGAGCCTGGGCGATTTTCCAGGTGCTTCTTCCCGGCAACGCGAGCGGATGAAGCGGTTTCCTGTAGATAGCGCTATACTGATTCAGCACCGTCAAAAGATTGACAGTGCGGCATTTCAGCGGGCAAAGACTCTGAATACTGAGCAGGCTTACATTGATTTCATAAAATCCTTTCCGCTGGCAACTCAAAACAGATTGGCTGCTGAACTTCGTGATGAGGTTGCGTACATCGATGCGTTAAGGGAAAATACCTACCAGGGTTTCCGCCACTACCTTGAAAAGTACCCGTCTTCAGCGCGTGCAGCAGAGGCCAATGCCAAGTACCAGAAATTATTGTATGAATCGGAAACCCGCGATAAAAAACTGGCCTCGTATAAAAAGTTCCTGGCAGACTACCCTGAAACTCCGTATCGGAAAGAAATTGAAGTTCACATCTTTGAAATCTCAACGGCTTCCGGAAACCGAAAATCATTCGAGAGTTTTCTGAAGGAGTACCCACAGAGTGCGGTCGCTCCCAAGGCAAGAAATATTTTGTATTACCTGCTGAAGGAACAAGAGGAAGCTATCCCGGCATGGTTACTGACCGACTCCCTTCGCAGGGTCCGAATGCTGGAGCAAAGCTACCTGGTACCGTTTTATCGGGAAGGGAAGCTCGGCATGATGGATGCGCAAGGTAGTGAAGTACTTGCGCCTTTTGCAGATGAACTGAGTAAAGACTATTTGTGTGGGAATGTTACTGAAGATGTTGTGATCAGCTCGGATATGATGATAACCCGGAATGGTAAAATTCTTTTTGAAGGTCATTTAGATGAGGCGGAAGATTTGGGGTGGGGGTTTCTGTCGGTTACCCGGGCGGGGTGTATATCGGTTATTCACAAGTCGGGATTTAAGATCCCGGCCGGCTGCCTGACGGATGCCCACGTTGTAGGAAGAGGCCGGATGCTTGCAGTAAAGGAAAATAACTCATGGAATATCACCACATTGTCCGGCCGGATGCTGCATACCGGGGCTGATGAAGTGGTTGACCTTGAAAATGTGCTGGCAATCCGGTCATCCAGCTCATTCCGGCTGTGCCTTGTTGATGAATTAAGCAAAGCAGTGGATCAGGTAACGCCAACTTTTAGCAGGAATTACGCTGAAGTAAAGCGATGGAAAGATGCACTATGGGTGAAAGCTGGCGATCTTCAGGGCTTGTTTGATCTCAATCTGAGAGAAGTGGTTCCGCTGCAAAAGCAGGAGATAACACCGGCTTTTTTCGGAGCCCTGATCTCTGCAACCGCTGGTACCAGGATATGGCAGAAGGGTAAACCTGCAACTATGCCTTTTACCCATGTTAGAATAAATGAGCCCTGGATAACCGTAGCGGTTGGCAAAAAATGGTATGTGTTCGATAACCCGAGTGCATCGGCAAATGGCCGCGGCTATGACAGCATTTATTTTATTGGCCCGGTGCTGGCGGGCATCCATTCCGACAGCCTGGTGGTAAACTTTGAACCGTTTAATTTTATTGAGTTACCACGAACCACAAAGGTAAGTTTTCTGCCCGGCAAGGACTCCGTGTTTTATATTCTGGTTGAACAAGGCACAACGAAGACGGTTCTCAATTCAAGGGGGCATAAATTATTTAGTGCCGATTTCGACCGGATAACTTATGCGGGTGAGAATTATTTTACCATCATAAAACACGAGAAGCGCGGGATTCTTTCGGCTCAGGGCAAACCAGTATTGCCCCCGGAGTTTGATGGTGTCGGAAATCTTAATCAGGGGTCGCTGCCCGTGTTGAAGGATAGGAAGTTTGGCATGGTTGAGCTTAATCAACGCAGGCAAATCAAGCCCGAGTATGAGAAAAACCTCGTCAGGTATAACTCCAGCTACCTCATTGCATCAAAGAGTAATGCATTTGGATTAATTGGTTGGGACAATAAGCCGGTATTGCCTTTTGATTATGAGGAAATCCGGTACTGGAGCGACTCTACTGCCCTGCTGAAAAAAGACTTCCAATGGATACTCTATAATTTTATTGAAAAGAAAAAAGTAGCAGATCGCATCAGGGACTTTAAGTGGATTCGTGATTCGGAAAATGAAAAAATTCTTATCGTCAGGCAGGATCAATATTTCGGGGTAATACACAGCCGGAAGGGGTACATCCTTCCTGCAACCTATACTGACATAATAAATCTTGGTTCAATAACTCAACCGTTGTATTTTACCGAGAAGTACGTAGAGGAAGCCTCAATTTATGTTGTAATCTACTATGATAGCAACGGCAAACTGCTGAGAAGGCAGGTATTCGAGGCGGATGAGTATGATAAAATTTATTGTTCGCATAATTAAGGCTTAAACTACAGCAGGTAAAAACAACCCAACCGAATAAGTAACTTTCGGTTTCAATCTCTTTTAAACATGAGGTATTTATTTTCAGTTATTCTTGCATCGTTGGCCCTTACCGGTACGTCACAATCCACGGAGCGGCCAAAGCTTGTTGTTGGCATTATGGTTGACCAGATGAGGCAGGAGTACCTGTACCGGTATAGCAATAAATTCGGTGAAGGCGGGTTCAAACGCCTGGTTGAAGGTGGGTTTATGTTGAGCAATGCACATTACAATTATGTGCCTACTGTTACCGGGCCGGGCCACGCCTCGGTGTACACAGGCACTACCCCGGCTTACCACGGCATCATCGGCAATACGTGGTATGATAAAACCCTGAAAAAGGCAGTTTACTGCGTTCAGGATGACACCCGAACACCGGTAGGAAGCGAGACAGTGCCAGGCGGAAAGGTTTCGCCTCACCGGTTGCTCACCACCACCATTACTGACGAACTGAAAATAGCAACCCAGAAGCGGAGTAAAGTGATTGCTATTTCAGATAAAGACCGGGGAGCCGTGCTGCCGGGCGGCCACATGGCCGATGCTGCTTATTGGTACGATGAGATTACCGGAAAAATGATCACCAGTTCGTTCTATGCAAACAAATTGCCTGTATGGGTTGAAAAATTCAATGCCCTCAAATTACCGGATAAATACCTGAATGGTGTTTGGAATACATTGCTGCCCATCGAAAACTATGTCGAAAGCGGCAGTGATAACAGTCCTTATGAAAGCAAATACCGGGGCGAAACCAAGAACACGTTCCCGTATGATCTGAAAACATTACGCAAGTCTAATAACAATTACGACCTGCTGTCCTACACGCCATTCTTCGATGATTACCTTACCGAGGTGGCCCTTGCCGCCATTGACGGTGAAAAGCTTGGCGCTGACGAGTGGACGGATTTTCTGGCTATATCCTATTCAGCGCCTGATAAAATCGGGCATCAGGTGGGGCCAAATTCGGTTGAACTGCAGGATGTGTACCTGAGGTTAGACAGGAATATTGCCGACCTGCTTAAAAAACTGGATCAGGTGGCTGGCCCTGGTAACTATCTTGTTTTTCTTACAGCCGATCATGGAGTTGCCGATGTGCCGCAGTTTCTTACCGACAACAAAGTACCGGCTGGTTACATTAACGCCAACAATCTGAATGCAAAGTTTAGTGAATTGTTCCAGCAGTATTTTCAAGGCAAAAAAATTATCGAAGCAAGTTTAAACGAACAATTTTATATGGATCACGAAATTTTTTCGGGCGATCCAAAATCTGGCGGAGTTGAGCTTATGGTATCGATGGAAGTGATTAGTAACTTCCTGCTTCAGCAAGAGGGTATTGCCTATGTAATTACCCGGAACCTCATCCGTCAGGGCGATTTTAATGAGGGTGGAATAAAGGGTATGGTAATCCGGGGATATCATGAAAAGCGAAGTGGTGATATCGTGGCCGTGACGGAACCCGGCTGGCTTGAGCAAGGCCGTGTAACGGGCACCACACATGGTTCGCCATACTCCTACGATACGCATGTACCGGTTATTTTTTATGGTACGGGTGTAAAGGCCGGAGTTTCATCGGCTTATCATCCGATAACAGACATTGCTCCTACACTCTCGGTACTCTTGAAAATAAAATTCCCGAGTGGGTGTACCGGCAATCCGATTATCGAGATTACCGACCGGTAATCAGATCAATCCGATCGTGCTGAGTAATACCATACCGATAACTATCGGGCAAACGTATTTGATAAAGAAAATCCACAAGTGTGCAGGCGTAACAGCGCCAACTATCTTGCGCGAAAACAACGGGGCGCCCAATCCGATTTCATAAGCCAGTTTTTTGGTATCGATAACCCACCCGGTATAAAGGCTTGTCATAAAAGCTACGATCACAATAAACAACTCTCCAAAAATGGCATCCATAATATCAAGAAAGCCTGTTTTGGTTGTCCCTCCGAAGAAGGGGATCTGCATGGATGTAAATAATTCAGAGGCGCCACCGGAGAGTGCCGAGGGAATTCCAACAATAAAAGCCAGAACGCCCACCGTCCAGGCGGCATACTTCCTCCTCCATTTCTTTTCATCGATCAGGTACGAAGCAGGCACTTCAATCATTGAAATAGAAGAGGTGAGCGCGGCTACACACAACAGCAGGAAAAACAAAGCACCGACAATATTGCCTCCTGTTGGGATAGAGTTAAACACATCGGGAAGTACCTGGAAAACCAGGGCAGTACCCTGAGCCGGATCTTTTCCAAATGCAAATACAGCCGGGAAAATCATAAGGCCGGCAAGCAGGGCCACCATTGTATCCATGAATCCAATCCACAGTCCGCTTGTAACGATATTCTGATCTTTAGGAAGGTATGATCCGTAGGTGATCAAAATTCCCCAGCCCACAGAAAGTGAAAAGAAAGCCTGGCCCAGGGCTGAAAGGATAACTTTACCGGTTATTTTACTGAAGTCAGGAGTGAGGTAATACCGTACTCCCTCCATAGCACCCGGCAAGGTTAAGCTGCGCAGCATCACCAAAAACACCAGCACGAAGAGCAACGGCATTAATACCTTAGAAGCTTTTTCAATCCCACCTGAAATACCCCCCGTTACAATTTTAATGGTGATGACCATGAACAACGCAAACAAGGGAATGACATACAGTGGTGTTGCCTGAAACGTTTTAAAATCAGAAATAAAATTGGTGAACTCACTGATGATGTAGCCGATGGTCCAGCCGGCTATCACACTGTAATAACTCAACACAAAAAAGCTAACACACAAAGCAAGGATGGCGCCCCCGGCAAGCCAGAACGGGTTAGCGCCCGTATCGCGAAAAGCGCCAATGGTATTTTTGCCGGTTAAACGGCCGAGCGCCACCTCATTGTAAATAAGCGGTAATCCGATAAGCAACACACAGAGAATGTAAACAAATACAAAGGCTCCGCCACCATTCTGACCGGTTACATAAGGGAAGCGCCAGATATTACCCAAACCAACAGCCGATCCTGCGGCCGCCATGATGAATCCAAACTTAGAACCCCATTGACCTCTATTTAATGACATAGACAAATTGATGTTTAGTAATTGTTAAGCGCGCGTGAAGATTGGAAAATAATTGATTAAGTCAAACCGGGTTTTGACAGCGGTTTAAATGGAGATGTGCTGATTCGAGAAGCCATCCTAACCGTTCAACTGACTTTTAATAAGAGCAAGGCCTTCAGGGAATGAATGAGGCGCGTAGCCCAGTTCCAGTTGCGCCTTGGTTATAGAAAAGCCGGTTTTGAGCGGTCGTTTTGCCGGTTGCTTAAATTGTTCTGAGTTGGTTGCGCGAATGAGTGATTGGTCAAGTCCAAAAACCTCAGCGGTTTTTAGCGCTATGTCGAACGGTGTCATCAGGTCATCGCCTGAAACATGATAAATGCCCGTTGCCTTCTTCTTCACCGCGAGG
>JBBINY010000004.1:0-78724 GCA_037443645.1 Cytophagales bacterium
CTCTTGTTTAATCCCGAAGGCCACATTCCGATAACGCCACCGGTCTCGGCCACGACCCGCGCATGGTCGGGCGACAAGGTGCGCTTTTCCAGGGCGTGGGGGCTTCCCGTACTCAACATGCTGTGCGAAAGCATAATGGGGTGTGATGTGGTGGCGGCAACTACTTTAGTGGTTTCATAGCTTGCATGTGCCACGTCTATAACCATCCCGAGTTTGTTCATCCGCTTAACAACTTCTTTACCGGCTTGTGAAAGTCCACCGTGCGATGGCAGCTCAGTCTGCAAATCGCCAAGCGCATTCGGATGGTAATGAACAAGTTGAATGGAGCGGATACCGTCCTGGTACATTTCCTCAAGACGTCCCGGATCTCCTTCTAGGTAATCACCTCCTTCAATAGAAATATAGGCTGAAACCTTTTCCTTTGTTTGCTTATGTGTGCTTGTAGTAGTTGCAAAAACTAATGATTCCGAGGTATCAATAACTTCTTTCACAAGGCCGAGCTGCCGCTGGTAATCTGTCCATGCTTCACCTCGTGAAAAATTCCCAAAAGGTTTTACGCCATCCGGACCCACTTTTATAATACGTGCATCGGCAACCAAAGAAAAAAAAGCACCCCATACATTGCCGGGCATCTCCGCAAGTGTCTTCTTCAAAGCCATTTCACCCGGATACAGTTCACTGCCTTTGGAGAAAAAAACACCGGGGTGTGTGTGCAAATCGAAACAGGAAACCGTTTCATCCAAAAAACTTCTGGCTGCAATCGGGTAACACGCCATACCCGATGCCAGCATAGCCGATGACTGAATAAATCTTCTTCTGGACACCATTAGATTAAGCGTTTGTATTTTTAATCTGCTCACCCACCATTTCCAACAACACATCAATGGGCGCCTGAAACGTTAACCGGCAAAACTGGGTTTCGGCAGCATCAAGCGTTTTGTGTTCACTGAATTTACCGGAGGGGATTCCGCCCGGGCAGAGGCCATAGTAACTGCATTGTTCCTTACACTGCTTAATACCACGAACCAAATCGGTGTAAATGCGGTTGAACTTTTCAGTTTTCAGGGCTGGAATGAATGAATCACGGAGTACATTTCCGAGAATAAAGTTATCGTACCGGTCAGCATGCTGGGAAATCAATTCGGGTGAAAAAGTTGAAAAGTCGCCATTCACACTGACCGTGATTGTTTTGAAAGGGCCGGTCATCTGCGTAAAGTTGTATGCTCGAGCATCCAAATCCCCATGCAGCACGCTGTTTTTCGCCCAATTGAATTCACGGATTTCAATGGGTTCTCCATTGTTAAGGTTCATCTCAAAAATCTTACGCAGAAATTTCGTTACGCGGTTCTTTGCATCCGACTGACCGGAGAATGTAGTTACCGTATTTACCCCTTCAATTTCCTCGGCATTGATACACACCGAACGGGCACCGATATCGCGGTAAAAACGGTAAAGTTCTTCAGGGTAATCGCAAGAAAAATCGGTTAGTACGGAAATAATATTAACCGGCAAACCAAATCGTTTAACCAGGTCAATTCCCTGAATCACCCTTTTATAAGTACCCTTGCCCTGCCGGGTAACACGGCACCGGTCATGAATAAACTCAGGGCCATCAATGCTTATTCCCAGTTCGGCACCTGCATCAATAAAAAAACGGCACCAGTCATCAGTAAGCAGTAATCCGTTGGTTTGAAAGGAAGGTGTTACGCTGATGTGTTGCGGAACTTCATTGCGAATTATTTCAATTGCCTGCTTATAGTAAGCAATCGGCAACACCAACGGCTCGCCTGCATGCCATAGTACATCAAAGTCATCGCAGACTATTTCTTCGCTGATGAGTTTACGCACCGTTACACGCACAACTTCGAGGCCCATTTTCGAAGTGTCGAGCCGGTCAGGCAGGTAGCAGTATTTGCAATCAATATTGCAAAAGGGAGTACCCTGAAAAATCAGTAATTCTAACGGGCCAATTTCCATGACCAGGGTTAATGGTCAAAACTTCACGTCATCAGAATTTCTGCTTCTTAAAGGTTACCTCTAATGCCCTCTTTTTAAAAAGAACAGGCAAGGGCTGCTTTTTAAAAGCAATAACTGTGCCTCCAGCACGCTTCTTAAAGCTTAATGCCGGTGTGCGTTTCTTAAAGGAAGCAAGTGCTGGACGTTTTTTGAATGTCACATCAAGTGATTTCTTAACGCTGGCAAGAAGGCTTTTAATAACAGGGGAAGAAGGCTGGAACTGATCTACACCTTGCAGCATTTTCCTCAGGCGCTCAACCGACTGCTTGATTTTTTTACTCTTTGCATCCATATAAAGTGGGGTTTGGTTGGATAAGAAATTCACTTGAATCTACCATTAAAAACCGAAAAAGGCAATCCGGTGCACAGAGTAGTGCCAAAACGGTAGCCCAATTACCCGGCAGAAAGTGATGATGCTATAAGTTGCCTAAAGCGAGGTAATGACCTCAATGGATCATAAATCGGGTCTACTGTAAGCAAGTTTACCGAAATATTGCCTGGAATAGAAAGCAGGTATTCTGTTTTGTCCAGCGCAGCCTCATGGTTACCGGTAATGATATACACTTCCAGCAAGGATTGCTCAGATGAAAGACCATCGCTGAAGGCATCGGCAGAAATGGGCATCATCTCAACCGCTTTTTTGGCAAAATCAACAGCCTCAGCGGGATATCCGGCAAACGCATACGCATAGCCAAGGGCTGAATAAATGCGGTAATCAGGCTCTGCTTCCAATAACCGTTTTCGAAGAACTGCAATTGCGCTGTTCGCATAATTTTTACACTCTTTCTGATTCTGCATCAGGAAATAGATTCGGGCAAACCGGAGAGGTTTTGGCTCATAATAATTCTGATCTTCGGTAAACTCTTCTTTTGAGTTTTCATTCAGTACAAGCAACTGGGCATATTCGCGTTTGTAATAATGTTTTGACCATTCGATCCGCATGCTGTCGGAGATACTCTCCAGTTTTCCACGTCCTGCAATTTCAGTTATTGTATCATTGGCCAGGTCCACATCACCTTTCCAGGCCAGTAGTGTAGTATAAATAAGCCAACCCACTGTACCCACTTCGGGCTCAATTGCCATGGCACGGTTTGCATAGTCAATTACTTTAGGATAGTCACGCATAACAAAATGCAGCAGGGCAGTCTGGATAAGGTGATCCGTATTGCCGGGATCTAGTGAAACAGCCCGTTCCATATTACTGATGGCATTAAGCCAGTCGCCCTTTCTTCGCTGCACAATTCCCAGCCAGTAATATACCTGTGAGTTATTCGGTTGTTGTTGAACTAATTCAGCAAGAATACTGATGGCACCATCATAGTCGCGCTCAGTGTGATAAAGGGTAAAGGCCTGGCAAATCTTCACTTCCGGAAGATACGGGCTTAGCTTAACAGCCTGCTCCATATCGGCTTTAGCAAGTTTATCACGGCCTTGCCAGGTTGGCCATTTATTAAAGTAATGAGTTCCCTGCCAATTTGCCCGCAATACATAGGCCAGGGTAAACAGGGGGTCAATAGCAATGGCACTGTCGCACATCGCTATCCCGTTAATCCAGTCATCCACCCGCTCATAGTAAAGGCTCTTCAGGTAGAAATCATAGGCCCTGGTGTTGGTGGTGTGAACCACGTTCAGGTTTTCAACTTCGGTTATTGACAGCACAGTCTTCAACTCGCGGGCAATGTTTTTTGAGATGGTTGCCTGAAGTGAGAAAATGTCGCTTAAATCCCGGATGAAACTCTCCGACCACAGGTTTTTATCATTGCGGGCATCAATTAGCCGAACAGCAACCCGCACCTGGTTACCGGATCGCTGAACACTCCCCTCCAACAGGTGCGCAACGCCTAATTCACGGGCAATCTGGTCAACAGGTTTGCTGGTACCTTTGTAGGCCATGGATGAGGTCAGTGAAATAACATTCAGTTCCCGAACTTTTACCAATTGATTAATTATTTCCTGCACCATGCCGTCAGTAAAATAATTTTCATCATCATTTCCTGACGGATTGGCAAATGGCATCACCGCAATACTCCGATCTGATAGATTGTAAGAACTACCCTGTTTAACGGTGCTGATATAAATGTACTGGGCCGAAAGCAGGATGAGCAGCAACCCGATCATGGCATTTCCTGTAAGCGGCTTTCTCCGTTCCGGCCTGTACGGATTCGATTGCGACTGCTGAGAAGATGTTCGGATGATCCCCTGAGGACTAAACTCAAAAAACCATGCAGCAAGCAAGGCAATTGGAAAGAACACCACCATAACCCAGACCAGCAACCTGACCGTCCAGTCGGGCCCTCCAAAAAAAGGAATTGCCAGCGAGGCTAATTGATACACTACAACGGCCGTTACCAGGTAAGCTAAAGCTGCACGGAAAACCAGTCGGTTATTCAACTCATGCCAAAACCAACCTAAACCCGATGGAGCTTTTTTATTCACCCGCTCATTGCCTTTTGCTCTTGATGAAAGAGGTGACTCAGAAACCTTTCCGGTAAAAGCCGGGGCCTCCAGAATTTCCTTAATTGCATTTGCCACCTTATTGATCTGATCGCGGTAATATGTGTGGGCAAGGTTGTCGGCCCGGCTGTCAGTTGGAGTGAGGGGCCGGTTGACTCCCGCTGATTTAAAGACAAAATCAACGGATCGCAGAAAGCTACCCGATTCTTTTTCAAACAATGCCTGATCGGCCAAATCCAGATCGTGAATCTTTACCGGGAGTATTCTCCGCGCAACGTTGCCGTTTGGCAACGAAATATCAAGTCCATATTGATCCTGACCAGCACCTTCACAAAAAACAAGAAACTCACTCCTCCATGCGTAGCTTTTCGGATCACAGTAGGTACGTGAGAGAATGGGTATAAAAATCACGCATTTCAACTTGCCTTCAAGGCTTTTGTCCACACGGTGTGTTTCAAGGAGGCCATCATGAGGGTTGGTATCGAAATAGACAGAGAGCGGTTCCTTCAGGGCGGTGGCCAACTCCTCCTGAAGTGCCTTTACAAACTCGCTTACCCAGCCACTGCGGTTGTCGTTATTCCGGTAACTGATAAAAATATCATACTCAAATCCGGGTAAGATAGAAGCCATTATTCAAAGGTAAAATTATCCAACCTACTTCTATATGTAAACTGCAAAATTCTGAATCTGGTTACATAAGCGGTTGCAGCAGGATGGCAACTTCCTTTTACCTTTGATTGCCCTGTCTTCACCCTGATCACTCCCAAGTTATGAAGCATTTACTCATTCGGCTGTTGCTCTCCGGCTGGTTGATTACAGCCTGTACCCATGATGCCCGCGTGTTTAAACACGATATAACGTCAGCCAACAAACCCTGGAATGCCGTTCCTCGTGAAAAACTGTCGGATAAACTCACCTTCGTCATCATTGGCGACTTACACAGTGGTGAACGCGAAGGCGTGTTTGACATTGCCGTGGAACAAATAAACCTACTTCAGCCCGACCTGGTGCTGAGTGTAGGCGACCTGGTTGATGGCGGGACAGAAGACACGGTCCTGCTAAAGCAACAATTTGATCACTTCGACAACCGGG
This sequence comes from Cytophagales bacterium, assembly GCA_037443645.1. GTDB lineage: Bacteria > Bacteroidota > Bacteroidia > Cytophagales > Cyclobacteriaceae > UBA2336. Next base: position 5,563 of record JBBINY010000004.1, read on the forward strand.
CCAACAAGCTCAACGCACCCTTCTTCCATGTTGTCGGAAACCACGACATCACCAACTTAACCATGAGAGGCTACTGGGAAAAACGGTATGGCCGCAGGTACTATCACTTTGTATATAATAATGTGTTGTTCCTGGTGCTTGACTCGGAAGATTACAGTGAAGAAAGAATGCACGAAATATTTGTTGCCCGTGCTGAAGCAATAAAAGTGCTGGATGGGCCTCACCCGGAGCAGGCCCGCCAGATGGACTACTTTAAAATGCCTGAACGGGCTACGGGTCAGATCGGGGAACACCAATCGGCCTACTTTGAAAAAGTGATTCAGGAACATCCGAATGTGAGGTGGACTTTCCTCTTTATGCACAAACCGGTTTGGAAACGTGAAGGAGAAGGAAATCTCTCGCGAATAGAAGCTGCGCTGGCATCACGTAGCTATACAGTTCTTAACGGACATTTCCATGAATACTCCTACACATCGCGCAACAACATGGACTACATCATGGTGGCAACTACAAGTGGCGGGCAAAACCCCCTCAGCGAAAAGGCTTTTGATCATGTCACCTACGTTACGATTGGCATGGATAAACCTTCTATCGTTAATCTCAGGTTGGATGGCATGCTGGATAAGCACGGCAGCATTCCGTTGGGTGGTGACAGCATTTGTTTTCAGGCATCGAAATGCCGCGAGACGAATAACTAAAAAGGGCAACCTTACTGTTGCCCTTTCCATGGTTCACCGGCTATTTCATTTGCCCGTACTTTTTTGAAAACCGCTCATATAATTCCTGTTGGTTGCCCGGCAGCGTAACCAGCTTGCCGCTGATAAAGGCATGCGAGAGGTTGTTGGTGCGCATATCCAGCGCATCGCCAGCACTTACAAACAGTGTTGCATCCTTTCCAACTTCCAGGGTACCTACGCGCTTATCAATGCCCAGTGCAATTGCAGCGTTCGAAGTAATGAGCTTCAAGGCCTCTTCTTTCCCCATCCCGTACGCGGAAGCCGTGCCCGCCTGAAACGGAATGTTACGTCCTCCGTGCAACGATCCCGCATTGTAAAGGCTCACCATCACCCCTGCCTGGGTCATTAAAGCCGGCAGTTTGTAGGGCATGTCCACATCGTCATCCGTACGATCGGGAAGATTGTGTGTATCCGGGAGGATAACGGGTATCTTATTCTCTTTCAGAAAATCTGCCACCCCATATGCCCCCGAGCCTGCTACCAGGGTAATGCGTTGCACGCCATGTCGTTGGGCAAACCGTATTGATTCAATAATTTCCTTGGGGTTATTGGCATGAACCATCAAAATCCGGGTACCATCAAACAAACCCTGCATCGCATCAAACTTCAGGTTCGATTCTTTGCTTGCTAACTGGCCGTACGACTTCGCTTCATTAAAAAATTGCGAAAGCTCGCTCACCTGCTTATCATAGTCCTTATTGGGTGACTCAGAAAAGTTAAACGTGTTAAAATCAAACTGACGCCTGATCAAAGCGGGCCAGTTCATGTGAACAGCAACGTCAACCGTGTGGACGGCATCCTCCCAATTCCAGCCTTCCATTTCCATAACCGATGACGTACCGCTAATTGTTCCTCCTGTTGGCGTTGCCTCGGCAAGCAGCACACCATTGAAACGGAATGTCGGAATGAATTCTGAATCGGTATTATAAGAGATCAGGGCTCTTACATTCGGATTGATCTCGCCCCGCTCAGAATAATCGTTCATAGCCCGGATGGCGCTCACTTCCTGCAATCCTACCTGCGAATTCAGAAGTATGAATCCGGGATACACATGGTTGCCCGAAATATTGATTACCTCGTATCCCGAAAGGTTGGGGTTTGCGGAAGCATCTGCTACGATGGTCAATTTTCCTTTATCAAACCCAATCACTGAATTGTTTATAACCTGGCCGTTGCCAAGGTGAGCCACACCGCCTGTCAGCGCAATCGGTTTGGATTGTGCCGGGGCCGGAACCGGTGTTTGAGCGATTGTCAACGTACTCCATGCAAGAATGCCGATAAGTATATATGATTTGGTTTTCATAGCTGTCTGTTTTAGAAAATTTTAATGATCAAACGTTGTCTCCATGCCTAACACATCCTCACAATGGAATTCGGCTTGCGTGCGTCCTTCTGACCGCTGGGTAGGCATGCCTGTCTTCTTTGCATTCTTCAGCTTTTGAATCAGCCGTGCACGTTCACTTTCCAGCTCCTTATTATTCTGTGCATCCTTTTCCATATCGAAATACACCTTGCCGTCAATAATCGTTTTTTCAGCTTTTGCATAAATGGAGAGCGGATGATCGGTCCATAATACAACATCAGCCGACTTACCCACTTTAATGCTGCCCATTTGCTTGTCGAGGTGAAGTATTTTTGCCGGATTAAGAGTGACCATCTTTAATGCATCTTCTTCCGAAACACCACCATATTTTACAATCTTACCCGCTTCCTGATTCAGCCTGCGGCCCATCTCGGCATCATCCGAATTAATGGCGGTAACAACTCCCGCACGGTGAAGAATGGCCGCATTGTAGGGAATAGCATACCGCACTTCCCACTTGTAGTTCCACCAATCGGCAAACGATGAAGCAGCTACCCCGTGTTGCGCCATCTTGTCGGCTACTTTGTAGCCTTCAAGAATATGGGTAAACGTATTAACCCGGAAGTTAAATCGCTCAGCAACCTTCATCAGCATATTGATTTCGGACTGCACATACGAATGACAGGTTATGAATCGCTTCTTGTTCAAAATTTCCACCATGGCCTCTTCGGCAAGGTCTCTGCGGGGTTTCACCGCACCCGTTTTGTCTTTCAGACTAGTGTATGCGTTCCATTTCTTTTCATATTCCCGGGCGCTGGTAAAAGCATCCACATATACCTGTTCCACACCCATGCGGGTTTGCGGGTAGCGGATAGAACTCGGGTTAGCTGTACGCTTTACGTTCTCCCCAAGGGCAAACTTGATAAACCCGTCTGCTCCCTGGATTTTATAATTCTCCGGAGACTCACCCCAACGAAGCTTAACGAGAGCAGATTGTCCCCCGATTGGGTTGGCTGAGCCATGAAGAATCTGGACCGCAACAACCCCACCTGCCAGCGCGCGGTACACGTTTATGTTTTCCGCATCAATATTGTCGCCAATACGCACCATGCCGGAGTTGGAAGCCACATCGTTAATGCTCACAGCTGCAATGTGGGAGTGTTCGTCAATAATTCCTGCGGTAAGATGTTTGCCGGTTCCATCGACAACCTTTGCACCGGGTTCGGATAAATTCTTCCCAACGCGTAAAATCTTTCCATCCTTTATCACCACATCGGTATTCTGCAAAACACCATCTGTTTCGTTGGTCCATACCGTGGCATTCTTAATTACCATTGACTCGGCTACCGGCACGGAGGAGTAGCCGTGCGCAATAAACGGGTAGATTACTTTTCCGAGTTCTTCTTTCTTTGTTTCACTTCCTCCCGGGCGTTGCTGGCCGGCAGCTCTTACATCACCGGTACGCATGGCCGTCCAGTTAACCCAGCTTCCATTTATCAACTGTCCGTTACCCTTCCATCCTGTGCCCTGTGTCCAGCCCGTAAGCCGTATGCTCCCCTGTGCCCTGGCATCGGGCTTAAAGCTGAGGGTTACCAGGTCATTGCCGAAAGTGGCTATGGCATCAATAGAAGTACTGTCGTTTACTTTGATTTTGGCCTTTTGAGCGCCCGGTTCGCCCGTAACTTCAAGTTGGTAGGTTGTGTTGTTGACGCTCAGGTTGTAGGCTCCGCTGAAATCGCGTGTGTCAAGCGGTTTAATGGAATACATCTCCCCCTGTACCCAGTTTTGATAGATAATTGTCTTCTCATCGAACAATTTTCCGGAGGTGATAAGGAAATTAGCCACCATGCCTTTCTTCAGACTGCCTACCTGGTTATCTACTTTCAGAAGTTGGGCGGGGTTGGTAGTAAGTGCTTTTAAAGCGGCTGATTCGCTCAACCCATTCTCAATCGCTTTGCGCACATTAGGCAGCAAATCGGAAGTTTTCTTCAATCCAAAGCTTGTTATAGAAAACGTAATCCCTTCTTTTTCAAGCGCACCTAGGTTTGTTGGCGCCAATTCCCAATGTTTCATTTCTGCCAGGGACACGCGAGCGGCATCAAACGGATCCTCCACTTCGTAGGCATCCGGGTAGTTCACCGGCACAATGAGTGCAGCATTTGTGGCTTTGATTTCTTTAACACGCTTGTACTCATCACCACTTCCCCGGATGATATACTGTACGCCAAACTCATCACCAACTTTGTCGGCCCGTAAAACATTCATCCAGCCGTTGGCCTCAAATACCTGGGGTAGTTTTTGGTTTTGAATCCAGGCTTCAAGCGAGTTATCTGCAAAAGGACGGGGATTTTGACTTCCGAACCACTCAGCATCAAGGTAGGTTTGCCTCAACACGGCAATGCATCCCATCAATGACGAAGGATAGTTTTGCGTTGACGTACCCTTCTCCAACGAGTAGACAGCCGCAGCCTTCTGTCGCAGTACCGCGTTATTGTCGGATGATTCGCTTAACGTTACAAACGTTGCCGTTCCACGGGCGAGCCCGTCTGGTCTATGCGACAACACGGCACCAAATCCGGCCTTGCGCAGTTCATCGGCCTTGCCTGAATTAATAGAAAATTCATCGGTTGCATTGTAATGAGAGCGAATGGCCTGGTTGGCATTGTACGCACCCTTGGTGGCTGACTGTATTTGCTCAGCACCGCTAAATCCACCACCACCCCGGGTACGCTGTATTTCAGGTAAGCCATAATTGGTTGAAAGGTCTATCAGGGATGGATAAATGTAGTTGCCCTTCATATCGTAGGTGGTATACCCACGCGGAACGGTAAGGTTAGCCCCCACCTGCTCTACTTTTCCATTTTTGATAAGCAGGGTGGCGTTTTGAAGAGTGGTCTGTGGATCCACCACTAGGGTTGCGTTCGTAAACGCAAACAAACCTGAGCGGGGATCTTTTACATCGTTGCGGGGAAAGGTCTCTTGTGCAACCAAAGCTCCTGCACTAAGCAAAAGCAATAAAAATCCTGTAAGTAAATGCTTCATAGCGTATCGAAATTAGCTGGTTTGAAAAGTAGGAATTAATACTGACGCACCAAAAAAATTAAGGATGTGCGGTTAAATATGGTTTTAATATCACCCAAACATGGCGCACCGTTCTATTTTTTGCAACATCAATAAATTGTATTATTGCCTCACCATGAGCAGCATAACCACTACCCCTACTAAAACCAAATTCACCTTTACCGAAAAAAAAGACACCCGCTCCGGCTTCGGTGCCGGACTGCTTGAACTCGGCCGAAAGAACCCGAATGTGGTGGGCCTCTGTGCCGACCTCACCGGCTCGCTTAAAATGGATGCCTTCAAAAAGGAGTTTCCGGATCGTTTCTTCCAGGTGGGCATTGCCGAAGCCAACATGATGGGTGTTGCGGCAGGCATGACCATTGGTGGTAAAATTCCGTTTACGGGAACCTTTGCCAACTTCTCAACTGGCAGGGTGTACGACCAGATTCGCCAGTCCATTGCCTACTCGCACAAGAATGTAAAGATATGCGCCTCGCATGCGGGGGTAACTTTAGGAGAAGATGGAGCAACCCACCAGATCCTCGAAGACATTGGAATGATGAGGATGCTACCCGGCATGACGGTCATTGTTCCTTGTGATTTTAATCAAACCAAGGCAGCTACGTTGGCATTGGGCGATCATCACGGCCCGGCATACCTTCGCTTCGGCCGTCCAGCGTGGCCCATCTTCACGGGCGACCAACCGTTTACCATTGGCAAAGCTGACAAGATGATTGAAGGAAAAGACGTTACCCTTTTCGCTTGCGGCCATATGGTGTGGCAGGCCATCGAGGCGGAAGCCATACTTGCTGAAAAAGGCATCCGTGCGGAAGTGATCAACGTTCATACCATTAAACCACTTGATATAGAGGCAGTGCTGGAGTCCGTTCAAAAAACCAATTGTGCTGTTACTTGTGAAGAACACCAGATCAACGGTGGACTGGGTGATAGCATTGCCCAGGTACTGGTTCGCCACTACCCTGCTCCGCTTGAAATGGTGGCCGTAAACGATTCATTTGGAGAAAGTGGAACGCCTGCTCAATTATTAAAGAAGTACGGGCTTGCGCCTGAAAACATAGTAGCGGCTGCAGAAAAAGTCATGGCAAGAAAGTAATGCGTTTTGCGTACACCCTCATCCTGCTCCTTCACCTTCCGCTAACGAGTATAATCAAATGGCGTTTGATCATGTGATCACCGTCTGCGATAATGCAAAAGAAAACTGTCCCAACTTCCCTGCCCGGGTGAAGACGTTTCACCACAACTTTCCCGATCCCGCAAAGGCTACCGGCACCGCTGCGGAGATTATGAATGAATTCAAACGTGTGCGCAACATGTTCAAAGCGTACTCAAAAACGTTTGCCGAAACATACATCACCCGCTGATTGCCATTTTCGCTATTGACTATGAACTAACCTTCCATCGACTGATGACTATTTCCTACATTTGGGATTGTTTTTTGCCCGAATGAAGCTTAACAAGTACATCGTAATCGATTTCGACAGCACCTTTACCAAGGTAGAAGCGTTCGATCTTCTGGCCGATATCACCCTTGACGGCAGCCCTGAAAAAGAATCCATCAAAAAGCAGATAGCCGAGATTACCAATCAGGGCATGGACGGCACCCTTTCAGTGCGTGAATCACTGGAGAAAAGAATAAAACTACTAAGCCCCAAGAAACACCAGCTTGCGCAACTTGCCGAACGACTGAAACATCAGGTGTCGGAATCATTTAAACGCAATAAAGATTTCTTTAAAAAATATGCCGACAATATATATGTTATCTCAAACGGCTTCCATGTTTTTATCGACCCTGTAGTAACCGACTTTGGAATTAAACCCGAAAACATCCTGGCGAACCGGTTTCACTTTGACCAACAGGGCAATGTAGTCGGCTTTGATAAGGAAAACCCCTTGTCTGAAAACAACGGAAAGGTTGAACAACTAAAGCGGTTAAACCTACCGGGCGATGTGTATGTAATTGGAGATGGATACACCGACTATGAGATAAAACATGCCGGTTTGGCTAATAAATTTTTTGCATTTACTGAAAATGTAGAGCGCAATGGAATCATTGAAAAAGCTGACCACATTACACCCAGCCTGGATGAATTCCTGTACCTGAACAAACTCAACACGGTTATCTCTTATCCAAAGAACAGGATCAATGTTCTGTTGCTTGAAAACATCCATCCCGTAGCAGCAGGTATCCTGAAGTCGGATGGCTTTAATGTGGAGACCTATCCCGCTGCACTCACCGAAGCGGAACTCCTCAAAAAAATAAAGAATGTAAGTGTCCTCGGAATCAGATCGAAAACGCAGGTAACTGCAAGAGTACTTGAGCAGGCAAACCGGTTAATGGCAATCGGGGCCTTTTGCATTGGTACAAACCAGGTCGATCTGGCGGCAGCTACAAAAAAGGGAGTTGCCGTTTTCAATGCACCGTTCAGCAACACCCGGTCAGTGGTTGAGCTGGCCATTGCCAACATGATTGTACTCATGCGCAACGTGTTTGATAAATCGCAGAAAATGCATCAAGGAATCTGGGACAAATCTGCAGAAGGAAGTTTTGAAATCAGGGGGAAGAAATTAGGCATAATCGGTTACGGAAACATCGGTACCCAGCTCTCCGTGCTGGCCGAGTCGCTCGGCATGAACGTATTGTACTACGACATAGAAGAAAAACTTGCATTGGGCAATGCCATCAAGTGCAAATCGCTGAGAGAAGTATTGCAAAAGGCGGATGTGGTTACGCTGCATATTGACGGTCGTGAAGCCAATACCAATTACATCGGCAAAAAGGAATTTAGCATGATGAAAAAGGGAGTTATCTTCATTAACCTGAGTCGCGGTCACCTGGTGGATATACATGCATTAAGGGAAGAAATTGAAACCGGAAGGGTTGCGGGCTGTGCGATTGATGTGTTTCCCAATGAACCGGTGAGCAACCAGGTAGAATTTGTTTCGGAACTCAGGGGCCTGCCAAATACAATCCTTACCCCGCACATTGGCGGCAGTACCCTCGAAGCACAGGAGAACATCGGCAATTTTGTACCGGGTAAGTTCCAGGATTATATCAACACAGGAAGCACATCGAACAGTGTAAATTTCCCGAACCTGACCCTGCCCACGTTAGAGAATGCCCACCGGCTTATACACATTCACGATAATGTGCCCGGAATACTTGCACAGATTAATCAGGTACTCGCCAGCCACAACATTAACATCGTAGGGCAATACCTCAAAACGAACGAACTCATCGGTTATGTAATCACTGACATCGACAAGGAGTACGACCCACAGGTAATCAAGGAATTACGGGGAATTGAACACACCATAAAATTCAGGGTGTTGTATTAAAGCAAAAACCCACCGGATTTGGCGAGGTGTTTCTGAACCTCATAAAGACAGGTTTTGAGCTGCACTCCTCCGCAACCTTCCACTGTTATCCTGCTCCGGAGAACGAGGTACTGACACAAGGTCAGCATGAGGCCTGATTTTGGACGAATGCTACACTCGGTATTGTTTTATTTGTTAGGTTCAGCAAACGTGTCCCAAATCCGAGTGGGTATTCGATTCAAACGTATAGAAAAGAGAATCACGTTTCAATATTGTGCATTATATATTTTTTGATTAGTCGGTACTTAATTAGTTTGGCCCGATTTTTAGTATGAGGAAAATAAATTTCAACCCGGGACCATCACAACTTTACTTCACAGCCGAAGACCACATGCGCAAAGCTTTTCGCGAAGGAATACCTTCTCTTTCGCATCGCAGTAAACTGTTTGAAACCACTTTTGGTGAAGCTGTTGCAGGCCTCAGGCAATTGCTTGGTGTGCCCGATGGATGGCATGTGGTTTTTACCGGCTCTGCAACAGAAATATGGGAACGGTGCATCCAAAACCTGGTTGCAACGCACTCCGCCCACTTTGTTAACGGAGCGTTCAGTAAACGATTCTATGAAATAGCAGTCCAACTTGGTAAACAGGCACAAATCGTTTCAGTGCCGGAAGGAAACGGATTTACTGATGTGCCCCAAACCCAGGCCGAATTGATTGCGATAACCCACAACGAAACAAGCACCGGAGTTATGCTTCCTATGGATTTTATTCATGGGTTTCGGGTAAAATATCCAAGTGCATTGATTGCCATTGATGCCGTTTCTTCCCTGCCCTATCCACAATTTGATTTTGACGCGGTTGACTCAATCTTCTTTTCCGTGCAAAAAGGATTCGGTCTTCCGGCCGGCCTTGGCGTTTGGATGGTAAATGAACGGTGCCATCAGCGGGCCGTTGAACTCCGATCAAAAAAAATTGTGATCGGGAGCTATCACAGCCTGCCCTCATTAATCAGCTATTCGAAAAAAAATCAGACCCCTGAAACACCTAATGTGCTTGGTATTTACCTGTTATCAAAAGTTGTGGACGACATGCTCCGAAGAGGGATTTCGTTAATACGAAAGGAAACGGAATACAAAGCTGCTGTTCTTTACCAGGCACTTCATCAGCATCCATTCATTAAACCTTTTGTTTTACAACCCGGGCTGCAATCAAAAACTGTTATCGTGGCAGCCGGCAGGCATACCGAAGAACTCTCCCAATTTCTTGCCGGTAAGGGACTTCAGGCGGGAGAAGGTTACGGATCATTTAAGTCAGCTCAACTCAGGTTCGCTAATTTTCCGGCTCACTCAAAAGAACAGGTTGAATTACTGGCCGATTTATTGAGCGCCTTTGCAGCTTCGCATTAAACCATATCGCACGATAATTGTCTAATTTGCGCAAACACCCTGACACCCGTGGACGACAAGGAGTTGCTCTCCAAAATCCGTAACCCGCAAACCCGGAATTACGGCTTTAACATGCTGGTTCGCACATACCAGCAACGGGTGTATTACCACATCCGCAAGATGGTCATCGACCATGATGATGCCGATGACCTGACCCAGGAAGTGTTCATTAAAATACACCGGCACATCACCAATTTCAGGGAAGATGCTCAACTCTTTACATGGATTTACCGGATTGCCACCAACGAATGCCTGAGTTTTCTGCAAAAGAAAAAGAGGCGGTTTTTTTTGCCTATCGGTGACCTCACCCGTGAGCTGACTTCTAAAGTAGACGATGCCCCGCTGATCAGCGGGGAGGATATTCAGAAAAAATTACAGAAGGCAATTATCCGGCTTCCGGATAAGCAGCGGCTCGTGTTTAACATGAAATATTATGATGACCTTTCCTACGAACAGATGGCTGAAATAACCAATACGAGCGTGGGCGCGCTAAAGGCAAGCTACCATCATGCCGTAAAGAAAATTGAAGAATTTCTTGTGGAATGATTAAACTTATCAACCAAAAAATTGTCTAAGCAGCACGTGAAAAACTTCGAAAACATACCTAAAAAACTCATTTTTGAAGCTCCCGATGGGTATTTCGATCAGCTTCCGGGCATCATTCAATCCAGGGTAGCTGTTCAAAGTCCGGAAGATGCTCCAAAACCTTATCTGCGTTATGCCGTGCAATACGCCTTGCCGACCGTGCTGCTGCTGGCTGTTGTGGCTACGTTTTTTCTACCCAGAACACCAAAATCTGCTGAAGCCCTTCTGGCTTTGGTTGAGACCGAGCAGTTGGTGGTTTATCTCGAAGAAAGCGACATCGGCCTGGACGAACTGATTGAGGCGGTTGAATTTGACGAGCCGGTTGTTAGTGCCATTGAAGATGAGGTCTATAACCAGTTGCTCCTGGAGGACCTATCGGACGATAGTGAATTTGATATGAATAATTTATAAGAGTGTGCTATGAGAAGACTAATTGAACTGATGCTTATGCTGCTGGTAGCTGTGCCGTTACTTGCGCAGGAAGAGCAGATAAAAGACCTGAAAGCTCAGGAGAAAATAAAGGCTGCCCGTACTGCTTATATTACCGAACGGCTGGGGCTTACACCGGAAGAAGCTGAAAAATTCTGGCCGGTGTATCGGGAATTCTCAACCAAGAGAGTCGCTTTAAAAACTGAGTTTGAAAATGCCCGGAGGAATCCCGACCCGAAACGAACTCAGGAGGAGAACGAACGGTACCTGCTGGACCTGAATTTTCAACTGAAACAACGTGAGTTGGATTTGGAAAAAGAATATTCCGGGCGCATACTCAACACCATATCGCCACAAAAACTTATGGCTCTGCGCCAGGCCGAGCAGGATTTCCGGAACATGATCATTAAACAAATTCAGCAGCGGCAACTGCAGGAACAACGCAGGCAACAGTTCCAGGAACGGAATGAACAACGCCTGCGCCAACGAAACAACTAATAATGGATGCGGCAGTGTAGACGTTGGCTGATTCTCTGTATATTATCAGCGTCTTGGGGATCATATGCCCAGGACGCTGATTCATTACTTATACACCCTGATTCTATCCTTACCTACAGCGACTCTCTGAATATTTTTAAGCTTATTGACAGCCTGCTTTCCTTGCCTGAAAATAGAGCCACCTCTCAGATTGGTTTTCGGTTATCCTACAACAGCAATGTGCTTTCAGCCGGACGCACAATGGGCATTGATCAATTCGGGCTTGCCCCCGGGATATCCTACTATCACAAAACCGGGCTGTATGCCGATGCGTCATTTTACTGGAGCAAGGACTTTGAGCCCAGGTACTACCTCACCATACTATCAGCTGGATACATGCATGCGTTTTCAAAAAACTTGTCGGTCATTGCCAGTTACGACCGGTACTTTTACCGGTTCGATGAGGATTTCACGCCCTATGAAAACGCACTGTCCATATCTCCTTTTCTTGATTTTAAATATGTAACCCTGCGTTTCGATTATGCATTCTATTTTGGCGATCAGCAGGCACACCGGCTAATGCCATCGGTAAGCGCTAACCTTGAAAAGAAAGAAATACTCGGACTAAACAAAATCTCCTTTATGCCTGGCATCTTTGTGCTGATGGGTAACGAGCAAATAACCGAACTGATACTTCCGCAAACCCCGGCTCAATGGATTGTGGCCTGGATAAAAATACGCAACGGACTACCCTGGTACACCCTCGAAACCCATAACGTATTCGGTATAATGAATTATGCATTTACCGCCCCACTCTATATCCATTTCAAAAGCTGGACGTTCTCAGTTAGTTATGCCTACAACATACCCAAAGCCCTGGAAGGTGAAACCCTCACCTTGCCGGAAAGCGGATTTCTCAGCAAGCAATACCTATCTTCTTTCCCTTAAGCGCAAAAAGCCGGCTTTGTAAAATCCACCGTGTTTGAATATTTTGCTCCGGCTTAACCTCAATCATCATGCGAATTATTGGAGCATTCCCCTTTGTATTATTTTCCGTTTGTCTTTTCGCCCAGGATTACCGGTGGCAGCAGCGCGCTGAGTACTCCATGGATGTTCGGTTGGATGTAAAAACACACAAAGTAACCGGCATGCAAAAACTGATCTACACAAATAATTCACCCGATACCTTACGAAAAGTATACTATCATTTGTACTTCAATGCGTTCCAGCCCGGAAGTATGATGGATGTTCGTTCACGCTCCATTGCCGATCCGGACGGACGGGTAACTGACAGGATCTCAAAACTCAAGGATGATGAAATCGGATATCAGCATATTGAAAGCCTCAAGCAAGACGGTAAGGATATTTCGTGGAAAGTAAACGGAACCATTCTGGAGGTTGAACTTGCTAAGCCGTTGCTGCCTAAAACAAAGACTACCTTCGACATGAAATTTGAATCGCAGGTGCCTGTTCAAATCAGGCGCTCCGGAAGAAACAATCGCGAAGGAATAGCTTACTCCATGACCCAATGGTATCCTAAACTAGCTGAATACGATTTCCAGGGATGGCATGCCTACCAATACGTAGCGCGGGAATTTCACGGAGTGTGGGGAGATTTTGATGTTAAAATAACCATGGACCCGGCTTTTATTATTGGCGGAACAGGTAAACTTCAAAACCCGGATAAGGTGGGCCACGGTTACGAAAAACCGGGTACCAAAGTAACGCGGCCCGCAGGCGAACTGACCTGGCACTTTATCGCAAAGAATGTAATCGACTTTGCATGGGCTGCCGACCCCGACTACACACATACGCAGGTGCAGGTACCTGATGGACCCGAAGTACACTTTCTGTTCCAGAAAAATGAAAAGACTTCCGATAACTGGAAGAAGCTTGAAGAATATGTGGTAAAACACTTCCAGTTTATGAATCGCACCTTCGGCAAGTACCCGTATGACGTATACTCAGTTATTCAGGGTGGTGATGGCGGCATGGAATACCCCATGTGCACACTCATTCTTGGGGAAGGAAACTTTAATGGCCTTGCCGGAACAGCTATTCACGAAATATGCCATAGCTGGTACCAGGGGGTGCTGGCATCCAATGAATCACTCTATCCCTGGATGGACGAGGGCTTTACAACCTTCGCAACCGATGAATCACTGGCGTTGATAACAAATACCAACACCGATAACCCGCATGGCTTAACCTATGCCGGCTATTTTAACCTTGTTCGCAGCGGGCTTCAGGAACCAATAAGTCAACATTCCGACCATTATACTACAAATCGCGCCTACGGAACAGCCGCCTACAACATGGGCAGCATGCTGCTTAACCAGGTAAAATACATTATTGGCGCTGACAACTTTTACAGGGGCATGCGCAATTATTACAATGCATGGAAGTTTAAACACCCTGAACCCAATGATTTCATCCGCATTATGGAAAAGACTTCCGGTATGCACCTGCGCTGGTTTTTGAGTTATTGGGTAAACACAACCAAGCGTATAGATTACGTAGTTAAAAGCATCATGGAGCGGGATAAAACAACGTTCATTATGGTTGAGCGCATTGGCGAGTTGCCAATGCCTGTTGAACTGCTGGTTACCTACCGGGATGGGTCACGGGAATTATACTACATGCCGATAAACGAAACGGCAGGAAACAAACCGGAAGAAGATAAATCACTAAAACGCATTACCCTTGAACCATGGCCCTGGGTTAATCCAACCTACACCATGGCCATTGGCAGGCCTTCGGCAGAGATTGCAGCCATTGAGATTGACCCCTCGTTACGCATGGCTGATATTGACCGCAAAAACAACAAGGTTGATGTCTCCAAAGATTTAAAGGCCTATACTAACCCAACGCGGTAATGGTGAACTGATTTACCGTATTTTCGCCTTTGCAAAGCTATCAGCCCAATGACCGTTGAACAGGCCCGGAAGGAAATTCAGGATCTCACAGCCAAAATCAATCATCACAACGATCTGTACTATCAGCAGCATCGCACAGAAATAAGCGACTATGAATTTGATCAGTTGCTTGAACAATTGATCGCCCTGGAAGCAAAGTTCCCGCACCTTAAGGCCGTTGACTCGCCCAGCCAGCGGGTAGGAGGAACAATAACCAGGGAATTCAAAACAGTGAATCATCAGTATCCGATGCTTTCACTGGGAAACACGTACTCCCACCAGGAACTTGAGGAATTTGACAGCCGTGTTGCTAAAGGCCTTAATGGTGCACCCTACGAATATTTTTGCGAATTGAAATTTGATGGTGTATCAATCAGTCTCATTTACGAAGATGGTCTTCTGGTACGAGGGGTAACACGGGGTGATGGCGTTCGGGGCGATGATGTGACAATCAATATCAAAACCATCCGCTCAATTCCCCTACGTGTGGCCGGCAAAAACGTACCGAAACATTTTGAAGTACGGGGTGAAGTTTTTATGCCCAAAGCTGTTTTCGGGCAATTGAATAAGGAGCGGGAAGATATTGGTGAAGAACGCTATGCAAACGCACGAAACACAGCCTCCGGAACACTCAAAATGCAGGATTCATCCATAGTAGCCCAGCGTAAACTGGATTGCTTTGTTTATTACCTGTTGGGCGACCGGCTGGGTATACAAACCCATGAAGAAGGAATAAAACTGCTGGAGCAATGGAAATTTTGTGTATCGCCTACCTACGGAAAATGCAAGACCATCAACGATGTTTACGCCTATATAAATAGTTGGGAAACCAAACGAGACGATCTGCCCCTTGAAACCGATGGGGTTGTGATCAAGGTTAACCGGCTCGATCAGCAGGAGCTATTGGGTTTCACCGCAAAAAGCCCCCGCTGGGCAATTGCCTACAAATACAAGGCACAATCCGTAACTACACAACTTAAAGACATTACATACCAGGTCGGGAGAACCGGGGCAGTAACGCCAGTGGCCGAACTGGAACCGGTTTTTCTGTCAGGCACAACGGTAAAAAGGGCATCCCTGCATAATGCAAATGAAATTGCGCGATTGGAACTTCACCTTGGTGATTATGTTTTTGTGGAAAAGGGCGGAGAGATAATCCCAAAGGTAACCGGTGTTGACCTGGCCAGGCGAAAGAGCAACACCCAACCGGTTTCCTACATTACCCGGTGCCCTGAATGCAATACGCCACTTGTCAGGGTTGAAGGAGAGGCCGCACACTATTGTCCGAATGCAAATGGATGCCCCCCTCAGCTAAAAGGACGGATTGAACACTTCATCCAACGCAAAGCGATGGATATCGATTCGCTCGGCTACCGCACCATCGAACAACTATACGATTTGGGATTAGTTAAAAGTCCTGCCGATTTGTACGACCTGAGCCTTGACGATTTACTTAAGCTCGAAGGCTTCAAACAGAAATCTGCTGGAAACGTATTGGCCGGAATTGAACACTCTAAAAGCGCACCATTTGAAAACGTTCTGTTTGCAATTGGTATCCGCTATGTCGGTAAAACAGTGGCCGAAAAACTGGCCCGTTATTTCGGCTCCATCGACAAGCTGATGGCGGCAACCGATGAGGAATTGCTTAAAGCTCCTGAAGTAGGAGAAAAAATCGCACAAAGCGTGAGGCATTTCTTTACTAACCCTGAAAACAGGCGTGAAATTGATCGCTTTAAAAAAGCGGGGCTTCAATTTGAAAGTGCAGAGAAGTCTGTAAAAATAGAAAGCAATATCTTGGCCGATAAATCCTTTGTCATCTCAGGAGTGTTTCAAAACTATGAGCGCGATGAACTCAAGGATGTTATCCTTAAAAATGGAGGGCGGGTACTGTCGGCTGTATCCGGAAAATTAGATTACTTAGTGGCCGGAGAAAACATGGGTCCGGCAAAGCGCGAAAAAGCCGAGAAACTTGGCGTTGCCATCATCTCTGAAAAGGAATTTGAAGCCTTGCTTAAAGGAAATATACCAGCGAAATGAAGATTAGTTTTTTAAAAGGAAGAATTGCGAGGCAATTGCTGAAAAACAAGGTCGAGCGAAGCAGCATTCCTTACAAAAAGGCGCAATTGGTTGGCGTCATTTTTACGGTTAACGACCGGCAAAAACACGATCAGGTGAAGGAGTTTATCCATAAACTGGAGCAGGATGGAAAGAAAGTGAGGGTAATGAGTTTTCTGCCGGATAAAAAGGAAAACCATGAGTTTCTTTTCGATTTTTTTTCACTTAAGGATGTATCCGTATGGGGTAAAATCAACTCGCCACAGGCACTTGAGTTCTGCGAAACTCCGTTTGATTACCTGTACTACCTCGATACCGAACCAAACCCTTGTATTCTGTACCTGCTGGCCCGAAGCAAGGCAAAGTGCCGCGTTGGGCGGTTTTGGATAACCGGTGAGCCCTATTTTGAACTGATGCTGGACAGCGCAGAAACCACACGAAGCCTGATCGATGGAATATACAGGTATGCGATGCAATTGAAATAAGATAAATTACGCAAGCCTATTATTGAGATTAAATTCAAACCGATGAAAAAACTGGAAGGAACCGGAGTGGCGTTGGTTACGCCTTTTACCAGGAACCACGCCATTGACTATCCCGCACTAAAGCGATTACTTAACCACACCGCAACGGGTGTTGACTACTATGTGGTAATGGGCACCACCGGGGAATCGGTTACCATAACGGCCGATGAGAAAAAGAAAGTGCTACAATTTATAAAGCAAAACAACACGGCTAAACTCCCTATTGTGTACGGCATTGGCGGAAACGATACACAAGCCGTGTTGGACACGATCAGGAATACGGACTTAAAAGGTGTTGATGCTATTCTTTCTGTGAGTCCGTATTACAACAAGCCTTCGCAGGAAGGAATTTATCAGCATTTTAAAGCCATTGCTGACGCTTCTCCGCTTCCCATTATCCTGTATAACGTTCCGGGCCGGACATCCTCCAACCTGACGGCTGAGACCACATTGCGCCTGGCAACCCACAAAAACATCATTGGCATAAAAGAAGCTTCAGGAAACCTTGAACAATGTATGCGTATTGCTAAAAGTAAACCGAAAGATTTCCTGCTCATCTCAGGCGATGACCTGCTCACCGTGCCTATTTATGCGATTGGTGGAAAAGGCGTTATTTCCGTATTGGCCAACGCCTTGCCGGTGGTATTTAAAAAAATGAAGGAATCTTCGTTTGCCGGAAATTACGAGCAGGCGTGCCTGCACCAGTTTTCCTTGCTGGAAATAAATGGGCCGATGTACGAAGAAAGTAACCCGGTCGGAATCAAACAGGTTTTGCATGAGTTTGGAGTATGTGAAAATCACGTACGGCTGCCACTGGTGTCTGCTTCAGAAGCACTTCAGAAAAAAATACGGGTAATCCTTAAAGCTCAAAAAATGAAAAAAGGATAACCACAAGGTTATCCTTTTCATTATACAGGTTTAGGTTTGAAAAAACTTATGCCTTGTTCTTGAGCTCCTGAACCTCTCCACGGATCAGCTGAGCCATATTTTTCAGCTCCTGCATTCCCTTTCTAAGACGGGTTCCGGCAGCACTGTTGCCTTTGTTATAAAACTTATCAGCATCGTTTTCCAGTGAAGAAATGAGGTTTTTGAGTTCTTGAAATTTTTGCATTGTCCTGATATTTAAATGGTTAAATGGATTTTCGTAGGCCAATTTAAGTAAAAACCTAAAAAATCAACTCAAAAAGGCATTTTTTTTATAGGGTCTTTGTAACCGTGACCAATTCCTCACTCCGGTAGAACCCACTGTCAAGTTTGCTTTTCAGGGCCGAAAAGGCTTCCAGCGTGCGGTTCACGTCTTCGAGAGTATGTACGGCTGTAGGTATGATCCGGAACATGATAACATCCTTAGGCACAACCGGATAGATCACAACGGAGCAGAAGATATGGAAGTTCTCACGCAAGTCCATGGCCATATTGGCGGCCTCACCTACTCCCCCCTTAAATAAAACGGGGGTCACCGGTGATGAGGTTAACCCGATGTTAAAGCCCCGGGCCTTCAGGCCCTCCTGCATTGCCCTTACAATCTTCCACAAATTGGCCTTCAAGTCAGGCTCTGTTCTCAGCAATTCTAGGCGCTTAATGGCTCCTATAACCAACGGCATCGGAAGGCTCTTAGCATAAATTTGCGAACGTAAAGAATACCGCAAGTATTTGATAATGCGCTTATCTCCTCCAACAAATGCTCCGATACTCGCCATTGATTTGGCGAAGGTCGAGAAATACAAATCGATCTGATCCTGAACCCCTTGTTCTTCACCTGTTCCTGCACCGGTTTTTCCCATTGTTCCAAAACCATGGGCATCGTCAACAAACAAGCGGAAGTTGTATTTATCCTTAAGCGCAACCACACCTTTCAAGTCACCCTGACGCCCTGACATTCCGAAAACACCTTCGGTGATTACAAGAATCCCACCGCCTGTTTCTTCGGCAAGTTTAGTGGCCCGCTGAAGCTGCTTTTCAAGGCTGTTCATGTCGTTGTGCAAGTACACAAAACGCTTCCCCATATGAAGGCGAACACCATCAATAATACAGGCATGCGATTCGGCATCGTAAACAATAACATCCTTCCGGTCAACCAGCGCATCAATTATGGATACAACTCCCTGATAGCCGTAATTCAATAACATTACGTCTTCCTTTCCGATGAAGGCGGCCAATTGCTTTTCCAACTCAATATGATGGATCGAATTACCTGACATCATCCGTGCACCCATTGGGTGGCCAAGGCCATAGTGTGCTGAAGCTTCGGCATCCACCCTGCGCACTTCGGGGTGATTGGCAAGTCCTAAGTAGTTATTCAGGCTCCAGTTAAGCACAGGCTTACCCATGAAATTCATGTGTGGCCCTATATCTCCCTCCAGTTTAGGGAAAAAGAAGTAATCATCGGGTAAATGCGCATACTTGGCCAGAGGACCGGCCTCCATTTTAAGCTTGTCAAATAAGTCAATCATGTTATTTATCGGTGTTAAAATTGCGGCAAAAATAACCAAAAAAGCCTACTTCCAAGCATCACCCGCCAACTTGTAGGGCGTTGACCTGGGTTGGCGCAACCGTTTTAATTCATTAGCATTGCATCGTTTCATTTTTTAATGAAAAAAATCAGGAAGATACTTGTAGCCAACCGCGGAGAGATTGCCTTACGCGTAATGCGCAGTGCCCGCGAAATGGGTATTGAAACCGTAGCTGTTTTCAGTGAGGCCGACCGGAACGCCCTGCACGTGCGCTTTGCCGATCAGGCTGTTTGTATTGGTCCTCCGCCCTCTTCCGAGTCATACCTGAGAATAGAAAAGATCATAGAGGCAGCACGCTTAACCGGAGCCAATGCCGTCCATCCGGGCTATGGCTTCCTTTCGGAGAATGAAGACTTTGCGCAACGGGTAGAAGAAGCCGGCTTGATCTTTATCGGTCCGTCAGCAAAGTCGATAGCCTTGATGGGTAGCAAGCTTGCCGCCAAAGCGGCCGTAGCAACCTTCAATGTTCCGTTGGTACCGGGAACGAGCGAACCGATTACCGACCTGGTGGCTGCCAAGAAAATTGCAAAAGAAATCGGCTACCCGGTGCTGATAAAAGCCAGTGCAGGGGGTGGAGGAAAAGGGATGCGCATTGTAAACCATGCGGCTGAGTTTGAGGAGCAGATGGAACGGGCCGTGAGTGAGGCCACCTCAGCGTTTGGCGATGGATCGGTATTTATCGAAAAGTATGTTACACAACCTCGCCATATTGAGTTTCAGATTTTTGGCGACCAGCACGGAAATGTTGTTCATCTGTTTGAACGCGAATGCTCCATTCAACGCAGGCATCAGAAGGTAATTGAAGAAGCCCCCTCCTCGGTGCTTACACCGGCCTTGCGCAAGGCCATGGGCGAAGCCGCCTGCAACGTTGCCCGTGCTGCCGACTACTACGGAGCGGGTACGGTAGAATTTATCCTTGACGCTTCGATGAATTTCTATTTACTCGAAATGAATACACGGTTGCAGGTTGAGCATCCTGTAACCGAAATGATCACAGGAATTGATCTTGTAAAACTGCAAATACGAATTGCCGAAGGAGAAAAACTTCCATTTACCCAGGATAACCTGACTATGAAAGGGCATGCAATTGAAATCAGGGTTTATGCGGAAGATCCTGCTAATAATTTTCTACCCGACATCGGCACACTTACCACCTACAAACGACCTGCAGGTAACGGCATCCGCATCGATGACGGCTTCGAACAGGGAATGCGTGTTCCGTTCTACTATGATCCGATGATTGCCAAGATGATATGTTATGCCGAAACCCGCGACCAGGCCATCGCTAAAACAATCCGGGCAATCGATGAATATGAAATTACAGGCATTGAAACCACGCTTGGCTTTTGCCGGTACGTTCTGGAGCACGAAGCATTCCGTTCAGGAAAATTTGATACAAAATTTGTGGAAAACTATTTCACACCAGATGTACTGAAGTCCAAACCCGATAAAGTTGAGGAGTTGCTCGCAGCAGTCCTTGCTACTCAAATCGCGAAGCCGGTTAATGGATCCGCGCAGATGCCTGATACCGGTTCAGTAAGGAAGTGGAAAAAGAACCGAATCGCATAACATGGCCGACATCCTGCCTGTAAGAGCCTGGCGCTATAACCGGGAATTCACCCCACAGATTGACACACTCACTTCGCCCTTGTTCGATGTTGTTTCAGACAAGCAACGAAAGTCTTTATACGGTAATCCCTACAACAGCATTCACATCTCCGTGCCCAAGGAAAGTGCCGATGAAGCCGCCACCCGCCTTGCAACCTGGAAACGTACGGGCATTCTGGAGCAGGATAAACTGCCGGCCATTTATGTTTACTACCAATATTTTACGCTTCCCGGAATTCATAAGGAATTTTGCCGGAAAGGTTTTATCTGTCATATCCGGGCGTACGACTGGGCTGAGCAGGTAATCCTTCGCCATGAGAATACCATACCCAAAGCGGTCAACGACCGTATTGAATTGTTGGAAAAAACACAACTCCATGCTAGCCCTACGCATGGTCTCTACACCGATGCAAACCATTTGCTTGAACCTTACATGGATGAAGCCATCCGTGTGCCGCTTTATGAAACCGAGGACTATCAGGGCGTACGCGATGTGCTGGCCGTGATTCATGACGCGCAGATCATTCAAAAATTCAGGGATGTAATACGTGCTAAAACCATCATTCTTGCCGATGGCCACCATCGCTATGAAGCATCGCTTGAGATCAGGAAAAAAATGCTGAAGAAAAATCCTTCGTACTCCGGTAATGAGGGATTCAATTTTCACCTGATGTACTTAACCAACACCGAAGCAGACGATCTGAAAATCCTTCCTACCCACAGGCTGATACAAGGACTTGCCGGATTCAATGAGCAGGAAATCATGAAAAAACTGGAGCAGGATTTCATCATCAAGCCGCTTGAAGATGCCGACACGGTGAATGAAATCATTGCCGGAAAACCGTGGGCCTTCGGCCTCATGTTTAAAGAGAACACGTATAAAGTGCGGTTAAAACCCGAAGCTCTTGCTTCGATGCCGTGGCATTTTCCGGATGTTGTGAAGAGACTTGACCTCACCGTGATGCATTACTTCATTATTGAAAAGGCACTCGGTGTGCCCGGAAAGGAACAACGCAACTCAGAACATATTCAATTCGACAGGAGTTTTTCTGATTGCCTGAAAAAAGTAATTACCGGAGATGCCCAGCTAGCCATTATTACCAATGAAGTTTCGATTGAGGATGTGAAAAACGTGTGCATGAGCGGGGCCACCATGCCCCAAAAATCAACTTATTTTTATCCAAAGGTAATTTGCGGATTTTTGTTCAGTTCTATTCAGGATGATGAATTTCAATTACCCGCTTATTCTGGCTTCTAGCTCGCCCCGCAGGCAATACCTGATGCGTGAAATCGGCTTTACATTTTCAGTTGAAAAGCCGGAAGTTGATGAATCATTTCCTGAGGAACTTCCTGTTGAGCAGGTTGCCCGGTACCTGGCAAACAAAAAGGCCGAATATTTCAGGCAGGAAATTCATACCGAAGTAATTATTACGGCCGATACGGTGGTGATCCTGAACGGGAAAATCATAAATAAACCAGCCAACCGGGAAGATGCCATCCGCATGCTTACCGAACTTTCCGGGAAAACGCATTTGGTGATGACGGGGGTCTGCATTCTCTCAGCCGGGAAAGAAATCAGTTTTGATGATACTACGGAAGTGACCTTCCGAAACCTGTTGCCAGAGGAAATAGCGTATTACGTAGACACCTATAAACCGTACGATAAAGCAGGTTCCTATGGTGCTCAGGACTTTATCGGTATGATCGCTATCGAAAAAATCACCGGCTCCTATTTTAATGTGATGGGACTTCCTGTACATAAGGTATATGCCGCTTTGAAAAACTGGTGAATGCGAAAAATTCTAAGCTACATAACCTGCCATTTCCGGGAAGATTTTAATATCGCTCAATACAGCCTCACTTTCCTCTTTCTTGCAATTAGTGTTTACTTTAATTATCGGTTCGACTTTGAAGACAGCTTTCTGGATTTACAACCGGAGTTTAAACGGCTTGGTTATTATTTCATTACCCATTGTGTTGCTTACTTCGTGCCTGCAGCGCTATACATTGGCTTACAGAAAAAAATAATTTTTTACCCCCGTGAATTTTGGGTCCGCAGCCTGGTTGCATTGTTCTTGTTGAGCATATACCGAAGTCAGCCTTATTTCGATGACCTGATTCGGGTTATCTCAGACCGGCAAACGCTGTATTATGGTTATAAAATCGGAAAGAACATCTCGGGCATTCTAATCCTCATCTTGCCGCTACTTATTTTCTACTGGAAATCCGATGCGTCTGCCCAACACCGCTACGGTTTAAATGCCACCCGTTTTGACTTCCGGCCCTATTTTTTAATGCTTATGCTCATGCTGCCGCTTATTGTGGCCGCATCATTCCTTCCGGATTTTCAGAACCAATACCCTCGGTATGAATCAACAAAGGCGCACCTTCATTATGGTGTTGCTGAATGGGTTACCGCCTTTGTATTTGAACTGTTTTACGGATTAAATTTTTTATCGATTGAATTTTTCTATCGCGGATTCCTGGTTATTGGAATGATGACTGCACTGGGCCGTGGCAGTGTTCTTTGCATGGCATCCCTATACTGTTTTCTTCATTTCGGTAAGCCAATGGGCGAGGCGATCAGTTCAATTTTTGGAGGATTTATTCTGGGTACCATTGCTTATCAAACCCGAAGCATCTGGGGAGGAGTAATTGTGCACGTTGGAATTGCGTGGCTAATGGAACTGGCTGCCTTTGTCCAGCACGCTATCCGCAATGGCAGTTCATCGTAAGAGCAATGTTTTGGCAACCCGGTCGTGCTGACGCCACACTTTTTCATGATGACTTACATCGAGTAATTCACTTACCAACCCGGACTTTCGGCCAACCCAAATTCCACCCTGCTTGCGGTGATGCCGGTAATCGGTTAACCGGAAGGTATCGGAGAATGGAGGAAGGTTTGTGAAATAATCATCCCGGTTTGCATCATGAACCATCACCACGCCCGAATCGCTGACCAACTGGTACGCCTTTTTAAGGCATTCTTTCCTGGCACGTCCATCGATAAAAATAAAATCAAACGTGAGGTTCAGGGTTGTTGGGTACTCGATGTAGGTCTTGAAGTCATCATACAATCCTTCCTTCTTTGCGTTGTACTTTCCGGTTATCGAATGGTACAGCGTATCATCCGGTTCAATCAACACCACCTTCACCCGATCATCCTTGTTTTCCCGGGCAATAAACTCATACCATTCTTTGTGATGCTCAAGGGAATACCAGTTTTTCATTGCAGGAAGCATTGCCGGTATCATCAATGTACTGAAGCCACTTCCCCACTCGAAGCAATTTGAAGGCTGTAGCTTGGTCACCGCTTCTGTGATTATATCAAGCTCTTTTGACTTCATCCATGGCATTTCAAATTTCTTGAACACACGCCTGTTCAGTTTATCCTTAAAATCCCGAAACAGTTGTGAATACCAGGATGGATTTGCGTATGATTTAATCATGGTTTTTAAATTAAGTGAATCAGGTTGCAGGCAACGAAACCGGAACTTCCGATTTAACTATTCCATATTCAGTCCAGGCTTTGCCGGAGTTTCTGGTAACTTTTCGTATTTGAATATTTTTCTTTACCGAATCATCAGTTTTATAACCCCGGCTGTGATCAAGGTGAATACACACCGCACTGTAGCGCAGTTGTTTGGACTTTAGGCCTTTGTTTATTAACCGCTCTCCGAGTTCGCGGTCTTGTCCCCCATACTCCATTCGCTCATCAAAGCCGTTTATCGCCACCAGGTCGGATTTCCAGCCCGAAGAATTGCCACCGTTCCACGATGCATTGGCCGGAGTTAATCGGTTTAGAAAAGAAGCTAATGCAGGGTTTTGGGTAAGCTTCAGATTCTTGAGGATTTTTCTTTCGAGCCCATTGCTTTCAAGCCAATCGCGCCTGAAAGCCCGCTGTGTAACAATGTCCTCCCGGGTAAGATTCTTACTCAATCCTATAGGCAACCGTATCGCTCCCCCGGAAAGAAAGTAGCCCTTCCCTGCACGCGCAGCATGCTGCTCGACAAAATCATTTCTCGGCACACAATCGCCATCCGTAAAAATCAAATAATCGGTTGTTGCCGCCAAAATGGCCTTGTTTAAAATCTGACATTTCTGATACCCTTTGTCTTCATGCCAAACATGAATGATTTGAAGCTGCGAATCCCTGCTAAAGCGATTGATGAGACTCCGGGTTGGCTCACCTGAACCATCGTCAGCAATTATTACTTCGAACTCCCTGTAGGTCTGGCACTCGTATCCCCAAAGTACCTTCTCAAGCCATTCCGGATGGTTGTACGTACTGATAATTACAGACACTTTCATTGGGTTGCAAGTTAAAGGTAAAAGTGCATCCGGTAAAATCGGTATGAATAAGTCTGATTCTGCTATTTTGCACCTTATCGAAGGATGAAAATCAAAAACCTTATTTCAAGACGCCATAAAAACAACAAACTCTGGTATTACATTAAAGGATACTGGCGTGAAGTGATACCTGCTTCATGGCTTCGCAGCAGTTTACCCGCAAAGCTTATGGCAGGCAGCGGGATCGATGAAGAGGATGTGCGTAAACGGGTTAATTATTACAACAAGCTGACCACATTAACTCCTTTAGCGGATGCTACACCATCGCTTGGTGACTATAAACTACCCAAGCGCTTAAAAGTTTACTACTTCGATACCTACGAATATACCCGATATTTCAACCCTCGGCTAAAAGCCAATTTCCTGATCGGAGACATTACCCATGTACCTCCTGAGCCTGCCATAACAAAAAGCCGGCCGATTGCAGGCGTAAATCAAAACTCTGTATTACTGAAAATAAACAAAGTAAGACACTTCACATTTATTAACGACAAAATACCCTTCACCCAAAAAAAAGACATGTTGGTAGGCAGGGCCGTTGTACGAAGAGAACACCGAATCCGCTTCTATGAAATGTATTTTAATCATCCGATGTGCAATCTCGGGCAAATCAACAAAGGCAGTAAAACCGATCAGTGGGTAAAGAATAAATTGACCATCGATGAACACCTTACCTACAAATTCATCCTGTGCCTTGAAGGAAACGATGTAGCCAGCAATTTAAAGTGGGTAATGTCATCCAACTCGCTTGCCGTAATGCCGAAGCCGAAATATGAAACCTGGTTTATGGAAGGAACCCTTGTTCCAAACCACCACTATGTTTTGATCAAAGATGATTACTCCGATTTAGAAGAGCGCTTAACTTATTATATCCGTCATCCGGAAGAGGCTCAAAAAATAATCAGCAATGCCAACCACTACGTTCAGCAATTCAAAAACACGAAGCAGGAAGATCTGATTTCACTTCTTGTGTTAGAGAAATATTTTTACAAAACTGGGCAGCTTCCGTACCGCCAACAGGCCTATTATGAGTAGCTGTTGCGGGGCTTGTGTTACCTGGTGAAAGCAGCCCGGTAATTAGCGATGCTCCTTTCGATGACTGGCAGAGCCTTGCTCCTTCCTTCGAATTCCGGCACTTCTACCTTTTTATTTTCAAGCGATTTATAGTTCTCAAAAAAGTGCTTGAGCTCTGTTCTAAAATAATCGGGCAGTTCGGAAACATCGCGGATATGACCAACACTGGCATCCTGCTCGGCAACGGCTATAATTTTTTCGTCCGCTTCGCCCCGGTCAATCATATGCATCACACCGATAACACGCGAGGGTATTAAACAAAGCGGCACCACCTCAACCTGCGTTAGCACCACAATATCCAGCGGGTCCTTATCGTCACCAAGCGTTTGGGGGATAAACCCGTAATTGAGCGGATAATACATCGAAGCATAAATTACCCGATCAAGTTTAATCAGGCCGCTCTCTTTGTCAATTTCATACTTGGCACGTGAGCCACGGGGTATTTCGATAATCGCATTCACCTCACCCGGTGGATTACTGCCTGTTGAAACTTCGTGCCAGGGATGCCGGATCATTTATCTTAAAAGTATAAAATCTCGATCAGAAACCATCTCAAAAACCTTTCCGGGACTTTCGAGATGACTGCTACCAATTACTCAGATTTTTCTGATTTCTTATCTTCCTTTTTCTCAGCCTTCCTGATTTTGTCGCCATCCTTTAACCGTTTCGAAACTACCAGGAAGGGTCCTGTCACTACTTCTGTGCTGTCGGTTACTCCGGAAAGTATTTCTATGTTGTCGTAGTCGCTCATACCCGTCTTTACCTCAACCATTTTTGCAACTCCTTTCTCATTCACAAAAATCACCACCTTGTCTTCTTTCTTGGGAGCAGGTTTGGCCTGCCCTGCCGGTTGTGCTGCGCCCTCTTGTCCCTCCGGCTTTTTCTTCTCCTCACTGCGGGTAGTAACGGCTGAAAGCGGCACAGACAATACGTTCTCCTTGCGATTGGTTAGTATCTCCACACTGGCCGTCATTCCGGGACGAAACGGGTACTTTTTGCCTTCAGCAACCAGGTCGCTATACGAGGTATTCAAAATCAAAATCCGGACTTCAAATTCGGTAATCGCATCGGCCGATACTTTATCTTTTGCCGTATTGGCTATATGGGTTACAGTGCCTTTAAAGCGTTTGCCGGTATTGGTGTACGCATCAACATCAATAATGCTTGTATCGCCAATATGGACTCGTACGATGTCGTTTTCATTCACATTAACGCGCACCTCCATTTTGCTCAGATCGGCAATGCGCAGCATTTCAGTGCCTTGCATTTGAGCGGTACCCACTACGCGTTCCCCTTTCTTTACATTCAGTTTGGACACATACCCATCCATGGGTGCAACCACACTGGTCAGGCGCACATTCTCGCGGGCTTCATTCACGGTGGCTTCGCTGCTGCGAACAATGTATTTGGCCGCCTGAACCGATTGCTTTGCTGATTTTAAATCGTTCTCGGCTACCTTAAAATTTTGCTGTGCCAGTTGCCATTCGGCTTCCGAGATCACCTTCTCATTCCAGAGTTTTTTCTGGCGCTCAAACTCCTGCTCAGCTCGGGTATAGGTAGCTTCGGACCTGGCAAGCGCTGCCTCGGCCGATACCAGGTTGGCACGCTGCTGATTCAGTGAGGCTTCTGCACGTTCCAGCTGCGATAGCCATGTATCAGGACGAATTTTCACTAAGAGTTTTCCGCGGCTAACAGAATCCCCATCCTCTACCAGCAACTCACGTATTTCACCGGAAACTTCAGGAGCAAGTTTTACTTCGGTTACCGGTTGCACAGTCCCGGAAGCGCTGACCTTCTCCACAATGGTGGTGCGCCCGGCTTTCGCCAGATCAACTTCCAGGTCTTTGGGCTTACCGATCCATCCGGCCGACCGGCCAATAACAATGAATACAAGAAGGATTACAACAGTTCCGATTAAACCATATAACAGTTTGTTCGACTTTTTCTTTTGTTTTGCCATGATAGAGAGTTAGATCAGTTTTTAAAATCCTAAGGGAAGACCCTGATAAAAATCAAGCACTTTCTTCCTGAAAATAAATTCATACTTGGCGCGCAGGAGATCGGATTGAGCCTGGAAGAGGTTATTCTCCGCCACCTGATAATCCACAAAGTTTACTGCACCCAGGTTATACCGTTGCTTGGTCATCCGAAAAGCTTCATCGCGCGCCTTTACCTGCTTTTCGGTAGAGTTGTAGGTTTTTACCGCTGCGATAGCATTGTTATAAGCCGTTTCAACCGTTTGGCGCAACTGATTATGAATCTCAATGGATGAGATATCGGCCAGATCGCGGCTGATTGCTGCACGTTGCACAGCTGACCTGGACTGAAGCCCATTGAATATTGGTATCTGGACATTCAGACCCACGCTGCGACCCCGGTTTTCACGATATTGATCGGTCAGCGAAGGCACGCGGAACTCACCCGTTTGGACAACAACGTCTCGTACAACCGGAGTACCTACACCCTGCACATACCCAACCGGTACAGTTTGAGTGGTACTACCACCATCCGGAAAGAACTGTTGGCGCTGATCGGAATAAACGGTATTGTAATTGCCGTTGATGCTGATGCGAGGGTAAAGGTTTCCCTTAGTTGACCGGAACGCATAAAGGGAACTCCTCTTACGGTACTCAGCGGCTTTAATTTCGGGCATTGCCATGGTAGCTATTTCATAAATCTCTTCGACAGACTTCGAAATGGTTGTTTCACTATCAATGTTAATCTGAGGCAGTTCAACATCCATACTGGTTGATGCCGGAAGTTGTAAGGCTTGTTTCAACTGGAGTAACGAAAGGTTGAGTGCATTCTCCTGCTGAATAACGTTCACTTCATTGGTGGCGAGTTGTGCTTCGAGGTTAAGGACATCCCCAATGGGTACCGATCCGGCATCGGCAAGTTTACGGGTTCGCTCAAGCTGCTCCAGCGTAGATTTAGTCTGAAGTTGAGCTACTGAATACAGTTCCTTATTAAAGACCACATTCAGGTAAAGGGTAATTACATTAAGGATAACATCGTTACGCGCCTTGATGAGGTCTTCATTGATGGCCTCCAACTCTATATCATTTTGCTTCAGGTTGTAAAAAAGCCTGAATCCATTCCACAACAGTAAGCTGCTGCTGGCACTCAGATTCGAGTTCTGTACTTCGCTTTCTGTAAAAATATTTGTTGTAGGGTCAATGGTACGGCCCCAGTTTATACCATAGTTTCCGTTGGCATTCAGGTTTGGAAGCATTGCCATTTTAGATTGTAATAAATTGATCTCCCCGGAACGCACATTATAGTTGCTGCGTTTCACGGTAAGGTTGTTGGCGATGGCATAATCTACCAACTCACGCAAGGTCCAGGTTTTCTTAACAACTTGCCCATACGCCAGGTTCACCAACAGGAATAACAAAAACAATATTCTCTTCATAAGTTGAATTAACGGTCGATATCCGGTACGTAAATAACTTCTTTTACCCAGGTTAGACTCCTCAGGTATTCTAATGTTACAGGTTTAATACCCGAATCCATTTCAATAACAAGACATGCGTCATCGTGTTTGCCTTTTCGCGAAACGGACATTGTGGCGATGTTGCACTCATCATTCGCAAGAATGCTCGCAATGAATGCAATGCTTCCCTTCACATCATCGGCAAATATTACCAGCGTATGCAGACTGGCGCTGAAATCAGCTTTAAAACCATCAACCTCAGCAATATTGATAATACCTCCACCTTTGCTTTCCCCCAGCACTTCAATTTCACGGTTCCCTTTCTTAATCGTTATCCGGATTGTATTGGGATGAAATGTTGAGGCATTGCCAATGGATTTGAACGTATAGTTCAGTCCCCTTTTTTGAGCCAATTCGAGCGCTTCTTTAATCCCCTTGTCATCTGTTTTCAGATCGAGCAAGCCGGCAATAACAGCCCGGTCGCTGCCATGTCCTTCATAGGTTCGGGCAAATGAATTGTAAAAGATGATCTCGGCCTCATCCGGAACTTCACCAAGAAGTTTAAGGGCCGTGCGGGCTATGCGCACCACACCGGCAGTGTGCGAACTTGACGGACCAATCATTATCGGGCCGATCATATCAAAAACACTGCTTTTTTCGTGCATGGCTGCTTGGAATACGGGATATGTCGCACAAAGGATGCGTTCGTTACACGATAACGGGTATTGTTAAGGGTAACGATTAAACGGCAATCGGGGCTTTAATGGATGGATGAGCCTGGTAATTTATCACCTCAAAATCCTGGAACTGATACTCAAAAATGCTTGCAGGCTTTCGCCCGATCACCAGCTGAGGCAATGGGAAGGGCTTACGGGAAAGCTGCAGTTGAGCCTGCTCAACATGGTTGGTATACAGGTGCACATCACCACCCGTCCAAACAAAGTCCCCAGGCATAAGGTCGCATTGTTGCGCAACCATGTGGGTGAGCAGCGCATAGCTGGCAATGTTAAAGGGTACCCCAAGAAAATAGTCGGCCGAACGCTGGTACAACTGGCACGATAGTCTGCCATTGGCTACATAAAACTGGAACAACGCATGGCAGGGCGGCAAAGCCATCTTATCAACATCGGCAGGGTTCCAGGCGGTAACGATATGCCTCCGTGAATCGGGCTTTGTCTTAAGCTGCTCCATTACCTTGCTGATCTGGTCAATGGTTTGCCCATCGGGCGCGGGCCAGCTTCGCCACTGGTGTCCGTAAACCGGGCCAAGGTTTCCATTCTCATCGGCCCATTCGTCCCAGATGGTAACCCCGTTGTCGTTTAGGTATTTGATGTTTGTATCCCCGTTAAGAAACCACAACAATTCGTAAATAATTGAACGGATGTGTAGCTTTTTGGTGGTTACCAGAGGAAAACCTTGTTGTAAATCGAAGCGCAGTTGACGGCCGAAAACGGAAAGCGTACCTGTACCGGTGCGATCTGTCTTCTTTGCCCCATTTTCAAGGATATCGCGCATCAGATCGAGGTACTGCTTCATACTTTTGGAAATGCACCTGCAAATAAATAAAAAAGTCCTGATCCCGCTTGGTGCTGAACCAGGACTCTCCAAAAAAAATCCACTCCGGCCCCTGAATAGAGGGGCGCGAAGCAGACAACCCCAATTACCCTCTCCGATTCACTTCAAAACTTCTGGACTGGCCGCCCATAGTAATGGTGATAATCCTGTCGCAGGTTCCATCACCATAGTCAACTGTAATAACCTTGCCTGATGCCACATCGATAAACTCTTTAACTCCAGACACCGCAATCGGACAGCCTCTTTTGTACACCAACTTTTCAACAATCGTCATGGTATAAGCACGACCCCTCCGGTTTGTGCCTGAAGCCGCATTATCAGCATCGGCACATTGCCTGACTTCAAGCCTATCGTTAAGTGGGTTGGCCTCGCGCACCCACCTGCGCACAAAACAATGATTGCGGGTGGCTACTGTTCCGTCAGGCCAGGTTGCTTCACCATCTTCCAGTTCAACCTGAAATTCAGGGGCGTTCTCGTTACTTGTACTCACATTCGTTAAGGTACGCACACCCGCTAACTCAATATCGTTGATTGAGTACCCATCGAAGGTGGTAACAATGGTAGAGCCTGGCAAGAAGCGCCTTCCCACAAAGGTTATGATAATCTTCCCTTTACGAACATTACCCAACGGCCCGGTACATCCTGCGCCAAAATCAAGCACGATCTGGCCGCGGGGAATTTCAGGGGTTGATTCAGGATCTATGGTGATTACTGCCGAGAAATTCTCGCACGAGCAACGCGGATCATTAAGTGTGATTGTCCGCGGTCCGTCAGTCAGTTTTCCGCCTGTGCTGGGGCCATCATCCGATATCATCGCCAAACCGGTAAGGTCATCGGCATCCTCAAGGGCATAATCAGAAATAACATCTTCTGCCACAAAAGCGGCTTCTTCCCGTAACTGCGTTTCATCGTTTACACATGAAACGGTTAATGCAAACACGCCCGCTCCCAATACCGTAATTGCTTTTTTGAAAAAATTTAGCTGTATCATAGTTGGTTTAAGTTTTATGAAATACGTTTCTTAGACCATCAGGTAACCAAGTGGTTTAAAACGAGTGGAAAATTATATACTCGTGTAGTTAAAATTCGTTAGGCAGAAGGATGAAACAGGCATTTTTAATCATTTTAGCAGGCTTAGTTGCCCTGGTTGCACCAGGGCAAAATCGTGTAAAACTGGCAAAATTGAAGTATAGCGGTGGGGGCGACTGGTATGCTGCTAAAACCGCCCTCCCCAACCTGATTGAATTCTGCAACAGCGAACTGGGCACCAACCTGTTTCCAGAGGAAGACATCGTAGAGGCCGGAAGCAAGGATATATTCCTTTATCCGTATGTGTTCATGACCGGCCACGGCAACGTGGTATTTTCAGATGCAGATGCGGCCAACCTGCGAAATTATCTTATAGCCGGAGGGTTTCTGCACATCGATGATAATTACGGACTCGATAAGTACATCCGGATTGAGTTGAAGAAAGTCTTTCCGGAACTGGAGTTAAAGGAACTTCCTTTCGATCATCCCATCTATGATCAGAAATTCAAGTTTCCAAACGGGTTGCCTAAAATCCACGAACACGATGGCAAGCCAGCCCAGGGTTTCGGACTGATTTATGAAGGACGGCTTGTGGTTTTCTACTCCTACGAGACCGACCTGGGCAACGGCTGGGAAGACAGGCGCATCCACAACAACCCGGAAGCCAAACGGCAGGAAGCCCTGCGCATGGGGGCCAATATTATTTCGTATTGCTTTACGCAGGCACAATAAAAGTAACCATTAGGCCAACTGCTTACTTGCCCTTAAAAATCTCTTTCAACTTATCATCAAGCGCCTGTCCACGCAAATTCTTTGCGATGATCACACCATTCGGGTCGAGCAACAACGAAAAGGGGATAGCATTTATGTTGTAGGTCCTTGCTGCTTCCGACTGCCAGAATTTCAAATCGGATACGTGTGTCCAGGTTAAGCCATCTTGCTGAATGGCCTGTACCCAATCTTCTTTGGAACGGTCGAGCGAAACACCATAAACCGTAAACCCCTTGCTTTTATAAGTATTGTAGGCGCGCACTACATTCGGGTTTTCCTGGCGGCAGGGGCCGCACCATTTTGCCCAAAAATCAACCAGCACGTATTGACCACGCAACGATGACAGCGGAATAACTTTACCATCCGGGTTGGGCAACGTAATCTCTGGCGCTACCGAGCCGATGGCCAGAGTCTTCATTTTGTTCACCATATCAACATAGGCCTTACTGTGTTCATAGTCCGGCCATTCTTTCTGCGCCCGGTCGGCAACAAAAACATAAAGGTCAAAATACTGATCTTTATCGAACAGGTTTCCTTCCATCAGATTAATTGAACCAAGAGATAACGGAGCGTTCCTTATTTCAAGCGCAGCCTTTTCGTTTGCGATGCGTGAAAGCTCCATGTATTGCTGTTGTATTGCCAGAATAGCATCCTGGTTATTGGTTGATTGTGCTTTATTAAAGTCGGCAATCAGCTTCTGGGCTTCGGGGGTTGAATCAAGTCCGCGGATCAGCGTTTGTACCTTTTGAATCAGTTCAATTTCGGGCGAACCTTTAACTTCATAAAATCCGGACGGGTCGTGGCCGTCAACATTTACTTCAAGGTTATTCTTAAATATGATCAGGTCAACGGTCTGCCGGTTGAAAAAGTTGAGTTTGTAATAGCCCGGTTCTTTAACCCGTATTTGTTTTGAAAACGAGTAGTTTGATTTCAATTTAATGGTATCCTGCCAGCCGGTACCGGTGCGCTTCAGTTCCATGATGGAAATAGTACCTTGCTGCGGATGCCCCACCCTGCCGCTTAGGGTTATCGTCCAACTGCCATCATTCTTCGTTTGCTGTCCGTTTGTTGAACATCCGATCAGGATCAGAAATACCAGGTAATTAATTCTCGATCTCATTTGCTTTCCAATTGGTTACGTAACAGTTCGGTGGTGAGTTTAGGGTCAGCTTTGCCGTTAGTACGTTTCATCACTTCGCCTATAAACATAGCCATAATTCCTTTCTTGCCCCTTTTATACTCGATTACCTTTTGCGGGTAAGCGTCCAATACTCGTTCAATAACGGGTAGTACGTCTCCGGCATCCGTCAGCTGGATAACATTCAATTGTTGTGCCACCAGTAATGGTGACTCAGCGGGCTTATTGATCAATTCAGGAAAAATGCGGTGAGCGGCTACCGAGAAGCTAACCTGGTTGGTTTCAACCAGATGAATAAGTTCTGCCAGGCTGCTGGCACTTACAGGAAAGTGAGTATTTGGATTTTCATTCAGGTATGATTTCACCGGCCCGATAAGCCAGTTGGCAACGGCTTTATAATTGGAAGTATGACGGCATACCTCTTCAAAATAATCGGCTATGGCTTTTGTTTCTGTCAGTACGGCTGTGTCCGGGATAGATAGACCGTATTGCCCGATAAACTTTTCAGCGCGTTGCCACGGTAGTTCCGGAAGTGATGCTTCAATAAACTTCAGCCATGGTTCTGTAATTACAACCGGGCTTAAGTCAGGTTCAGGAAAATAGCGGTAATCGTTTAGTTCTTCTTTCGTGCGCATGGCCACGGTAAGCCCTGATGACTGATCGTATAACCGGGTTTCGGATGAGATAATTCCTCCCGCTTCAAGAATGCTCACCTGCCTGTTGATCTCTGCAGCGATGGCATGCTGAACGAACCGGATTGAGTTGAGATTTTTTATTTCAACTTTACGACCGAGTTGGGCTGATGCCACAGGCATGACGGATACATTTGCATCGCAGCGCAGCGACCCCTCTTCCATATTTCCATCACTTATCGCAAGGTAGCGGACTAGTTTGCGGACTTCAGCCAGAAAGGCCCCGGCCTCCTCGGCTGTTTGAAGCACGGGCTCGGTAACCAGTTCAACCAGCGCAACACCCGCCCGGTTAAAATCAAGCAACGTTTCGGTGGCAGAATCTGTATGAATGGATTTGCCGGCATCTTCTTCAAGATGGATACGGCTCAGCCGGATCATCCGCTTTGATCCATCAGCCAGGCGAATGGGTATCATACCTCCTTTACATATTGGCGTGCGGTTTTGGGTAATCTGGTACCCTTTAGGCAGGTCGGGGTAAAAATAGTTTTTCCGATCGAAGTAACTCTCGCGGGAAATTTCGCAACCGCATGCAAGGCCAATTTTTACGGCCAACTCAATTGCCTTGCGATTCAGTTTCGGGAGTGTACCCGGATGCGCGAGGGTTATTGCAGAAACATTTGTATTAGGCAATTCTCCGTAAGCCGCTGAATCAGCAGCAAACAATTTACTGGCAGTGGCCAGTTGCACATGAACTTCCAGTCCGATGACGGCTTTGAAAGAAACCGAAGCAGGTGTTGTCAAGGCGGGATGGATTGGCTTATTGAATCAATTGCTTTGCTTTTACCAGCACGGCATCAAGGCCATCCAGGTTTTTTCCACCGGCCGTGGCAAAAAAAGGCTGGCCTCCTCCACCGCCATCAATTTCCCTTGCCAGTTCTTTAACCAGGTTACCGGCATGGTAAGCATTGGATTGCACCAGCTTTTCGCCAATCATTACGGCTACCTGGGGCTTGCTGTCAACATCGGCAGCCAGCACCATCACCAAATCATCAAACTGATTTCGAAGTGCGTATGCAATAGTTTTCAACACCTCAGCATTGGGAACGGTAATTTTTTCGATGATCAGGCTGGAGCCGTTTTTCTTCAATACCTTTTTCGCCAGATCATCCTTCAACTGAATTGCCTGCTCCTGGTACAAGCGCTCCAGCTTCTTTTCCAATTGGTGCCTTTCCTCCTGTAATGCTTTTGTAGCAGTCACTATGTCTTTCGGATTCTTGAGCAGTGCACGAACCTGATCGAGAAGGTTGAGTTCGTGACGCACCAGTTTTTCAGCTTCCTGCGCGGTAACCGCTTCAATTCTGCGTACTCCGGCAGCAACGGAACTTTCAGCTATAATTTTGAACAAGCCGATGTTGCCGGTGGCGGGTACGTGAGTGCCTCCGCAAAGCTCAACCGAAAAATTGCGATCGAAAGCAATCACCCGGACAAAGTCACCATATTTTTCACCAAATAATGCCATAGCTCCCATCTCTTTTGCTTTTTCGACCGGAACATTCCGTTTTTCATCAAGCGGAATATTTTCCCGGATTTTCTGGTTCACCAGATCTTCCACCCTGGCAATTTCCTCCGCAGTCATGGCGCTGAAGTGTGAGAAATCGAAACGGGTGATTTTATCATTAACCAGTGAGCCTTTTTGCTCCACGTGTTTCCCTAAAACAAGCCGCAAGGCGGCATGCAACAGGTGGGTAACGCTGTGGTTGTTCATGGTGAGCAACCGCCTGTCGGCCGAAACTACGGCATTAACCGGCCCGTTAAGGTTAGCCGGAAGCTTTTCAGTAAAATGAACGATGAGCTCATTTTCTTTCTTTGTATCAATTACCGGTATCTTCTCCCCTTGCACATCGATATACCCCGTATCGCCCACCTGGCCTCCGCTTTCGGGGTAGAAAGGCGTTTTATCAAAGACCAGTTGAAATACCTCCTTATTCTTCTGCCTGATTTTTCGGTACC
The DNA here is from genome assembly GCA_037443645.1 of Cytophagales bacterium. Classification (GTDB taxonomy): domain Bacteria; phylum Bacteroidota; class Bacteroidia; order Cytophagales; family Cyclobacteriaceae; genus UBA2336. The sequence continues at coordinate 42,564 of JBBINY010000004.1, forward strand.
TCAGAATTTTTACGGCTGCCTGCAGGTTTTCGTACCCGATGAATTCAGTGGATGACTCCTCATCAACCATCACCCAATCGCCAGCTTCTTTTGCGGCATCGGATTTTGAGCGGGCTCGTTGTTTTTCCATCTCTGACTGGAAACCGTCTTCATCAACCGTAAATCCCCTTTCGCGTGCGATAAGCGAAGTAAGGTCAAATGGAAATCCATAGGTATCATACAATTCAAAAGCAATGTTGCCGGGAACCCTTGCTTTAACAAAAGCAGACTCAAGTCCTTCAAATCGCTTTAGGCCCTTCTCCAGCGTTTTCAAAAAGGACTGTTCTTCTTCAAAAATTACTTTACTTACGTAATCTTTCTGTGCTTCAAGTTCAGGAAATACATCTTTTAGCTGGGCACCCAATACGTGAACCAATGTGTAAAGAAAGGGCTCTTTAAAGTTCAGGAATGTAAAGCCGTAGCGAACGGCCCTGCGGAGAATTCGCCTGATTACATAACCTGCTCCGGTATTGGAGGGCAATTGGCCATCAGCAATGGTAAAGGCTACTGCCCGAATGTGATCGGCAAGCACCCGAATGGCAATGTCGGTTTTTTCTGACGCGCCATATTTCACACCGCATGCAGCACAAATAAAATCAATCAGCGGTTTGAATACGGTTGTATCGTAGGTTGATGATTTTCCCTGAATGGCCATGCATAACCGCTCGAAGCCCATTCCAGTATCAACATGCTGAGCCGGAAGTTTTTCCAGGGATCCATCAGCTTTTCGGTTAAATTCCATGAATACCAGATTCCAGATTTCGATAACCTGGGGATGATCTGCATTGACCAACTCCCGGCCGGGTTTCCTTTTGATTTCTTCTTCGCTCCGAAGGTCTATGTGTATCTCCGAACATGGGCCACATGGGCCGGTTTCACCCATTTCCCAGAAATTATCTTTTTTCTTTCCGTAAAGAATACGGTCTTCCGGTAAAATGGCTTTCCAAAAAGTAAGTGCATCGTCATCGGCCGGAAGCTTATCGCCTTTATCACCACCAAAAACGGTAGCATACAACTTATCTTTCGGAAGCTTATATACACCCGTTAGCAACTCCCAGGCCCAGGCAATAGCCTCTTTCTTAAAGTAATCACCAAACGACCAGTTGCCGAGCATCTCAAACATGGTGTGGTGGTAGGTATCAATACCCACCTCTTCCAGGTCATTGTGTTTACCGCTAACGCGCAGGCATTTTTGGGTATCGGCAATCCGAACATGCCGGGGTGTTCCATGTCCGAGAAAATACTCTTTGAACTGCACCATGCCCGAGTTGGTGAATAACAAGGTGGGATCGTTTTTCAACACCAGGGGTGCAGAGGGAACAATAAGATGTCCCTTTTCCTTAAAAAAATCGAGAAATTTCTGTCTGATCTCGCCCGAATCCATCACGTCTTTAAGCTTTTAGCTCTACCGATTTTTAGTATCTTAGCCCGCGCTATTTAACTAGCCTCAATCAAGCGACAAAATTAAGCAGATTAGTGGGATTGGGTTTACTTCGCTTGTTTTTTTAAACGGATGGCATCCACGAAGTTCACATACAATCCTGCTACCTGCCGGTACGAGCCTGCAAAAATTTCTGTTGTTCAGATTCTTGGCTATGGGTTTTCACTGCTCATGGTTAGCGCCCTGTTGTTTGCCGGGCTGGCTTACCTTCAGGGACGTTTTTTTGTTACACCAGGAACGCTTGCCCTCCGGGCTGAAAACCAGGCCCTGCAAAAGCACTATACCCTACTCCGTTCACAACTTGTACAATTGGACGGCACACTTACACAGCTCAAGTACTCCACTGAATTGGTTGAAGCAAAACTCTTTGCCATCCCAAACACCACACCCTCTTCCGTATCCCCTTCCGTTATACCCGAAGGAACAAAGGAAGCACAGCACGTTGTGCAGGGCCTTCAAAACAAAGTTGCCGGGTCGTTGAACACAGCCGCACTAAACAATTACCAATACGCTTCATCGCTTACCCTTACAGCACACGACAAAGCCCTGATGGCAAACTGGCCGTCAGGTCAACCCATAGCCAGTGAGTACCTGGCTGTTGCCTCCGGTTATGGCCAGCGCATTCACCCATTTCATAAAGGAATTTATTTTCATCAAGGGTTGGATTTTGCCGCTCCTCAGGGAACTCCCATTTTCGCCACAGGCCCTGGTAAGGTAATTGACATAGAGACGAGTAACCTGGAAGTGGGGTACGGAAACTACGTTGAGGTTGACCACGGCAACGGGATAATAACCCGATATGCACACTTGCAAGGCATTGCCGTTAAGGCAGGGCAAGCCATTGTACTGGGCACAGTTATCGGTACAGTGGGCATGAGTGGCGGAGCCGCTGCACCACATCTTCATTACGAAATCATCAAAGATGGAGATCCCGTTAACCCTATGCTGTACATGATGCAGGGGCTTACCAGTACTGAATTTACGAGTCTAAAATCCCAATCCGAAAAAAGAAATCAGTCGCTAGATTAATGGCTTCACCCCGATATACCTATAACGCCCACACCTGCCAATATGAACCGGTTTACTTAACCGGAAAGAGGCTATTGAAAAAATCGGTTGTCTTTTTTGGTGGCTCATTTGCACTTGCTTCGCTGGCGTTTGTCTGGTTTATGAACCGATACAGCCCTATCGAAGAACAGTTGCTCCGCAAGAAAAACAAGGCTTTGCTTGCCCAATGGTTCGTGCTCGAAAGCCGGATAGTACAACGCCAGAACACACTAAATACAGTGGCTGAACGGGATGACCACACATACCGGGTTATCCTTGATCTTCCGGCATTATCGGCAGATCAACGCAGGGCCGGTGTAGGTGGCGTGGAAACAAGGTATTCCGGAGAAGTCCTGAACTATCCGGTAATCCTGGAGAGCTACCGGAAACTTGAAAAGCTAAAGCATCAGGCTGAAGTTGAACGGCAGTCATACGAGCAACTGAATGAGACTGCCAACATTAAAAATACCATGTGGGCATCACGTCCGGCCATCCAGCCAATTGATAACCGGGAACTGACACGCCTGCATACCACTTTTGGATTACGGATGCATCCGATTTTTAAGGTATACATGGATCACAAAGGATTGGATTTCACAGCACCGAAGGGATCACCAGTATATGCAACCGGTGACGGCCGGGTATCCATGGCTTACTTTTCGGGGTCATATGGAAATGTGATTTTTATTGACCACGGGTTTAACTACGAAACCCGTTATGCCCATTTGTATAAGTTTAATGTCAGGCCCGGCCAGTTTGTAAAGCGGGGTGAACTGATTGGTTATGTTGGAAATACAGGTATCTCGGTTTCTCCACATCTGCACTATGAGATATTTTATAAAGGCCAGGCCGTAAACCCCATTTTTTACTTTCAACGCGACCTGAGCAACCTGGAGTACCGAAAGCTCATCCAAACAGCCGGTAAATCTGATTCCTCCCTCGACTAAGTTTTACTCGCTTCAGGTAATTTTATTTCTTTGCACCCCATGCGACTACTACCTGCCCTCCTTCTTATTTTTTCAGCCGCGCTCGGTCAAGTGCCGGCTGGTAAGGAAATTACAATCATTGGCGTAGGCGATATCATGATGGGCACCTCATACCCGGAACCAGTGCTTCCGCCAGGCAACGGCAAGCACCTCATGGAAGATGTTGAAGCCATCTTAAGAAATGCCGATGTAACCACCGGTAACCTGGAAGGCGTATTGCTGGATGAGGGAGGCACCCCGAAAAGCTGCAGGGACCCTAACGTATGCTATGTATTTAAAAGCCCTGCCCGCTATGTTCAAAACCTGGTGAATGCCGGTTTTGATGTGATGAGCCTGGCCAACAATCACGCAGGTGATTTTGGTGAAACCGGAAGAAAAAGCACAATGAAAACGCTGGAAGAAGCCGGTATACTGCATGCCGGTCAGCTTCAGCAAAAGTTTGTTACGTTCGAAAAAGAGGGTACCCGATTCGGATTTATTGCGTTTGCTCCCAACAGCAATTGCGTACCCCTGCTGGACATTGAAGGAGCCAAAGCCCTGGTTGCCAAGGTCGACTCGCTGGTCGACATCGTTATCGTTTCGTTTCACGGGGGTGCCGAAGGGCCACAACACCAGCAGGTAACACGTAAAACCGAAATTTTTCACGGAGAAGACCGTGGCAACGTATGGGCATTTGCGCACGCTGTTATTGATGCCGGGGCCGATGTAGTTTTTGGGCACGGGCCACACGTAACCCGTGCAGTTGAAATATACAACAACCGGTTTATTGCCTATAGCCTGGGCAATTTTTGTACTTACGGAGGGATGAATGTCTCCGGTGTCAACGGCCTCGCTCCTATCATAAAGGTGCATACTGATCACTCAGGTAAATTTCTGAAAGCCCATATCACATCGACTTACCAGCTTGCCCGCGATAAAGTGAGAACTGATCCGGAAAAGCGGGCTCTTGCCAAAATTATTGAACTCACAAAAAAAGATTTCCCTGAATTGCCTTTGCACTTTGATGGAAATGGATTTATTACTTACCTTGCTCAATAAGATGGCGTACAAAGAAAAAGAAATCGAAAAGCTCTACTACTCCATCGGAGAAGTAGCCGAAATCTTCAATGTTGCTCCCTCACTGATCCGTTTCTGGGAATCCGAGTTCGATATCATTAAACCTAAAAAGAACCGCAAGGGAAACCGCCAGTTCACCAAAGAAGATATTGACAGCGTACGTACCATCTACCACCTTGTAAAAGAGAAAGGATTCACGTTACAGGGTGCCAAGGAAATGCTTCGAAACAATTCGTTTGACGTTAAGGACAAACTTGAGTTAATAGACTCCCTGAAGTCGGTACGGAGGTTCCTCGTGGAGGTTCGTGACCGGCTGCCTGAATAGGTTCATTCAGCCAGATTTTCCCTTTTTATACGCATTTAATGGATCAGGAACGACTTTCACTGCTGGCATTGCATTTTATACCCGGTGTTGGCGATTACCTGGTGCGTCAGCTAATCAGTTATTCAGGATCGGCCGAAAAAGTATTTCAGTTACCAAAGGGAAAGCTCCTTAAAATCCCGGGGGTTGGACCCAAAACGGTTGAGGCTGTTCGAAACGGTAAACCAGTTGACCGTGCCGAGAAGGAAATCAGAAGGGCCGAAAAAGAAGGGGTACGAATCCTGTTTTATACCGACAAAGACTATCCATCAAGGCTAAAGCAAGTTCCTGATGCACCTTCCCTGCTCTACACCAAAGGCATGGTAACCTTTGAAAACGACAAAGTGGTTGGGATTGTCGGTACGCGGCAGGCCACCGCTTACGGAAAGGAGCGTGTTGATGAGCTGGTCTCTGCGCTTGTACCGCATCAGGCAGTGATTGTTAGCGGTCTTGCTTATGGCATTGACATCCATGCACACAAAGCCGCACTAACCTGTGGCCTGTCAACACTGGCCGTTATGGGCAGCGGCATGGACATTATCTATCCCTCAGCGCATAAGGAAATTGCTAAAAAAATGCTGACTCATGGCGGCCTGGTCACTGAAAATCCGTTTGGCACCAGGCCCGATGCACACAACTTTCCTCAACGCAACCGCATCATAGCCGGCTTGTGCGATGCCCTTGTGGTGGTAGAGGCTGCAGCCAAAGGAGGAGCGTTGATTACTGCCGAAATAGCCAACAGCTATAACCGCGATGTGTTTGCTTATCCGGGAAGCATTGGTGTTACCTATTCGGAAGGATGTAATACCCTGATTAAGACCAACCGGGCCCATCTTTTAACTTCCATAAAAGACCTTGAATACATAATGAACTGGAGTGCCGCACAGCCTCCCAAAAGGAAGAAAATTGCCTTGTCGCTTGATCACCTCGATGAACAGGAGAAAGTTGTTGTTAGCCAACTCCTGCAAAAGAGCCCCGATTCAGTGGATGTGTTAAGCTGGAAAACAAATCTGCCGGTGAGTCAACTGGCTTCGGTGCTGCTTACCCTTGAATTTAAAGGGTTTGTAAAATCGTTGCCGGGAAAACAGTATAAACTGATAACCGGATGATTACTCGTGGGGATTTTTCTGGTTACACTTCTCCTTAATCAACTCATAGGCGTTAAGGTCTCCCAGTTCACCAGCCTTACTCAGATCAAGACAGCCATTTTTCAGGTCGCCAAATTCAATGCGTAAAATTCCACGCATGTAGTAGGCATCAACGTTTTTAGAATTAATCTTTATGATTTTGGTGCAATCGTTAATGGCATCCTGATAGGCCTGTAAAAACTGCTTTGCTTTTCCGCGGTTATAATAGGCCTCAATATAATTTTCGTTGATGGTGATGGCAGCTGTATAATCATCAATTGCACCGTAATAATCCTGCAGTTTCATTTTTACGTTGCCTCTCGCAAAAAAAGCCTCCGCAAACCGGGGGTTCTTTTCCACCGCCAGGTTATAGTCTTTCATGGAACCATGCCGGTCATCAAACCTGTCTTTAATATTGCCGCGCAAATAGTAGGCAGCGGCATATTCAGGATCAACCTCAATGGCTTTATTCAGGTTCAGGAGCGATTCAACGTACTCACCTTTCTCATAAAGTTCCCTGCCCCGGCTTGTAAATTCCTTTGCAGTTTGTGCATACCCCCACGTTGCAGCCAGCAAAACCATTCCTGCCAATACCCATGTTCTCATCGCCCTGTTACTGTTGTTGATTGCAAACTTAACGGATTGCCCAGGCAGAAACGTTGAAACGTAATATTTTCATCGGTTTGGGAAGATTTCAAGGGCTATACGCAAGGCTTTGTCAAAGGCTTCGCGGTTTAGTTGAGGCGTAGCCTTAACAGAATCTAAAAAGCCGATGATGGTTTCAGTCGCCAGGTTACCCACCAGTTCATCTTTGGCCATTGGGCACCCCCCAAAACCTTTAATTGCCCCTTCAAACCGCCTGCAACCTGCCTTCCAGGCGGCCTCAACTTTAGCCGTGGCGGTTTCAGGAGTGGAATGCAGGTGTACTCCTAGTTCGAGCCGCGGATGAGCTTGTGTAAGGTTACTGAACAAGTATGCAATTTTTTCAGGATCAGCCACCCCAATGGTATCCGCAATCGATACGATGGTAATGCCAAGGGTTGTCAGGATGTCGGTAAAGCGGGCAACAACTTCGGCATCGTACAGATCGCCATACGGATTACCAAAACCCATGCTGATGTACACAACCTGCTGCTTGTTGTTACGGATACACAAATCCTGAATCTCACTAACAGCATTCAGCGCTTCGGAAATTGATTTGTTCGTGTTGCGCTGCTGGAAGGTTTCTGAAATGGAAAGCGGAAATCCCAAATAAGTTATGCCTGCATGCTGAACCGCCTCTTCGGCTCCGCGCTTATTGGCAACAATAGCCAGAAGTTTTGAGCGACTTTGTTCCCAGTTCAGTTGCGCAAGTACGTCAGCCGTATCGCGCATCTGCGGAATGGCTTTGGAAGAAACAAAGCTCCCAAAATCAATGGTATCGAATCCAACCTGCAACAACTGGTTAATATACCGGACTTTTTGTGCAGTAGGGATAAAGCCTTCAATACCCTGCATGGCATCGCGCGGACACTCAATGAGTTTCATATCCTAAAATAATGGTTAAATAAAATTCAGGTAACTCGCGGTTGAAGTAAATTTTCTACAATAGTCGGTTAAAAATGCGCTTCATCCGTAAATTGAAAAAGATTTAGAGATTTTTAGGATAAAATGCATCGAATAGAACCTTACTATGCCGCTACCGGAATTTTTTGGAATCTTAGGAACGAAACGAGCTGCACACCTGTTGCGGAGAGCCGCCTTTGGTGCCACCAAGGCGCAGATTGATGCGTTTGCCTCCCTGAACCCTGGCCAGGCCATTCAACAACTCTATCAGCAGCCGTTACCTGCCACACCCCCCCCGGTTGACCCCGATACCCTGCAGCCTTGGGTAATTACCGGGGTTACCGATCCCAACAAAATGGAATTTGAGTACCTCGAATTATTCAAGCGGTGGTCTATCGGCCAGATGATGAGTGCCGGAGTACCCCCTGCTTCGGCTTTGCCTTATTCGGCACGCGAAAAACTTGTTTTCTTTCTTCATACCCATTTCACGGCCATTGCCGAAAAAATAAACAGCAGCCGGGCGCTTTACTTCCAGACTGAACTGTTCAGGTTGTATGCACTCGATGCCTTGGCGAGTCCGGTTGTACCCGCAGGCAAACTGAACTTCAAAGAACTGACAAAAAAAATAAGTGTTGATAATGCCATGCTCCGTTTACTGGACGGCAACCTGAATGTGAACGGAAGCCCCAACGAAAACTATGCCCGCGAACTGCTGGAGCTTTACTCCATAGGAAGAGGCTTGGAAAACAGCTTGCCCCCGCCCACCGGGGCTGGCGATTACATTTATTTTAAAGAGCATGACGTTCAGCAGGCCGCACGCGTACTTTCCGGGTTTGACTTCGATAACTCTTTTTCGGTGATTGATCCAGATACCCTGCTTCCCCGTGGGCGGGTGCGCGGCTCCGTAAACAACGCCTCCAGCCACGATAATGGTATTAAACAATTTTCTACAAGCTTTATAGATCCAAACACCGGACAGCCCTACATCATACAGCCCGATCCGCTGTTGGTCAACGGTTCACAGCCCACGCAAGCCAGCGCTCTGGATGAAATCAGCCAACTGATTGAAATGATCTATACACAGGAAGAAACCGCACGGCACATCTGCCGCAAGCTGTACCGCTTTTTTGTCTATCATGAAATTACATCAGCTATTGACACCTCCATCATTTCAGTGATGGCCGATACATTCCGCTCAAACAATTTTAAAATTCAGCCGGTTATTGAGAACCTGCTGCGAAGTCAGCATTTTTATGAAGCTGCGGCCGGTGTTGCTGATGATAAGTTTGGCGGAATTATCAAATCACCGCTGGACCTGGTAACCGGTTCGCTGCGCTTTTTCGAAGTACCCGTGCCTGCTTTGGCCACCGATCCGCAAGGTTTTTATGCCACCACCGGTGAGATTAACAACCGGTTGGATAATCAGGGCATGAGCTATTACCAGCCGTTTGATGTTGCCGGTTATGACGCCTACCATCAGTTTCCGATTTATAACCGAAGCTGGATAACCGTGAATTACCTGGTTAACCGGTATGCCTTTATTCGAAGTTTAGTAGCAGAAATGGAACCGGGCATGTTAAAAGTTGATGTCTATGATTTTGTGCGCACAAACATCAATACCGCGTTAGCCGCCAACGCACGTAACCTGGTTATTGAACTGGCGAAATACCTGCTGCCCGTAAGCGATAACCTGACCTTTGATACGGCCAATGATGATACCGCCACCATTACAGCCGAACGATTGAATTATTTCCTGGTGACGTTCCTTTCAGACATTGACCCCAACCCTGAAACCGCATGGACAAACCGCTGGACAAACCAGATCGGGATAGGCACCATGACAAGCCAGCTCGAAAATTTATTCAACGCCATGTTACAGTCGCCCGAATACCAACTCCAGTAGCCTATGAAACGAAGAGACTTTTTGAAGAAGATGCCGGTTGCCGCTGGGTTGCCTTTTGCCATTAGCGGCATCCCCATGAAGGCTATGGCCTGGAACCCGCTGGCCATGTTGGCCCAGCAAAGTGATAATGACCGCGTACTCATCATCCTGCAACTACACGGTGGTAACGATGGCTTAAATACCCTGATTCCCATTGAGCAATACGACCTGTATTACAACCGAAGGGCAAACATTGCCATACCCAAACAAAACAGCCTGCGCAAAGCTATCCTGCTCGACAGTACCTTACCGGCAAACCAACAGGTGGGCTTGCATCCGGACATGCAAGCGGTAAAGGGAATGTACGATAACGGAAGGATGGCCTTTGTGCAAGGGGTTTCCTACAAGAACAACAATGGTTCGCATTTCAGAGGGAGGGACATCTGGTTTATGGGAGGAGGCTTTGATGATTACTACCCATCGGGCTGGCTGGGACGCTACCTGGCACAGGAGTATGCCGACCTGGGCGCTTACCCCGAAGACTTCCCCAATCCCGACATGCCCGATCCGCTGGGTATTGAAATGGGCAGCGATGTGTCGTTGATCTTTCATCAGCAAGGCAATATCCCAACCAGCATTTCGCTGAATGACCCGGCAAACTTCGCCCAGATGGTGGAAGAACTGGAAGGATTTCAGGATGTTGATATCGATCCCCGCGGCAAACCACCGGCATCGGTAGCCAATTCACCGTACTGGCATGAAATGAACTGGATACTAGGCCTGGAGAAAAAAACCGATGACTATGCTCAGCGTCTGTACCAGGTTTACCTGGCCGGAGGAAATACTTCAGTAACCTATCCGGAGATATATCCCTTTAACGCTCCGCGTGGCAGCAAGCGCAACCCGCTGAGCGCCCAGCTGAAATTGGTGGCCCGCCTGCTGGCCGGAGGGTGCAAAACAAAAGTGTTTATGGTAAAGATCGGGGGCTTTGATACCCATGCCGAGCAGGTAGAAAGCTATGACCCCACCATGGGCGCCCATGCCGCGCTGATGTATCACATCGCAGCCGCCATGAAAGCATTTCAGGACGACCTGAAAGTACGCGGGCTGGAAGAACGGGTGCTTACCGTTACAACCTCTGAGTTTGGAAGGCGCATACATTCCAACGGAAGCCATGGCACCGACCACGGAACCGGTGGCCCCATCCTGATCTTCGGGAAGCATGTAAAGCCCGGTGTAAACGGTGTTGTGCCCGACATGACCCAAGACAATGTGGAAATGCAATACGATTACCGGCAGGTATATGCCAATCTGTTAAAAGACTGGATGCTGGTAGATAAGAATAAAATCACTAATGATATTTTCTTCGGCAATTTTATTGATGGTGAAAACCCGGATGAGCCCGGAACCTTTTTTGAGCCCCTCACCCTTGCTTTGGATGTGATTACGGGAACAGAGCCTTTCATTGCATCCCGCTTTGCGTTGAATGAATGTTACCCCAATCCGGCCCGCACGTCAACAACGTTTAGTTTCCGCATCAATGCAACCGCACAGGTGGCTATTGATTTATATGATCAGCGGGGCAACCGCCTGACCGAAATCATAAACCAGGTTTACGAACCGGGCGAACACCGGCATATCCGCGATGTTTCTGATTTACCCCCCGGATTGTATATTTTCAGGATGAAGACCGGTTCATTTGAAGCCGCCAAAAAACTTGTAATTATCCATTAACGTATGAAGGTTTGCTACCCGCTCATTGTCAGTCTGCTGCTGTGTACCAGCCTGGCAGCACAACAACGAAGAAAAGCACCTGCTTCATTCAATTCAGGCAACGCGCAAGACGCAAAGTTTCTTGAAAAGCAATGGTGGCTTGGTTTTAAAGCAGGAATTAACCTCTCCGGTGCCGATGTCATCACGTCCTACTCTGCATTAAGTCCGGTGAATTATACGCCATCAGGAAAAGAATACGACAATTACTCCAAACCCGGAATTGTTGCCGGCATTGAAGTGAGTTTTTACTTCAAGGGCTTCTCGGTAAGTTTTCAACCTGCCTACCGCAACGCGATGTTTTCCTATTCAAACCAATACCTGTGGGAAGACTCCGGCATCCCCGAAAACCGCCTAGAGCTCACTTACGATCAGGAACAGCAAATCGACTATGCCGACTTTCCCTTATTGTTCCGTTATGACTTCACCAGCACCCGGCTTCGGCCTTATGTACAGCTTGGAGCAGTTTATACCCTCCTCATCGATGCCTCCAAATCGGTAAGCATATCCGGTGTTGATTATGCTTCTGGCGGACAAAATGAATTCAATACAGAGCCGATTCGTGTTGGTGCCGCACCTCTTTTCGCAAAATACCAATGGGCTTTAGCCGGGGGGGCTGGGGTAAACTACCACGTGGGCAACATCCGGGTAAACCTGGATCTGCAGTATCGCAAGGGCATGAGCCTTGCCAACTCAACAGAGAACCGGTATGGCAATCCGCAATTAGCCGGCATTGGCGATGCGATGGACGATTTCAAAATCAATTCAATTATTGTTACCGTTGGCACGATGTTCCCGTTGCGGTTTCTTACCAAAGGCTACAGTTCCATTAACCTGAGATGATGATGAGGATAACGTTATTCGTACTGATTTCGGTTTTACTTGTTCAAACTGCCTGCGTAGAGGAAACCAATCCCGCACTGGACGAAAGTACCTTTACCAAAATCTACGACAACTACCAGTTCAGCGCTTCGTATTACCCCATCGACATCCAACAAACTTCGGATGGTGGCTACCTGATTTTGGGTGGCCGCAGGTTAACCACAACTACCTTCAGCGGCATTTACCTCCTGAAAGCGGATAAGTTCGGAAACTTTGTGAGCGATGTATCCATTGACGAAAGCTATGTAAACCCGGTAGGCGACCTGATGAAAATCGGTGCTGATTATTACTTTCTGTGCATGGACCCCTTAACCCTTCAAACCCACATTGCACGGGTTGATGCCGATGGCGGAGGATTTACCCCTGTGCCGGCAAGCGCTTCACTTACCTATCCGGCAGCCGCATCGTTGGATAATACCAACATTGTTGCGCTCAGCTACAACTCCGTTACGCTTCAAACAGTCATTTCGGTAATAACACCAACAGGTTCTGTTACATCATCAAAAGGGTATACCATTGGTGCAGGTGAAGGTGTTGAAGAGCCCATCATCAATCATTACCTGCGTACGGGCCGCCAGTTCCCGTTTCAAACGGGCAGGTCGGGCGGTCTGTATTTTTTTAATGGCTTTTACAACTACACCTTTTCACTGGTATTCACCAACCTCAGTCAGGATGTGCCCAATGGCGTGGTACAGGGACAGCAGGATGACGGGGGGTTTAGTGCGGTGGTGCCGGTTGCAGGCAATACGTTTGCCGCTGCACGATTCAACTTTGGCGATAACTTTCTGCTGCCCCGGGTAACGCTGAATTCATCAGGCATTACCTCAAGTACCGACCTGGGTGGCTTTACCCTGCCCGAACTACGTGCCAATGCTACCGTACGGATTATCCGGGCTACCCTAAAGAATCAAGACGTGCTGGTATTTGCAGCCAATACCAAATCCAATCAGGTTGGTTTGTACTTCTACGATGAAGGCACCGGTGAATTCCTCTCCAGCCGGTATGTAGGTTATTCCAATCCCCTGGAAGTCGCATCGATCAGGCAAACAGCCGAAGGAGACCTGATCATATGCGCAACAACCTATGTTGCGGGCCGGTTTGGCCGGTTCTGTCTGGTGAAGATTTCTCAAAATGATATCCGGTTATAACAGCGCGGGCGCTGAAATATTTCACATTTTTGCAGGACACCCCGATGCATGATTCAGATACTTGAAGAGGTTGATCTTCGGCCTTACAATACCTTCGGCATAAGCGAAACAGCCCGCTATTTTGTATCCATCAAGTCCGAAGAAGACTTCCGACAACTTCTCCGTCATCCGGTTTACCAAAACAATCCAACCTTCATTCTCGGTGGGGGCAGTAATGTGCTTTTCACAAAACCCTTCAGCGGACTGGTTGTGCATGTTACCCTGAAGGGAGTGACCATTGTAAGTGAAACCGAAACAGACGTTTTACTAAAAGCAGCTGCAGGCGAAAACTGGCACCAGCTGGTTATGCACTGCGTGGATAGAAATTATGGAGGCATTGAAAACCTGTCACTCATACCCGGAACGGTGGGTGCGGCACCCATTCAAAACATCGGGGCATATGGCGTTGAGCTGAAAGAGACGCTTCACCAGGTTGACGGCCTAGCTCTCGATACCGGCACGAGTAACGTGTTCAGCAATGCCGATTGCCGGTTTGGCTATCGCGACAGCATCTTTAAACAGGAGCTAAAAGGAAAATTTTTTATCTCAAGCGTTACTTTAAGGTTATCAAAAAAAAATCACCGTCTTCACATCGACTATGGTGCCATTCGCGACACATTGAAGAGCATGCAGGTAACACATCCAACCATTCGTTCGGTCAGTGATGCAGTCATCCGGATAAGGTCATCCAGACTTCCAGATCCTGCTCATCTTGGCAATGCAGGAAGCTTCTTCAAGAACCCCACCGTACGTGCATCGCACTTCAGCGAACTTAAAAAACTTCATCCAAGTATACCGGGGTATGAAACTGAAAATCAACAAGTTAAAATACCTGCAGCCTGGCTCATCGAAACCTGTGGATGGAAAGGAAAACGATTGGATAACGTTGGTGTCCATGAACATCAGGCACTGGTGCTGGTAAACTTTGGTGGCGCAAAAGGCGAGGCGATGCTCCAACTTGCCTCGCAGATTCAATCCGCTGTCAGAACAAAATTTCAAATCGATTTACAATCCGAAGTGAACATCATCTGACGACCTGAGCCAACAGGAATGTGGATAACTTTACCCTGCAAAATTTTCGTTACATGAAAATTTTCTGCTAAAAATTTTTGAGAATTAATTTTTTGTTATACCTTTTCACATCTTTTTAACCTAAAAAAACAAAAACGCTATGGCAAAGAAAGCGAAAAAGGCAAAGAAAGCTGCCAAGAAGAAGAAGTAATTAGGTAACAACCTAACGACTTTGCGGAGGGAAGCGGTTCAGAATCGCTTCCCTTTCGTATTTTATATCATCACACTCATCTCTATACTCTTCATTCATACGGTTGCATAAATTTATCCGGTCAGTAAGTTGGCGAAAAGCCTGTATACCCTCTACTTTTGCAGCGATCTGTGATCTATAAACAACGGGAACCATGGCGAAAGCAGCAACTAAAAAAACACCAACCGGTAAAAGCAGCACACCCGCTGCCGTAAAATCAAAAACCCTTGCCATTGAAAAGGTGAGCGAACAGGTGCTAAGCAAATTACAGGCGCTGAACCTCGAGGCCGGCCTCCAGGCCGACATCCAGTGGTGCCTGGGCAGTTACCGGCACGACAAAAATCCGGTGGGCTTGTTTGAAATGGGACGTAAAGCCGTGCCTGTGCTGAAAGCCGCTGCCGAGAAAAACAAGAAGTCGGTTTCCGCTAAACTGATTGCCGACCTGGAAAAAGCATTGAAGTCCAAATAAGAACCCGAAGCTGAATAGTTAAATCATGTGGGTAACATTGGCCAGTTGCCCTGCATATTTTTCGGTATCAACGCCAAACCGATTCAGAAACTCAACCCCTTCATCCCCGGGTAATCCCTTGTGCTCGGCATACGACTTGAGGTAAATAACACGCGTTATACCCATGCTGTAAATTATCCGTGCACATGCCAGGCAAGGCGACAGCGTGACGTATAGGGTTGATCCTTCAACGGAAGTCTTGTTCTTTACTGCATACAGAATAGCGTTTTGCTCGGCATGGATGGCCAGCGAACAACCGCCTTTCGAATCGCGGGGGCAACCCACCTCAGGCCACTCTTCATCGCAGTTGTGCGTGCCTGATGGCGGCCCGTTATAACCGATGGAAATAATGCGCGTATCTTTCGTGAGCACCGCCCCCACGTGCCGTTTAATGCAATGCGACCGCTTGGCCAGGTTAACGGCCAACTCCATGAAGATGTCATCAAATGCAGGGCGCTGCATGCTCATTACGAATAATCCCTCCGAACCGGTTATCTTCGCCCAAGATAATGACGAACATGACACAGGCAAAACGCCTCCTGCTGCTCCTTCTGCTTCTGCATGTTTCCTTGGCAGCATTTACACAGGAAGCCGTGAAACCGCGCACCAGTCCCCTGGCCCTGATTACCATGCGCTACAAAGACACGTACGTGCGCATTACCTATTCACAGCCACACAAGCGGGGCAGGGAAATTTTTGGCAACCTGGTGCCCTATGGTGAGGTGTGGCGCACCGGGGCCAATGAGGCAACCGAACTCACCACCACGCGCGATCTGATCGTGGGCGGAACCCTGCTCCCTACAGGTAATTACACGCTCTTTACCATTCCGGAGAAGGATACATGGACCATTATTTTTAATAAGGATGTAGGCCTGTGGGGATCCTATAACTACAACCCTAAAATGGATGCCCTGCGTTTGGTTGTGCCCGTTCAGCAAAATGAACAGGCTTACGAAGCGTTTACCATCCAGTTCGACCAGCGCAACAATGTGGCCGACCTTTTGCTGATGTGGGATACGGTGAAGATCCTTATCCCCATTCAATGTATTGAACCGAAACCATGAAAACCTCCTGCCTGCAACTAACCTTTGCATTGTTTATAAACGTTGCCACGTTTGCCCAACCCGACCTTACCGAACTGGACAGGCGCAACGGGTTTAAGGACATCAAGATGACCTACCCGATTGATTCGGTTAGGGGGGCAAAATTCAAAAAAGACATTACCGAAAAAGGCAATCACCCGGCTAAAGTATTTGAAGTAACCGACCCGTCCTACCTGACTATTGGCGAGGTGAAGGTAAACCGCATGGAGGTGAAGACGTACAAGAATCACATTTATGAAATCCTGGTGATTACCGAAAAAGATACCCGCCTGATGAAAGGCCTTGAAAGTGCGCTGGGCAAGCCCGTGTATGATGTGCGCAATGATAACTACAAATGGACCGGCAAAAACCTGAGCCTGACCTTCAGGGCCGTCTCAAAAAACGAACTGGAACTGCTCTACACTTCCTACCTCATCCATAAAATGATGAAGGAGGATAAAAAGAAAAAGATTGACGATATCGCGGATGATTTTTAATGAGGCTTTGCCTGACTCAATTTACCGTTTACCAAATATTCTCTGAACATATACCTTATCACCTTGCCTCGCCTTCAAAATGTATAACCCTTCTTTTAAATGGCCAACGTAAAGTTTGGCTTTCAGCGTTCCTGAAACGTGGGTCAATACCTCCCTGCCTAATTCATCGTAAAGGGTGATGTAAGCCAGTTCACCAACCGGGGCCTTGCTGTTCTGTACAGGCAACCCCTCCAACCCCGGTGTACCGATTGTTTCTGATAAATCATTTTCTGTGCGCACATCCAGTTCATCAGTTACCGGATTTGGTGTAGTAATCAGGATAATACCTCCTCCACCGCCTGAGCCAACTACTACGGTGAGCGCCCGTGCACCACCCGAACCGCAGATGTTCTCAGCAGCCACATATGGCGTGTAGGTGCCATTAGCCGATGCTGTTTGAATGATGGCCCGGTTGCCATAATTGGCAAACAGGCTGAAACCCGAAGGAACATACCAGGTGTATTGAGTTGCCCCGGGAACCTCTACCCGCTGGTAAATAGTGGGGTTAGTGCTAATCAGTTTTACAATATCAAAGTAGTAATAGGCGCCTGAGTTTAAGGTTACAGGGTTTTGACCGTATGCCCCGAATACATAAAGGTTCTCACTGGTCAACAACGGCTGGCCCACCCATACTGTTTTGGTAGCGGGATCGGCCGGGCAGTTAAATGTTGCCGTTACCGTTACACTGCCTCTCCTGCTTTGTAGCCGCGTGGCCACACCCGTGCTCGGAACAATGGTTAAAATAGTGGTATTGCTGCTTGACCACGTGGGTATGGCAAATGGCGCATTCATAATGCTGAAAGTGCCGCTGGTACAAATAAAATTAGGGCCAAGCACCTGGGGCGGAATATAAGCAGGATTTATGGCACCGCTCGTTCTGGAACTGCCGCACGCAAAATTTACGGTTGCCTTTATGTCACCTTCAATGGCTCTGGTGCCATTGGGCTTGAGTGTTATCGTATTGGCATTCTGGCTGTCTACCGTCCAGCCGGAAGGAAACGACCATGAATAGTTGCTGACACAACCCAACGAAGGGCTTAGTGTTGCTGTAAACGTAACCGGGGTGGTATCGCACGCGGTAACCCCGGTAAAGCCCGGAGGGGACCCCGCTACTACCACGGGGTTAATGCCGTTAAGAGAAATGCTTGTAGGTTTAGAAAGGCCTGCGGCACCACAACGGTCGGAAATCAGACCCTTTATCGCAACATTACCCGGCAGCGCACAATTTGTTGGAAATATTCGTAATACGTTTAATGTGGTATTTATCTGCCCCGTGGCACCTGTTTCAGTTCTCCAACCAACCGGCAAATCCCAAACATAGCGAACTTCTTGTAAAGGAGGTTGGCCTGCTCCACCAGTGCCAATGACGAACATCCGTGGTATAAACAAATCCACAAAAGTTGTAGTGCAGAAATCAATGTCTACTGAATTTGTAAAAGAACCCCATCCTTGGTTGTTTACTGAAAGAATCAACTCCTCTTTGGTTGAGCCTCCTCCTTCATTCGGGTTGCCATTTGGGCATCCGTGAAAGCGGACGGTAATTTTGCTTATTGCACCAGGAATATCAAACCAGTTAACCGTAACCTCTTGCTGATCACTTGGACCGTTAACAATTCCATTAGTTACCAACCATTCTATGCGACAAGTGCTGAAATTACTTGGCAAACTCACCCGATAGACCGTGGAGGTGTTAGGACAAACTGTGTTAGGAATGGTTGACCCTGTTTGCTTAGTAATTGTTTGGCCAAAAAGGGTAAACGAATTGAACAACAGTATTAAAGAAAGGTATGAAAGAAATGTTCTTTCACGAAGACAGGGTAGTGAAGAAATAAAGATTTTCATATAAATATTGTTTTGATATTAAAACTAATTTCTCTGATACTTCACTACAAGTGTAAATTCGATTGAACTCCTTGACAGGCGATACCCGTTCACATTAATCATGTCAGTAAATCCGTAACGGATACCTCCTTGAAAGCCGATAAAGAAGTGATCGAAAAGCTTAAGAGGATAACCTAATCCAGTGAGTCCACTGATTTCGTAACTCTTGAACCCACTGATTGTATTAATACGGGCATTCCCAACCCATTCATAAGATTTACTTAAATCACCATATACTGTACCTATATAAGCATATAACCCACTTTGTTTACCAAGATAAAAGATGGGTAAAATCTGCAGGCACAAATACTGGTTGACCTGCTCATTGGGAGAATAGTGATATATGGTACCATCAGGGTTATAAGTTTTATAACCCTTTATATATTTGAGATTGTTAAATCCCATGCCCAACAGAAGATCAAACCTCGAACTAAATTTGTGTACCAAATTAATACCTAAGTACATATTGTACTTCTCATCAATTACGTACTCGGTTTGCCCCAAACTTGACTCTTTGATGAAATGACTCCAACCATGGTCATCAATAAATAATATGCCTGTACTAATCACCATTTCAATACCACTGATAACCCGCTTATTTTTTCGCAATTCCGGAATTGCAACGTTATGCTGTGCTAAAATGAATACGGGTAATACCACTATAAACGTTATGACAAAGGCCTTTTTCATTTTTAATCGGTAATGTAAAACTTACAATTTCTGCACTTGTAGCCGCGTGGCCACACCCGTGCTCGGAACAATGGTTAAAATAGTGGTATTGCTGCTTGACCACGTGGGTATGGCAAATGGCGCATTCATAATGCTGAAAGTGCCGCTGGTACAAATAAAATTAGGGCCAAGCACCTGGGGCGGAATATAAGCAGGATTTATGGCACCGCTCGTTCTGGAACTGCCGCACGCAAAATTTACGGTTGCCTTTATGTCACCTTCAATGGCTCTGGTGCCATTGGGCTTGAGTGTTATCGTATTGGCATTCTGGCTGTCTACCGTCCAGCCGGAAGGAAACGACCATGAATAGTTGCTGACACAACCCAACGAAGGGCTTAGTGTTGCTGTAAACGTAACCGGGGTGGTATCGCACGCGGTAACCCCGGTAAAGCCCGGAGGGGACCCCGCTACTACCACGGGGTTAATGCCGTTAAGAGAAATGCTTGTAGGTTTAGAAAGGCCTGCGGCACCACAACGGTCGGAAATCAGACCCTTTATCGCAACATTACCCGGCAGCGCACAATTTGTTGGAAATATTCGTAATACGTTTAATGTGGTATTTATCTGCCCCGTGAGAGAGAGAGAGAGAATTTTTTGCAATTTCCGGTAAAAACCTTACATGCCCTGTGCCTACCGGATCAGCCGGTTTGTTACGCGCCATTTCCGATATACCCAAAGGGTGGCACTTAGAATAATGAGGGCTATGAATTGCGAATTCGAAAGATAACCGTCAATGATGAACCCCCTGGTTGCATCGCCTCTGAAATACTCCAGCAGGAAGCGCCCCCCTGCATACAGTGCCAGGTACAGCAAAAACAACTGGCCGTAAAATGTGCGGTGCCTGCGCACATACAGCAATACCATGATCACCACCAGAATGTAACCGGCTTCCATAAGCTGGGTTGGATACAGGGGCGTGTTCAGCGGCCGGGCCTGGCAGGCCGGGTTGGTAAACGTAACACCAAAGAAAGCGGTAGTCGGTTTACCGTAGCAACATCCTGCCATAAAGCACCCCACCCTGCCGAACATGTGCACCAGGCACGTTACAACGGCCATGATGTCGAGCATGGGGTAAACCGGCAGGTTGTTCTTCCGGAAATACCACAGCATGGTGGGCACGGCAAACAGAAACGACCCATAAAACACAAACCCGCTGCCGGTAAACAGTTGTTTTACGTTGTGTGCATAGCGTGAAGGGTCTTCAAAAAACAAAAACACTTTACCACCTACGAACGCTGCTGTAAATAGCAGAAGAAAAAGATTATTGACCTGATCAAACGTAAGGTTTACCTCGCGCCTACCTTGTACAACCAGATAAGCTATGCCGCAAACCACACCCACGGCAATCATAAACCCGTAGGTATAGATTCTGAAACTTCCGAAATCAAACAATACAGGGTGCATCGCAATCCGTTAAGAAGTTCAGATGCTGAAACCGTTTAAGGTGCGTAGGTAATGCGATAAATAACATTGGCATGGTCATCTGAAACAAGTAACGAGCCGTCATTCAACACCAGTACATCCACCGGCCGGCCCCACACTTTTTGTGTGGCATCGTCCATCCACCCGCTGGCAAAGGTCTCGTAGCTCACCGCCTTCGAATTATTTTCCACGCGCACCAGGCTCACGCGGTAACCGATTTTTTTCGAACGGTTCCACGAGCCGTGCTCGGCAATAAACAATTGGTTTTTGTACTGACCCGGAAACATGTTGCCGGTATAAAATTTCAATCCAAGCGGGGCAACGTGCGGCCCCAGGTTTTGGGCCGGAGCAACAAAGGCACTGCAGGGCTTTTTATTGCCGAACTCAGGGTCTTTAATGGTACCCCCGTGGCAATACGGGTAACCGAAGTTCATCCCGGCACGCGGTGCGTAGTTCAGTTCGCACGGGGGCAGGTCATCGCCCATCATGTCGCGGCCGTTGTCGGTAAACCACATCGCTTTGGTTTCCGGGTGCCAGGTAAATCCCACCGTGTTGCGCACACCGCTCGCAAAAATTTCGCGTCCGCTGCCATCAGGGTTGATGCGTGTGATCGAAGCAAAAATTTCGTCCGACTCACAAATGTTGCAGGGGGCGCCCACCGGCACGTATAATTTTCCATCGGGCCCGAAGGCAATGTACTTCCAGCCATGGTGGGTTTTGGTGGGGTAGGTATCGTTTACAACTACCGGTTGGGGCGGGCTTGCCAGTTTTGATTCAATGCCCGGGTATTTAAGGATCCTGCTTACCTCGGCCACATACAGGTCACCGTCTTTAAAGGCAACGCCATTGGGCATGTTCAAGCCGGAAGCAATCACCCATTTTTTATCGGCCTTGTAATCGCCATCGGTATCTTTAACCGCATACACCTTGTCGCCATTGCGGTTGCCCACAAACAACGTCCCGGAAGGGCTCACCACCATCGAGCGGGCGTTATCCACTTCGGCATACACAGAAATTTTAAATCCCTTCGGCATCACAATCTTATCAAGCGGCAGGTCTTTGGAAGCCTCAGTTAATGCAGGAATGCTGCCATCGGCTGTAATAACCGGGGCCGGGCTATCCTCTTTAGGTTTGTTGTTGCAGTGCAACAGCACCACCAGGAACAATCCCAAGGGCAATACAGATTTAATTACAGGCATAGGATGTATTATTTACTGAACAAGGTAATGCAATTCTTATCGAGTAGAAACCCGAATCTTACCAACGGAATATGTTACCGGTTATTCCCTTCGGAATTTTATCTTTGCGGCCATGATTTCCATAACCGACCTTTCTTACTTTATTGGCGGTCGTGCCCTTTACGAGGAAGCCGACATGTTCATCCGGCCAAACGATAAAATCGGGCTCATCGGGCTTAACGGAAGGGGAAAATCCACCCTGCTTAAACTCATTAACGGAGACATCCGGCCTGATTCAGGCACCATCAGCAAGAGCAACCAATGCACTATCGGCTTTCTAAACCAGGACCTGCTCTCCTACCAAACCGATGACACCATCCTTACGGTGGCGATGGAAGCTTTCAGGGAAGTGGTGGATATGGAACGTCAGATTGAAATCATCATCCACAAACTGGAAACAGAATACAGCGATGCGCTGGTAGAAAAACTGGCCAAAATTCAGGAAAAGTACGATCACCTCGGTGGATATGCCCTGCAATCAAAAGCTGAAGAGGTGCTGGAGGGTATTGGCTTTGCCACCAGTGATCTGCATAGGCCTTTGAAAGAGTTTTCCGGAGGCTGGCGCATGCGCGTAATGCTGGCCAAGCTGCTGCTGGAGAAACCTTCGCTGCTCATGCTGGACGAGCCCACCAACCACCTCGACCTGCCTTCGATTGAGTGGGTGGAAGAGTACCTGCGCAGCTATGAAGGAGCCGTAATTATTGTTTCGCACGACAGGCGTTTTCTGGACAATGTGGTGACCAAAACCGTGGAGGTTACCCAGCAAAAACTTATTACCTACGAAGGAAACTACAGCTTCTACCTGAAAGAAAAAGAACTGCGCGAAGAAATTCAGCAGAATGCCTTTGAAAACCAGCAAGCCAAAATACGTCAGGCCGAACGGTTCATTGAACGCTTCAAAGCCAAAGCCAGCAAAGCTCGGCAGGTGAAATCGAAGGAAAAAGCCATAGCCCGCATGGACCTGGTGGACGAAGTGGTGAACGACACAGCTGCGGTAAATTTTAGGTTTACGTTTAGCCAGCAGCCCGGACGGTTTATTGTAACGTTGAACAACATCTCGAAGGCTTACGGCAACCTGCAGATTTTAAAGAACACTTCGGCCACTCTTGAACGCGGTAACAAAATTGCCCTTATCGGTGCGAATGGAAAAGGTAAATCAACCTTGCTGCGTATACTGGCCGGCACCGAGCCGGTAGATGGCGAACGCACCCTGGGCTACAACGTAATCCAGGGCTTCTTTGCACAACATCAATTGGAGGCGCTTCACGTTGAAAACGAAGTATTGGAAGAATTGAAGCAGGCCGGCTCCGGAAAAACCGAACAGCAGTTGCGTAATGTGCTGGGGTGCTTTTTATTTTCGGATGAAGAACAGTTTAAAAAAATCAAAGTGCTCAGCGGTGGCGAGAAGTCACGCGTGGCCCTGGCCAAAACATTAATTTCAGAAGCCAACTTTCTGTTACTGGACGAACCCACCAACCATTTGGATTTCATTTCCGAAAACATCCTCATCCAGGCGTTGCAACAATACCAGGGAAGTTTTGTGGTGGTTTCGCACAACCGGCATTTCATCAGCCAGGTGGCCAACAAAATCTGGTACATTGAAGATCACCAGATTAAGGAATATCCAGGAACCTACGAGGAATACGACTATTGGAAGAAGAAGCGTGAGGCGGAAGGAAAGCAGGCAACGCTTAATGCAAAAGTTACAGTTAAAAAAGAGCAGCCACCGGTCCTGGAGGATGCCAGCCACGTCAGTACCTTGAAAAGGGATCTGCGAAAGGTTGAGCAGAAAATAGACCTGCTTTCAAAAAAGAAAGCTGAGCTAGAAAATGAAATGGCGCAGCCGGAAGTGTACGGAGACTTTAAGCGCCTTGCCGCAGTGCAGCAGGAGTTTGAGCAGACCGAACTTGAATACGAGGAACTAAACCGGCAGTGGGAGGAAATTATGTTGGAGCTTGAAACGAACAAACCGGCACATTAAGCCCCACAACTTTCCAGTATCTGGCTCATCGCCAACAAAGCCACGAGGACAAAAAGTGCTACAACGCGGGCAGCCGTATTATCATGAATTAATCGCATCGGCATAGTTCAATTAAAAATGTACCGGAACCGCAGTGCCACATCGTACGTAATGGGCGTTATTTCGCGGCTGATTTCCGGTTTGTAAATGGAGTTAAACGCATACCGGATACCCGGGTTTACCGCAATCCGATACCGGCCGGCAAACTTGTAGCTCAATTCGGTGCCCACAATGCCGCTGAAATTAACCGTGCGGTAGGGCGAGTCCTCTCCGGCTTTCTGCGTTACACTGGCAACAGCGGGATTATCAGGCGTAAGGGTATTCTGAATAAAAAAATCGGTAGCCACACCTCCGTTAAGCTGTATGGCAAAATCGTGGTCAAGAATTAAATAACCGGCCTGCAGGGGAAGTGTAACGTATTGAAGGTTACTGGCTACTTCATACGGAGTGGTGGCCACCAGGTTGGCTTGCCGGTCGATGTAATCATCGAGCGATGCAGCGGCTGTGGCAGTTTCCATGGACAGTAAACTGGATGTATAGGATGCGTTCTGTTGCAGGTAGCTGACACCCCCCTGCAAAACAAAGCGGCTGCCTACCCGCCCTCCGATGGCTGCCCCTACGGAATAGCTCATTCCTGCTGATGAATTACCGGTTGTATTAAAGGTGCTGGCATTTGCTGATGACCCGGCATTGGGATTAAACGATCCGGCACCAAAGCCAACGGAAGTCCACAGGTGTTCATCGTTGCCTTTTTTCTTCCCGGCTTTAGCATAGGCCCTCTCTTCATCGGCTAATTTTGCCAACAAGAGAGCGCCCGGGTCAGCAACAGGCTCCTGTTTCGAGAAATTCAATTCCGGATTTTTAAATGAATACAACACCGGCATTTGCCGGGCTGGTGCAAGCCGATTGCGCACCTCCCGCTCCAGGCTGTTGAATATTTGTTCAGGCTGATCGGTCAATACAGCGGTAGTTGCTTTGCGATCTGTTAGTCCGAGAGGCAATTCCCTTTGAGAACGTTCCGTAAAGCGTTTCGATTGCGGGGATGGTTGTAGTGCTTCATTGCTGGGCTTATCTACCGTTGCAGTGGCATCAGCAACCGGTTGCGGATTGTCTGTAAGAGATTCATTGCCATGCAGTGCTTGTGCAGTGACCGGTTCGGCCTGCCTGTTATCCGATAAAAAATACAGGGCACTTACGCCAACAGCAACCAAAACCGAGGCTGCTGCAAGCCACCGGTAAACGGTAAGTTGCCTGCGGGCCGCTACTCCTGAACCCTTTTCAAGATCAAGCTCAACGCCCGTCCACACGTTTTCAGACGGTTCAACTTCTGCTCCGTCAAAAGCTGATTTCCATTCTTCTTCAAACCTGCGCTTCGTCATACGATGTATAGCGGTCTTCTTCAGTAATCTTGTTCATTAACAACATGCGCGCACGGGCATATTGGCTCTTTGAAGTGCCCTCAGAGATACCCAGCATCGCGGCTATCTCTTTATGGCTGTATCCTTCAATGGCAAACAGGTTAAACACCACCTGGCATCCCTGTGGTAACGACTGGACCATCTCCAGAAGTTGCGAAAATTGTAATCCGGATAAGCTGATATCGTGGTGAGGCAGGTTGAGTTCCTGAACATCCACCATCGGGTAGAGGTACAGTTTTTTACGATGGTGGTTGAGGGCCGTGTTCACCATTATCCGCGTCATCCACGTTTCAAGTTTAGCATCATGCCTAAAACCCTTTAACCCCTGAAACACCCTCACGAAACCCTCCTGAAGCATGTCCTCGGCTTCCATGGTGGATTTGGAGTACCGAAGACAAACCACCATCATTTTTTTACAATACCGGTCGTACAAAGCCTTTTGGCAGGCTCTTTCCCCTTTGCGACACCCTTCAACAAGCTCGCTTTCACTGAGCATCCGGATTGTACGGCCGTTTTGCATGTTAGACACTGCGCGAATATGAAACGTTGGAATGCACACAAAGATTAAGTGAAAACAGGTCAAAAAATTGTATCCGGCCGCCTATTTTTATGCGATGCGGATTTTCTTCATCGTCAGCTTACTGGTACTATCATGTGCCCCCATTCCACAGTCCGGCTATGGCACACCGGGCGGCAAAGTGCTTGAACTGGCTGACCGGACTTATGAATCCGAGATAAAAACGGTTCGGCTTTATAACCTGCAGGGCTTTGCGCAGCGTCCGGACCTGAATCCTGCCGTAACCCGCATGGGCAACTGGAGCCTGGTGTTGGAGTTTGATGACCTGCGTAACCAGCGTGATAGCTATTACTTGCGGATCATTCATTGCAACCACAACTGGACGAAGTCAACCCTGCTTGACCTTGACTTCATGCCGGAGTACAACGAATACCCCATCAACGACTTTGAGTTCTCTCTCGATACCCAGATTCCGTATGTTCACTACCGGATTCAACTGCCCCCGGTAAAGTTGCCTGGAAATTATGTGGCTGTTGTGTACCGTGGATCAGACCGGGGCGACCTGGTTCTTTCCAGGAGGTTCATGGTATTTGATCCCCAATTCACGTTTCTGCGTGAGGGCAGCCTCATCGGACCGGGCACCGTTGCTGAACGCAACCAGCAGATCAATTTTAAAGTCAATTACAAGAATGTGAACGTTATTAACCCGCTCGAAACCGTGAATGTGACGGTGCGGCAAAACCAGCGGTGGGATAACCTGTCGGAAAGTGTAAAGCCGAGTTTTCTAAGGGAGAACATCAAAGAACTGGAATACCGCTTCTTCAGCGATGAGCGAATGTTTAAAGGAGGCAACGAGTTCCGGTTTTTTGACTTGCGTTCGCTCATCTACCCGGGCCGGAATATTAATACTGTTGATAGGAGATCCATTCCGCCCAAAGCGTACGTAGCCCCCGATAAAAGCCGCAATGGAGAAGCCTACTCCTTGTACGTAGATTATAACGGAAACTATATCCTCGACAACCTGGATTACCGGGCCTTTAATGCCGCCAATTACGTTGATGTTCACTTTACATTGCTATCCGAAAACCCGGTTGATGGCGAGGTGTACCTGATCGGAGCTTTTACCGACTGGCGTACCGACCGGAGCACACGAATGCGTTACGACTCCGCCAGCAAAGCATATCAAACCAGTGTGTTGCTCAGGCAGGGTTGGTACGATTATCAATACCTGGTCAGGTCAGCAAAACTTCCTGCCTATTACTTTGAAGGCAGTCACTACGAAACAGAGAATGTGTACGAAGTTTTTGTTTACTACCGTGCTTTTCAGCCGATGGCTGATCTGTTATTGGGGTACTTTGTATTAGGAGGCAATCAACGCTGAGGCGACTTACGCATACACCACATCCCGCTGCGCGTTTCTATGGGCAGGGTCATTGTGAGCCACATCCAGCATGCCGAATCCTTTGTGGCAGAAATACCCCAGGCCGTGTTCATACACAAACTGCTGCACCTCTTTGGCGGCATACAGCGTGAACGGAAAAGTATAGCCCCGAACCTCAAACTTCACATCGTTATCGTAAAGCGGGTAAATGCGGGCAAATTTTTTGTGCGCCTCCTGAATCCGTTGAAGGTAGTCGGCATCGGGAACCACCTGGAACTTATAGAAAGCAGCCAACTGGTCGGCTGTAAACTGCCCTGCTTCTTCCATGCGCTTCAGGGTAGCATCGTATAACAAATCAGAAAACTCATCGCTTTCGGGATTGATGAACTTTTTGCTTTGCTCATCATTGAAACCGGCCTGAAGCGGAACGATAGGTGAAATGCACAGAAACTTCGATTCATCGCCAATCTGAACAGGGGGTTCATCTTCCACCGAATCAGGAGCGAGGTTAAGGCTGCCGATCATGATGTCCTTCTGCCCAAACACCTGTGACAGAAAGTAGTTACGAAAAGCCTGGTCAGGACAGGAGAAAACCAGTGTTACCTTAGCCGAGTAAAAGTGAAGGCCTTTACGGCTTATCTTGGTTTGTCCCTTAAGGCCGGAGAAGTTGTAACGGGTAAATCCCTGGAACGATTTCTCTGGACCAAAGATGAGCAGCCCCTTAATAAACTGCGCAAGCAGGTACTGATGGTGAAAAGGTACGTACGCACCTCTGTTTTTAAGCGAAAAAATGATCCTGGTTCTCACACCTTAAAAAATTAAAAAGGGGCTAAAAAATACTTCAACTGTAAACCCCGCTTTATATTGATAATGAGCGGATTATAAAACTAGCAAAAAATTAATAGGCCTGAAAGGGGATGTAAGAATTTTTACACATTAAACCGAAAATGCATGATATCGCCATCCTGCACCACGTACTCCTTCCCTTCAATGGCCATTTTACCGGCTTCCCGGCATCCCTGCTCAGTCTTATATTTCTGATAATCAGGTAATTTAATCACCTCGGCTTTAATAAAACCTTTCTCAAAATCGGTATGGATTACGCCTGCCGCCTGGGGGGCTTTCCAGCCCCGCTGAATAGTCCACGCCCTCACTTCCTTTTCACCGGCTGTGAAATAGGTAATCAGGTCGAGCAGATGATAAGACGCCCGGATAAGCCTTGTCAACCCGGATTCCTCCAGGCCATATTCCTTCAAAAAAGCCTGGCGGTCGGCTTCATTGTCCAGTTCGGCAATTTGTGCTTCAATGGCGGCACATATCACCACCACCTCTGCCTGCTCATCCCTAATATGTTCTTTAAGCCGGCTCACATGGTTGTTACCCGTAAGCACTGAGGCTTCGTCAACATTAGCCGCATATATAACCGGCTTAGCCGTCAACAGCTGCAGATCGGAGACAGCGGTCCGGTCTTCTTCACTTACCTTCACCGAGCGAGCATTTTTTCCGGCTAGCAGGGCCTCTTTATAAACCTGCAGAACACTTAACTCCTTCTTTGCTTTGGCATCACCGCTTTTGGCAATTTTCTCCACCCGGTTAATCTTCTTATCCACCGATTCGAGGTCTTTTAACTGCAGCTCGGTGTCGATTATTTCTTTATCGGCTACCGGATCTACACGACCATCCACATGCACAATATTGTCGTTGTCAAAACACCGCACCACATGCACAATGGCATTCACTTCACGGATGTTGGCCAGAAACTGGTTGCCAAGCCCCTCGCCCTTGCTGGCACCTTTTACAAGTCGGGCAATATCCACAAATTCAATAGTGGTCGGAACAACACGCTGCGGTTTAACAAGGTCTTCCAGGGTTTTTAAACGCTGATCAGGAACACTGATAATACCTACGTTAGGTTCGATTGTGCAAAACGGGAAATTTGCCGCTTCGGCTTTGTTGTTAGAAATCGCATTAAAAAGGGTTGACTTCCCTACGTTAGGAAGACCAACAATACCGCACTGCAACGCCATACCGGATTCGCTGAATTTTTAAGGGCGCAAAGATAGACGAAAGCAGGATGCAACAAAAAATCCCGGATGGGGCGCATCCGGGATTTTTTGGTGTGGCAGGGATTCAGCTCAATCCCATTTCAACTCCCCATTCTCTGAAGCCGATTTGGGTACTTCGGCAGTAGCTTCTTCCTGGTGAACATGATCAAACTGGCTGAAGTCAACTCCGGGCATCAACTCATTTTTTACATGGTTCACCGTGCTGGTTAAGGCTTCCATAAACTTGTTAAAATCCTCTTTGTACAGGAAGATTTTGTGTTTTTCGTAGGTAAAGCCATCTTCCTTAAAACGTTTCTTACTTTCCG
The DNA here is from genome assembly GCA_037443645.1 of Cytophagales bacterium. Taxonomy (GTDB): domain Bacteria; phylum Bacteroidota; class Bacteroidia; order Cytophagales; family Cyclobacteriaceae; genus UBA2336. Next base: position 72,251 of record JBBINY010000004.1, read on the forward strand.
TGATGGTCAGGTAAAAATCATTTGACCGGGTGGATTTTACATCGAAAAAATAGGTGCGCTTGCCAGCTTTTACTTTGGTGGAGAAAATCTCATCTCTCCCATTTCCATTCGATTTTTGCTCTTCCACAATCCTTCTGGTTTAGGGTTAGGTTTAGGTAATGCTCGTGTTAAGATAGTATTTTGGGCAATTATTGCAAACTGAACCCGTTTTTTAGGTATCTATGACCACGTTACACTGCCTGTGACTTTCCCATGAAACTCAACCTGAACGATATTCACCAGCCGGCCAGCCTTGAATTACTGGCCCGTCAACTCGTAGAGGGCTTCATTACCGGGCTTCATAAATCACCGTATCATGGCTTCTCCGTAGAGTTTGCCGAACACCGGTTGTATAACGAAGGAGAAAGCACCCGCCACCTGGATTGGAAAGTCTATGCACGTACCGACAGGTTGTTTACCAAGCGCTTCGAAGAAGAAACCAACATGCGCTGCCTGATCGCGATTGACACCTCGACTTCCATGTACTACCCGGCTGATACGCTGGCAAAGATCCGGTTCAGCATCATTGTATCGGCAGCTCTGATTACTTTGTTAAACAGGCAACGCGATGCAGTTGGCCTTTGCCTGTTCTCTGATTCCATACGCACCCTGACACCGGTTAAATCAACACCAACCCACCGCGAAAAGCTTTTGATTACACTGGAAAATCTGCTGAAAGAACCGGTGCCGGATACCAAAACCCGGGTTGCAGAAGTGTTGCACGAAGTAGCAGAAAAAATCCATAAGCGATCGTTGGTGGTCCTCTTTAGCGACATGTTCGATTCTGAAAACACCGAAGAATTGTTTAAAGCGCTTCAGCACCTTAAACACAATAAACACGAAGTCATTGTTTTTCATGTGATGGATCAGGCATCCGAACTGCGTTTCGAATTTGAAGACAGGCCCGTAGAGTTTATCGACCTGGAAGGTGGGCAAAAAATAAAGCTTAATCCTGCCGATGTGCGGGAGACATACAGGCAGGAAGCTGACCGGTTTTACCGGGATCTGAATATGAGGTGCAATCAGTACAAAATTGATTTTGTTCCTGCCGATGTCAGGGAAGACGTTAACTCCATCCTGCAAACGTACCTGATCAAGCGGGCCCGAATGAGGTGAACTGGACTACTGCTAGTTTTGAACCACGCTTTCCTGGTGCAACCAGATTTTGCGGGCCATCAGCACTTCCTTCGATTCAACATGATCGGGATCGGGCACGCAACAATCCACCGGGCAAACTGCTGCACATTGGGGTTCCTCATGAAACCCTGTGCATTCGGTGCACTTGCCTGAAACGATATAATAGAACTCATCCGACACCGGCTTTTGCAGGGTATTCGCATCCATGGCAGTTCCGGCTACCTCTACCGTTTGTAGCTTTGTGCCTCCAGACCAGTTCCACTCCCTGCCGCCTTCATAGATTGCTGTGTTCGGACACTCGGGTTCACAAGCCCCGCAGTTAATGCATTCATCTGTAATCTTGATTGCCATGACTTTCGTTATTTTGGCGCTTCAAAAAACCGTTCTAAAAATACAAGTAAAACCAATTTTCAAACAATCACGCGGCTTTAAAAGTTTAGCAGCATGACCATTGAACAAAGGATATCTGCATTTACAAACCTCGGTGACGAACTCCGCACCATGCAGCCGGATGCCTTTACCCGGCTAACCGATGCGGCAAAATCCGAAAATCCTTGGTTTACCGCGGCTAATATTGCCTTATCCCTGCAGGGAATAACTCGTTTTCTGCTTAAGGAAACCCTGACAAACTGGACAAGTCAATATGATTTTAATCAGGGGTCGGCTAAAAAAATCGGAGTTGTTATGGCCGGAAACATCCCCATGGTAGGCTTTCACGATATGCTGTGCGTTTTGATCAGCGGACATCACCTCGTTGCAAAATTGAGCTCTAAAGATTCTGTGCTGATTAAATTCCTTGTCGGCAAACTTTCTGACATTGAGCCACGATTTAAAGGCAAGATAACCCTCACCAGTGATCAACTCCGTGATGTGGATGCCGTTATTGCAACCGGAAGCGACAACTCAGCACGGTATTTCGAATTCTATTTCAGAAAATATCCCCACATTATCCGCAAGAACCGGACTTCGGTTGCAGTACTAAATGGAGATGAAGACCAGCCGACCCTTACGGCACTCGGTGAGGATGTGTTCAGCTATTTTGGCCTGGGGTGTCGTAATGTGTCAAAACTCTACCTGCCTGAGTCGTACAACCTTTCAAAACTCTTGCAATGCTGGGAGCCTTTCCAGAAAGTTATCAACCACCACAAATACGCCAACAACTACGACTATCAGAAGTCAATTGCACTGGTTAATAAAGTACCCTTTTACGACAACGGCTTTGTGTTATTGCTGGAAGACGAGCGCCTTGTTTCACCGATCGCAACAGTTTTTTATCAATACTACCGGAATGAACCTCATCTTCATGACCTCCTGAACATTCATGCTGAAAAAATTCAATGCATTATTGGCTCCCCGCCACCGGCAACTGTGGCCTTCGGAAAAGCACAACTCCCCGAAGTATGGGAGTATGCCGACAATATCGATACGCTTAACTTTCTACTGAACCTTACGGCTTAGAGCCCCTCACAATTTCAACCCAACCGGTAAACACTTTGCTGCCCGCCTGCAGGCGATAGAAGTACACGCCATCGGAATCGTTACCGCCATTCCACAATTTAGGATCATCAAAAGCAACAGGGTAATTTCCGGAAGAGTACACTTCCTTTCCCCACCGGTTGGAGATTAACAGCTTTGATCCCTCAGGCAGGTTGCGGATGAAGAAACTGTCATTCACTCCATCACCATTCGGAGTGAATATGTTAGGAATGAATATGTCGGTATCAACGGGGATATCTATATCCATTGATCTTTCGCAACCCAGTCCATCACGAACGGTTAGTGTGTACGTTCCGGCAAACAAAGCGATGAACTGTTCCTGCACACGAAGGTTAGCCGTATTACGCGTCATCGTCTGGAAATCGCGCAGGAAGAACTGACCTCCCAACAGCGGTCCGGTAAGCTCAACTCTTAACTGGTAGGGCTCCTCCATGCTTTCCTGAATCACCACCAGCATGGAACCGGTAGGTTGATCGGGGAAGGACTCCTTAATGTTTTCGGTGGGTTGAAAACCAAGTGTGGCCACCGGGCCATCAACTACAAACGACTGGAATGCCGTGTTTGCCACGCAACCATTTAAAGCAGTTTGATCCTGGCTGATTCGGATTTGGTAGTTACCGGGTACTAAGCCAGCGACCGTGTATGGCCCGAGGGACTCAAGGAAAGTAATGGTATTAACGGTCGGCACACCACCAAGAACCAGCTCATAAGTAAAGTCCAGGCCAGGGGCACCGGTAATGTTGTTCAGTACAACAGTGCCGCCATCACCAAAGCAAATTTCATCGGTTGCTGAAGATGTAAAGTTTACTGTATAAACGCCCGTCACATCAATTGGTCCAAGTCGGGTCGGACATTGTGAACCGGCTGACTTAAGCCAGACGTAATAGGTGCCATTGGTGAGGTTTGGTATCACCACGAACGGTCCGCCTGTAGGAAGGTAATCGCTGGCCGTTGGCACAAAAAGCGGATCAGTTGTAAATGCAAATTCAAACGTCCCGATATCGAATATGGTGAAGGAAATAGTTCCGTTCATTCCATTAGACGTGCAATCAGGCGGTGTAACGGTAACTGCTGATGTTGTAATGAATCCCGGGAAGGTGATCAAAACCGGGAAATCACGCTGACACCCCGAATTATCAACAACACTCAAAGTATATGGTCCGGCACTAAGGCCACTGAACCTGCCGCCCACCGGAGCTGTTGGCACACCATTAATCAAATAGGTATAAGGAGCACCGGTTCCACCGGAGGGAACTCCGCTTAGCGTAATTTCTCCGTCATTATTGTTACAGGTGGCCTGGGTAATTGAAAAGGCCTGGTTGATCTGAGGGTTCAGGTTATTAATTGTAACAAGTACGGAAGCAGGACAAAGGTCGGCTGCATCATCCCTTACCAGAATAGAGTATGTTCCATTGGGTGGAAGATTGGTAATCAGATGTGGTGATGTGAATGCAGTCCAGTTTATGCCAGCATCAATGGAATATTCATAAGGAGCCGTCCCACCCGATGTTACCGTAAGGGTGGCCTGGCCCGTAGGCTGGCCAAAGCAGGATGCATCCACAAAGCCGGAAGCTGAGGCAAAAACATTTGTTTGAACAGGCAGACTATATGGCAACGCGCAAACATTGGGCGAAGGGAATGATGCGTCCTGGATGATGTAATAGTAATTAGCCGGAGAGAGGTTGGTAAAGGTAAAGTCAGGTCCCGTTCCAGGTTTAGCAACGGTATAGCCGGCACTGTCGGTTAAGGTTACAATGTAGTTCGGAATTCCGCCCGATATCGTGAAGGTTATTTGTCCGTCATCCTGAACAGCACACGAAGGTCTTGTCTCAACAGTGGCTACTGTAAAGGCGAGACAACCCAGTCCTCCGCAACCCGAAGCGATATTGCCTACTGTGAACAAGGAAGTCGCAGAACAGCCCAGGAGAACATCCTGAACATTGAGGGTATAATTCCCGGGTCGCAGCCCCGAAATATCTTCTGTTGAGGCCGTGAAACCGGCCGGACCTGTCCAATTAATGATAAACGGACCAGGTGTACCGCCAAGTGTAACATCAATTGAACCGTTAAAAGGCGCAAGGCAATTTGAGTTCGGAGTGTTTGAAACCAGGCTAATCGTTACAGTCGTTGCATTTTGCGGAACCGTAATCATGAACAACCCGGAACACCCTAAAAGCGCATCGGTAACCTGAACATCGTAATCACCGGCTTCAAGTAGTGAGATGTCTTCTGTTGCAGCAGTAAAACCACTGGGGCCACTCCAAGCAAACGTAAACGGCCCAGGCGTTCCTGATGGTGTAATATCAATTGAACCATTAAATGGTGCATTGCAATTGGTATTGCCAACTACCGTCTGGGTAAGTGTAATGGTCGGTGCGGTGCTCGGAACAATGAGGGTAAATATGCCCGCACAACCGAGTACCTGATCGGTAATCGTAACCGTGTAATCGCCCGACTCCAGTCCGGAAATATTCTGCAATGTGGATGTGAACCCGCCTGGACCTGTCCATGAATAATTGAACGGGCCAGGTGTGCCTCCTCCGCTTTGTGTAATTGAACCTGTAAACGGAGCGCTGCAGGTTGTATTCGCAACAATGGTTACCCCCACGATGGTAACTGTCGGCCGGCCATCAAGCACCGTGAACGTAGAGAGTGCAACACAACCCAAACCGGTATCGGTCACTGTAACATCATAATCTCCGTTCTCAAGAGCCGAGATGTCCTCTGCCGTTGAATTAAATCCACCCGGCCCGCTCCATGCAAACGTAAAAGGGCCCGGTGTGCCTGAAGCTGAGATGCTCAGCGATCCGGTAAATGGAGCAAGGCAATTCGTATTGGGTAAGGAAGAGTCTAAGGTTACCGTGATCGGTGGTGTTACATCGCCAACGGCCAACACAAAAACATCCTGGCAACCCAGAGTTTGGTCTGTAATCGTTACCGTATAATTACCAGACCGCAATCCGGATATTGAGGATCCCGTGCCCGTAAAACCGAAGGGGCCCGTCCAGTCAAACGTATACGGGCCAACTGTTCCACCGGCCGTTATAGATATAGCTCCATTAAACGGAGCAACACAATTTCCATTATCGGTGATCGTCTGACTGGTTATACTAATGGTGGGTGTGTTGTCTCCAACGGTAAATGTCGCAACAACCGAACATCCTAACGTAGTATTTGTTGCGGTAACGGTGTAACCACCTTCGCGAAGTCCGGAAATATCTTCCAGTGCAGATGTGAACCCAAAAGGGCCGGTCCATGAATAGGTGTACGGACCGGCAGGTGAAACAGTAATTAATATAACTCCATTGAAAGGCGCTGCGCAGGAGGAGTTATCGCTGATGGCATCAGCGGTAACCGTCAATACCGGAGCATTGTTGTTCACAGTGAAACTCTGAACCATGAAGCAGCCCGTTACACTATTGGTAGCTGTAACTTGATATAAACCACTCTGTAATGAGGTAATGTCCTCAGCTGTTGATGTATATCCACCTGGACCCGTCCAACTATATGTGTATGCTCCGGGAGGACTTATAGTGATCAGGATGGCACCGTTAAAAGGAGCATTGCACCGGTCGTTATCAACAACAAAACTGGTAATGGATGGGGTAACAGAAATATCATTTATTGTTATCAATGCTGAAACCGTGCATCCGCTGGGGTTGTGTGTAACATTTACCGAATAATTTCCCGGTTCAAGGTTGGAAATATCTTCCAGGGATGACGTAAATCCAGAGGGGCCTGTCCACGCAAAGGTGAACGGTCCGGCTGAACCCGCTACCGTCAGGTTTATCGCCCCGTTGA
>JBBINY010000004.1:78824-92899 GCA_037443645.1 Cytophagales bacterium
GGGCGCCACGCACCGGCTGTTGTTGGTCACTACACTCGACAGCGCCAGCGTGGGTCTTGCATCGGCTACATTGATTATTGCGGATGTTTGACAACCTGAAGTTAAATCCGTTACCGTAAGTGAATAAGCACCGTGTTCAATGGCACTTAAATCTTCAGTTGCATAAGGACCACCGGGTCCCGTCCAACTATAATTCAAGGCACCAATTGCTCCGGTTACGGTAACATCGATTGCTCCATTGAATGGAGCCGTGCATCGTGAGTTTGGTGTTACTACGCTTGAGATTGAAAGATTTTGAATAGTAATGGTAACCGAGCCGTTCATAATCACTGGCGCACAAAGTCCGTCTACGGCCCGAACCGTTAACACATCTCCATTGGCAAAACTTCCGGACGGAGCGGTGAGCACAAACGGGCCGGGAGCAGCCGGATTGGTTTGCGGGGCACCAATCGGTGAACCATTAACCAGAATCTGGTATGTAACCGGGGCGGCCTGAGTAGCCTGAAGGGCAATGGTTGCATCGTCACCGGTACAAACAACCTGTGGTGATGGTGTAGTTACATTCTGAACAATAGGCGATGGATCTGTGATTGTGATGGGGCCAACCGAACGTGTACAGGTTGTGCCATTGTCGCTTACAATAACTGAATAACTTCCACCTACCAGGCCAGAAAGGTCTTGTGTTCCCGGGTTGGTAAATCCCGTGGGGCCGGACCATGCGTACGAATAGCTTCCTGTTCCACCAGAAACGGTGATATCAATAGCACCATCAGGTGCAGAGCAGTTGGTATTGTTTGAGGATGACACCAACGAGGCCGATAAATCGGGTGAAACAGAAAAGATGGTTACAAACTGAAAGGCGCTGCCATCATTATCCTGAACAATAACTATGTAAGTCTTCCCGCCCGGCAACCCCGGGAGTCCGGTAATTGTAAAGGGAACGCCAACAGTAAGATTATGGGGGCCTTGATCAGGAGGGCCAAAGATGAATGCACGCAAGGGTGGCGGATTAGCCGCAGAGACCAGTATTTCAAAAGAACCGTTATTTAAGCCATCGCAGGCGTCTTTCTTATTTTGGATGGTAAACGTGGGTTGTGCTGAAATTACAGAACCTGTTAACGCGAACAGCAGGATGAACGAAAGTTTAAAAAGTAGTGGTCGGGTCATGCAAATCAGTTAATGACAACTTCAAAAAACTCCTGGCAGAAATTTGAACCCTCCTTCTCCCCCGTTATAACTATACTGTGTTTGCCTTTTTTTAAATTCTTAATTGAACTTTCTGATGAATTCAGTTTGGTCTTTCCTTTTGATGTAAGCAGGTAAACCGCGAAGAGCGAGCGGTCACCCGTAAACTGAATGGTTACTGAGCCATTATCTAATCCGCCCCGGGTATCCGTCTTTGACCATGAAAACTCAATCTCCTGGCAGTTATGGGGGGTATTACCTCTGGCAATCCAACCCCTTTCTGCAGGAGGTGTTGTGATCAAAGTAATGAATACCAGTATCTTAGGTACTATCATCTCATTAATGAGTTCAAAAAGTTACGCAATTATAAATAACCTTCAAAAAATTATAGTAACCCAAAAGATGCCTTTTGAGCTAATCTGTAAAGATCATGTTTATTGAACTACCCTCAAAAAATCTAAGGAGCTAAAAACGGGCATCTCCCATACCTGTAAGGTTTCGGCCTAAAATGTTAACTTTTCAGATTAAAAATGCTTTCTGTTAAGGATTTCACTCAAGATGAGTGCCTTCTTGAAGCCTTCGGGGTTACGTAAGTCTTCTGTATAAATTTCCACTAAACTTCGCTGTCGCTCACTATCAAACACTTTAAAACGACCAAACTCAACGTTTACATCTTCAAGCCGGGTAGTTTCCTCTAAAGACTTTCGGTAAAACGCCTGCTGTTTAGCCGCCTCAAACTGCTGATACGCAGGCTCTTTATTGAAGTCGTAAGCCTTTTCCTCCACTTCCTCTTTCGACACTTCATCCTCAATGTCTTCATCATAATCCAGTGGCTCATAGCGGGATTGCTCCGGCCGTTCGTATTCAGTTTGGGGTTCCGGAACAGGTTGCTTTGCTTCCGTTATCTCACGAAGTAACTCCTCAAAGGTTAGTGGCTTGGGTTTCGGCTGGGATTGCCTGGCAGGTTCGTCAACAGGCCCTTCATTACCAGGAATGTTTTCCTGTGATTGCTTTCTACGCTTGAGCCAATTGTACAAAACATAGATAGCTCCAATAAGGATGTAATAAAGGATCTTGTCGTCCATATTTTAAGCTCTCAAAAATAAGGATTTCAACCGGTTATCCCTTCCTGAATTTTATTTGAATTGGCACCCCGATAACATTATCTTTGCCGCGTTTCTCACCTGTTGGAAGGAGACAAAATTTTTTACTTCAAACAACCACTCAAAGATCAATGCAGTTAGCCAAGCTTGAGATCAAGGGCTTTAAAAGTTTTGCCGATAAGGTAATAATCAATTTTGATGAGGGAATTACAGGGGTAGTTGGCCCCAATGGCAGCGGAAAGTCAAACATCGTAGATGCCATTCGCTGGGTTTTAGGCGAGCAAAAAACCAGTGCACTCCGGTCTGAAAAGATGGAGAATGTGATTTTCAACGGTACCAGCGACCGCTCGGCCCAGCAAATGGCTGAAGTTTCGCTTACCATAAACAATACCAAGAACATTCTACCTACCGAATATTCGCAGATTACCATCACCCGGAGGTTGTACCGGTCAGGTGAAAGTGAATACTTTTTAAACGGGGTACTGTGCCGGTTAAAAGACATCACGAATCTCTTTTTAGATACAGGCATTGCCTCTAACACCTATGCCATTATTGAATTGGGTATGGTTGATGACCTGCTGAACGATAAAGACAATTCCCGGAGGATGCTATTTGAGGAGGCTGCCGGAATTTCGAAGTTCAAAAAACGTAAGAGGGAGACTCTCCGGAAACTGGAGGATACCGATGCCGACCTGGAGCGGGTTGAAGACTTGCTTTATGAGATCGAGAAGAACATGAAAAGTCTTGAAAAACAAGCAAGGCAAACTGAGAACTATTACAAAATTAAAGAAGAATACAAGCAGTTAAGCATAACCTTGGCTCGCGTAGTCGTAACGAAACAAAAAGAAAAATTCGCATCGCTGAACCAGAGAATTCAGGAAGAAAACGACCGCAAGATTGCCCTTAGCGCATCCGTGGCCGAAACCGAAGCAGCTATTGAGCATGCCAAAACCGAACTGATCGGAAAGGAAAAAACCCTGTCGGCACGGCAAAAAGCCATTAACGAATTTGTGGCGCAGATCAGGCAGTATGAAAGCGATAAGCAGATTAAAAACGAGCGACTGAAATACCTGAATGACCGGGCAGCAACGCTCCGCGATCAGATTGAACAAGACCGCAAGAGCAACGAGCGTGCACGGTTCAGCATCCAAAGCCTTGAAAACGAACGGGATGCTGCCCGGCAAAGCCTCTCCGAGATTGAACAACGACTTACTGCCCTTCGCCTGGAGTACGAGGAACAACGCAAACTTACCGGAACACAGCAGGGTCAGGTTGATTTGCAGCGTCAGGCGATGCGCCAGAAACAAGAAGAAAGTTTTCAAACCAACAAAGCAGTTGAGATCCGGGAAATTCAGGTAGCAACATTTCGTCAGGAATTGGACCGAACCGCCACCGATACCAGTCAGCAAAGCGCCAGCCTGGTGGAGTTCGAGAAGAAACTGGTGGTGCTTCAGGAAGAGATCGAACGAAAAAATTCTGAGCTCGCCCAATTGCGGCAGGATGAAGCCGATAACCTCGACCGGATCGGATCGATGGAAAAGACCATCGAAATGATCAGGGATGAAATGACGGCCACAAGCCGTAAACTGGACGCCCGGCAAAACGAATTTAACCTGACCAAATCGCTGGTGGAGAACCTGGAGGGCTTCCCGGAAGCCATCAAGTTTCTCAAAAAGAAAATTGCAAAACACGCCCCACTCCTCTCGGATGTGCTAACCTGCCCGGAAGACTACCGCGTTGCGATTGAAAACTACCTGGAATCATTTCTCAACTATTATATCGTTGAACACGAAGCGGAGGCATTTGAAGCCATTAATATCCTGAGCGATGCGTCAAAGGGGAAAGCCAACTTCTTTATCCTGGATGCATTCGAAAAATTCGAGCCCACCCCTACCCGTATTTACGATAACGCATACCCGGCCACCCAGGTAATTGAATTCGATCCGAAATACCGGAAGCTAATGGCTTTTATCCTTGACCGGGTGTATATCTATGAGGGAGACATTAAGGGAATTCCGGCTGATGATGATAACACCTTTATCACGAAGAGCGGAAAACTTACAAAGAAACGTTTTAGTGTTTCAGGAGGATCGGTGGGATTGTTTGAAGGCAAGAAAATCGGCAGGGCTAAAAACCTGGAAAAACTCGACAAAGAAATAAAAGAGCTTGCCGGCAAACTCGGTGAAATTCGCGATAACCTGGTGCAACGTCAAACTGATCTTGAGAAACTCAGGCATACCACCATCCGGCATCAGATCGATGAACTGCAGCACACCCTGCGGCAAATCAACGAAGAGTACGTATCGGTACGCACAAAACGTGAACAGTTTTCTGAATTATTGAGCAATGCCGACTTGCGGAGGGAAGACATTCTGGAGAAAGTGGAAACACTTCTGCATGAACTCGATGAATTGAAGCCCAAAGCCGCATTACTTCAATTGGAAGTAAGCGAGCAGGAAAATCAAATCAATCAACTCACCGAATTACTTGCACTTGAAAATGAATACCTGACACAGAAATCGGCTGCGTTAAACGAACAAAATATTTACTTTCATCAGCAGGAGAACCGGGTGGCCAGCATCGAACAGGAGATGCGCTTCAAGCAGGAGGCCATGGAGCAAAGTACGCAGCGAATTGAACTTAACCTGGAAGAACTCAAGAAAAATGAAGAAGAAGCCCGTGCGATCGTTGAGTCAACACAAAGCCACGATACGGAATTGATCGGCATGTATGCTCAGAAAGAAGCGATGGAAAAGGAGCTGAACGAAGCGGAGAAGCTCTATTACCAGTCGCGCGGAGACATCGACCAATCCGAAAAGGATTTGCGCGAAATTCAGCACAGCCGGCAAAACATCGACAACCTGCTGCTGGAACTTCAAAACCAACTGAACGACAATAAGCTTCAACTGAATTCGGTAAAGGAGCGCCTTTCCGTAGAATTCAATATCGACCTGGAAACATTGGGAGAACCTGCTTCAGCTGAAGAAGCAACCCGGATCCAGCAAGCCGATGAAGAAAAACTCCGCAGTGAAGTACTCCGCGTTCGCGAGCGGCTTGACACCATGGGGCCAATAAACCCGATGGCCATGGAAGCTTACACTGAAATAAAGGAACGCAACGATTTTATTATCGCGCAACGCGATGACCTTTTCAAAGCCAAGGAAATGCTATTGAATACCATCACCGAAATTGAGGGTGTGGCAAGCCAAACCTTTATGGATGCCTTTAATCAGGTACGCACGCATTTCAAGCGGGTATTCCGTTCGTTGTTTAATGAAGAAGACGACTGCGATATCAAGTTAATCGATCCGACCAATCCATTGGAATCCGGGATTGACATCATTGCCAAACCGAAAGGCAAGCGCCCGATAACCATTAACCAACTATCGGGTGGAGAAAAAACGCTGACGGCCACGGCTCTGCTCTTCTCCATGTACCTGCTTAAGCCGGCACCCTTCTGTATCTTCGATGAAGTAGATGCTCCGCTGGACGATGCCAACATCGATAAATTCAACAATATCATCCGCACGTTCAGCAAGGAAAGCCAGTTTGTTATCGTAACGCACAACAAACGAACCATGACTGCTACCGATGTGATCTATGGCATAACGATGGTGGAAAAGGGCGTATCCAAGGTTGTACCCGTAGATCTGCGCGAACTAGCCTGACCGGCTGACAAAGATCAGCCAATGAAGATGACCTTCACCAGCCTGAGGCTGATTGCCATCAAGTGATATTGGGGTATGAAAAAAATCTATTGGTTGCTTGCTCTCATTATTCCCTGGTCCTGCGATTCCGTGAAAACGGAATTCAAGCCGGGTACTGACTTCACTTCCTACAAATCGTTCTGCTGGCTGGAGGGGTGTACATTTTTCTACACCGGTCCCGAATACCTCAACAAACCGGAAGTTCAGGAAAATATAAAGAACGCCATCATTGAAAACCTTACCCGGAAGGGATTACGGTATGATAATGATACACCCGATCTGCTGGTTGATTTTCACGTTACCCTCGAAGAGGAAGTTGTCATCCGGTACCACAGCCAGGAAGACGAGCCCTACTACTACAAAACACCATTCCTGCGGGCCGATGAAATTAAAGTTACCCATGGAACCCTCGTCATACATATAATTGACCGGCAACGGAGTGAGCTAATCTGGCAGAGTTATGTTGAAGGATTTATGGAAACCCCGCCCGATTTATCAGAAAAAAATATTAAAGCAGGAATTGAAAAAGCAATGCGAGACTTTCCTCCTAAACCAGATCACTAACGGTTAATCAATGAAATAAGCCGAGAATATCCTGCTCCACTCTCCGGGGTTTCATCGTTGCAGCATCCAGGAGGCACCAGGTAGTTTTGGCTCTTGCAAGCAGTTTACCCGTCTTTTGATTGAACAGTTCAACATGCCGTTCAGACCGAACACCTTCAGAATGGTGTACCCTTGTTCTGGCCGTGATCTTATCGTGCAGAAAAGCCGGAGAGAAGTACTCAATTTCATGTTTGAGAACTACCCATGCATACTGCCCCTTCATTTCATCGCTGGCGACAGAATTCCAATGCGCTGAAGCGACATCCTGCACCCATTTGAGGTATACAACATTATTTACATGCTGGAGCTCATCAATGTCTTCGGGGCTAACCGTAATCAGGAGTTCGTAATTTTTCACAGCATAAAATTACGTCCAAAAAGCCAGCACATAACCTACTCGTATTTGAGCGTATCAACCGGCTGGGTCCATGCCGTTCGAATCGCCTGATAACTAATGGTTGCCAGGGCAATACCAATGGCCAACAAGCCCGAAATAAAAAATGCTTCCCATCCGATCCTCACGCGGTACTCAAATCCGGATAACCAGTTCTGCATGAAGTACACAGTTAACGGAATGGCTATCAGCATCGAAATACCGACCATGTACACGTAATCCTTTGACAGCAAAATGAGTAAGGATCTTTCCGAGGCACCTAATACTTTTCGAATTCCTATTTCCTTTGTTCGGTTCTGCATGGCAAGCGATGCAAGCCCGTACAATCCAAAACCTCCAATAATTACGGCAAGCAGGGTAGCTATGCGCATAATCTTTCCGAGGTTTTGATCGCTGGCATACTGTGCGGTAATTGCCTGATCAACAAATGTGAAAGAGAATTCCTGATTACCCGTCATCTTATCCCAAACCATTTTGATCTTGTCAATGCCAACTTGCATATTTCCAGGCTTCAACCGGATTAGCAGTTTGGGCAACGGGGAGTTATTAATCATAATATTCTCAACCCCCTGAAGAATAATTCCCGGATCCATAACCAATACCAACGGCTCAATTCGTGTATAGAGTGAAGCGTAGTGAAAATCGCCAACCACTCCAATTACTTCATGGTCGCCAAAATTCCTGCCCGGAATCTTCATTCCCAAAGGCTGCTCCCATTTCATTTCTTTTACAAACGATTCGTTCACAATCACACCCCTGCGGGCATCCGAAGGGGAATTGGGGTCGAAATTTCGCCCTGAAGTAAACCTCATTTGGAGTACCGGGAAGTAATCTGGTTCAACAACATTGAGATTGAAATTCCGGTACGTTCCGTTTACGTCTGTATAACCAACCGAAGTCCAACTTCCGTTTGCAAAATCGTGTGATGACCCGCATACTCCCGCTAGTTCAGGTATCGCTGCCAGTTCGCCTTTAAACTGCTGAACCAATTCAAAGCCGCGGGTAACACGTTCTGATAACTGACCACCACGGGGAACATTAAGTCTAATCACTGCCAGTTGGTCGCGGTTAAATCCAAGATCCTTGTTTTGCAGAAAATGCAGTTGGTTGCGCATAATGAAGGTGCTTGAAATAAGGAATACAGACAAAACCAGTTGCAGGCCCACTAACAACTTGCGAAGCGTCTGCCGGCTACCTATACCCACAGTGTTTCCTTTAAGAATCAACACCGGCCGAAATCCGGATAATACAAAAGCAGGGTAACTTCCGGCAATGAAACCGATAACCACAATCAGCAGAATTGCAAGAAACACTCCGAATGAATTAACCTGCAACGAAAGTTCTTTGCCTGACAACTGATTGAACAAGGGCAAGCAAACCAGTGCTATCAACCAACCTAAAAACAACGACAATATGGTAATCAGCAAGCCCTCGCCTACAAACTGTGTTCCTAATTGCATCCGCACAGCACCCACTACCTTCCTTATGCCTACTTCTTTTGCCCGGCTCAGGGATCGGCCGAGCGAAAGCGTTACAAAATTGATACATGCCACCAAGAGAATTAAAAATGCGACCGCGCCCAGTATGTAGCTGTACCTTGGATTGCTTACTGGAGCAATGCCGGTTGGGAAACTTGTATTCAGGTGAATGTCGGTAAGCGGTTGGAGGCCCACCGTATAATTGCTTTCTTTGAATGCTTCTTCGCCCAAGGCTGTTCTGAATATGGATGGAAATTTCTCAATCACTTCTTTCACATTGGCATCCGGTTTCAGCAGGATGTATGTTTCGGGATTAACATTAAACCAGGATGAGGTTAGCACCCGTTCACTGAACATTTTTGGATAATTAAGGTCGGAGATGAGAATACCAAACCGGATGCTTGAGTTAACAGGCGGATTCTCAACAACTGCTTTAACAAGAAAATCCTCAAACTTTTCGCTTACCTGAATGGTAACTACCTGATCAATCGGATCTTCCGTGCCGAAATATTTCCTGGCCATTTGTTCGGTAATCACCATCGTGTTCGCGCCACTCAGTGCCCCCTCTTTTGTACCCTTTACAACCTCAAAATCAAATACCTCGAAGAAATGCTCACCGGCTATCGTGACCTGTTCTGAAAACTGATTTTCGCCTACCTTAACCAATGAGCCAAACGGGTTGATCCTAACCTGGTGCTCCACCTCCGGCAAATTGTCCTTCAATGTAGGCCCCAGCGGAAAAGGTGTGACTGTGTTAAAAAACTCCTGGTTCTCACCATAGTTTTCTTTAACAAAACCCCGATAAATGCGATGCGCTTTACTATGAAACCGGTCAAATGTCCATTCATCCTTTATGAACAGCGCAATCAGTATGCAGCAAGCAATTCCAAGGCTAAGACCGCCAACATTGATTAACGAGTGAACCTTACTTCTCCAAAGAGAACGGAAAGCAATTTTTAAATAGTTTTTTAGCATAGCTTGGACTTTAGTTTAGAGTCAGCAGACCAATATAATACGCAGATATGAGTCCCGGGTTAGAATTAACCTTAATTAACCTTAATTAACCTGGGGATGAAACTTGATGCTTAAAAGTTGCGAATGACACCGCAATTCATTTGATACCTGCGCGCTCCGGAGGATTGGATGCGCTCTACTTCAGCACCCGCAACTCAACTTTCCGGAATTCAATCGGGTGGCTCTCCGACTGCAGAGCAATAAAACCTCCGGTTACCGGAGTGCCTTCCTTTTGGGGGTAATTCTCAGGAAGGTACCCCCCACCGATGATCGGTCTGGAGTAGGTCATCACCGTATCACCTTCTATTACATGATGGATAATGCTGTCGCCCCACACAATCAACTCAGCCCGCACCCACTCGTCAGCGAGGTAAGTTCTGGTTTTCGCACTGATGCAATGCTGTGTTACAAGGGTGTCGGCTATATATACGTGCATACCCGGTGTGCAGAGGTTTCCGGTAGGACGCTGGCGTTCGGGCGTCCCTCCAAGAAACTGGGCTTCCAGCGAAACCGGAAAGTTTTGACTAACACCCATACTTTCCGGGGACTGTGAATGAAACATAACCCCACTGTTCATGAAGGCCCACTGCTGGCCGCCTTTGGGCTGGTCACCGGTAAACCGATATTCAACTTTTAAGTGATAGTTTGAGTAAGGGTTCTTATAGAAAAGATGCCCGAACTCTCCATTAAAAGAGTCATACTCTACATAGGAAACCTTCAATACTCCGTCTTCCACCCGAAAGGTATTCTTGTAATTCTCCCCTGCCGGGTAGCCCGATACCTTGGGTATCCAGCCATCCAGGTCCTGGCCATTAAATAAGGCTATCCAGTCATTCTTCTCCTTCAAAGTACACGCTGATGCCAGGGCGAAAAGCAAAATCCATTTTTTCATATCAACCTGTTTGAAATATCAATTTACGCAGAACTGTTGATTTACAAACTGACAAAAATAAAAACGGGAATACATCAATTGCTTGCGTATTCCCGTCTTGTTATACAACAACCGTAGCTGCCATACAACCTTAAGTCAATTTAAACGATTAAAACCTGCCCCGGCAACCTTATCGATAACCGTTCTCAGTTTCCTGCTCACAACAGGTATTCCCGTGAGGAAACCCTTATCAAAAGCACAACCCAACCTGCCGGCTTTTTTGTTGACTATTTTCCGTAGAAAATTGTGGTTTTGTTTACCGGCCTTTTGTAGTCAATCGCTCAATGATCGGCTTAGTGGTATGAAGGTATATTGTGATAGTTACCAGGCAAACAATTTGACAAAAAAGTAATGCACAACTTTTGCACCGGCTTATCAACATTATCCGAACATTCAATCAATCGAATACTTAGCTGTCAATTTTCAAGAATTACTTTAATAAAAAACCCCGGTATTTTGGCCGGGGTTAAGGTTGTTACTTTGAAGTGAAGGTTACATGCGGTTTTTCTCATCGCGTTTAGCGCGTTTCTCAGCCCGTTTTTCCATTAAGGACTTCTTCGCCTGCTTCTTACCCTCCTTCTTACGATCCATTGATTTTGACATAAACAAAAGGTTTAATGAGTGAAATTAGGTTGTTTTATCAAATCAAAAAAGACTTTTAGCTTTCTTTAGTCCTAAACTAAACCCAATTATTATGAATACAAAAGCAAATTCTGGCAGGCCTTGCCAGGAGGTGTATTTGCTTTTTTGGGTGGCTATTCAATTCCTGGTCTGCTCTGCACGGTTTTTAATCAGATAACACGACCACCTTTAAATGTCATAATCTAAACCAATGCCAGGTCTGATTTGGGTGTAGTCAGCATTTGACGTGCCTCTGAAAGAAATTTATGAAGACACAGGATTGGTGATAAGTCGACCGGGTTCAGAACAACTCCCTGGCAATTTTGTAGATCGGATCGGATTTGCCCATAGAATAAAAGTGGAGTGTGGGCACTCCAGCTTTGATCAGTTCGCGCGATTGTTTAACCGCCCACTCGATGCCCGCCTGACGCGCGGCTGTGTTGTCTTTGCACTTCTCTACTTCATCGGCAAGTTCCTCAGGAATATCGATATGGAAGGTGGTGGGTAACACGCTGATCTGCGACTTGGCAGTTATCGGCTTTATGCCCGGAATGATGGGCACCGTAATGCCTGCTTCCCTGCATTTGGTTACGAAATCAAAATACCTTGAGTTGTCGAAAAACATTTGTGTGACTATGTATTCCGCACCTAAATCAACTTTTAGTTTCAGAAACTTCAAATCTGTTTTAAGATTTGGAGCCGCAAAATGTTTTTCCGGATACCCCGCAACACCAATACAGAAATTGGTGGGTGCTGTATTCAGCAATTCTTCATCCAGGTAAATTCCATTGTTCATGTCGGCCACCTGTTGCAGCAATTCTGATGCATACTTATGTCCGTCCGGATCAGGCACGAAACGTCCTTCATTTTTAATGGCATCGCCTTGCAGCACCAGCACATTATCAATGCCCAGGAAGTGAAGGTCAATCAGTGCGTTTTCGGTCTCCTCCCTGCTGAATCCACCGCAAATGATATGCGGCACGGTATCGACCTTGTAGTGATTTTGAATGGCCGCACAAATACCAACTGTTCCCGGCCGCTTTCTTACCGATCGCTTTTCAAGCAAACCATTCTCCTGCTTCTTGTACACGTACTCCTCGCGATGATAGGTTACGTCAATAAATGGCGGTTTAAATTCCATCAAAGGATCAAGGTGATCAAACAGCGACCGGATATTTTCTCCCTTGAGAGGCGGAAGAACTTCAATAGAAAAAAGTGTTTTGCCGTTTGCCCGGCTTACGTGCTCTGTGACTTTCATATCTTAAACATCATAATTCAAATTCGGTGCAAGCCATTTCTCAACCTCCTCCACTTTCATCCCCTTTCGTTCGGCATATTCCTCCACCTGATCTTTCCCAATTTTTCCAAGCCCGAAATATTTCGACCCCGGAGAAGCAAGGTAATATCCACTCACCGAAGCAGCCGGATACATCGCACACGACTCCGTTAACCGGATGCCGGCCAATCGCTCAGCTTCCAGGATCTCAAAGATCGTTCGTTTTTCGGTATGATCCGGACAGGCCGGGTAGCCCGGTGCCGGACGTATTCCGATATATGCTTCCTTAATAAGTTGGTCATTCGTGAGCTCTTCATCCCTGGCGTACCCCCAGAATTCCCTTCTAACTTTTTCATGCAGGCATTCTGCAAACGCCTCAGCCAGCCGGTCAGCCAATGCCTTCACCATGATTTCGGAGTAGTCGTCATGTTGTGCTTTGTATTTTTCGATCATCTTCTCGATTCCAATGCCGGCCGTTACCGCAAACAATCCGATATAGTCAATTACGCCTGCCTCTTCAGGTGCAATAAAATCAGCCAGCGAGAAATTAGGCAGACCCTGTGCCTTTTTGCTCTGTTGACGCAGAAAATGAAGTTTTGCAAACGGGATTGCATCTCCCTGGTTATTAAACAAGTTCACATCATCACGGCTGGTTGATTGTGCCGGAAAAAATGCTGCAACGCCATTCGCCTGAAGCCATTGATTTTCGATAATGTTATCAAGCATGACCTGCGCATCTGTGTAGAGCTTTTTTGCTTCCGTGCCAACAACCTGGTCGTCAAGGATTGCGGGGTAACGACCGGCCAGCATCCAGGTCTGGAAAAACGGGGTCCAGTCAATGTACTTTCTTAATACTGCAAGCGGAAAACCATTCAACACTTTCTTGCCAATGAAAGCCGGTTTTTTTACGTGTGCTACCGACCAATTTATAGGTGTTTTATTTTTTCTCGCCTCAACCAGTGAAATGAAATTCTTTTCCTGTCTCCTGTTCTCATGGTCGGCCCGAAGTTTTTGGTACTCTTTCTTTGTTTTGCTCTTGAATGCCGAGCGTGTTTCTATGTTAATTAATTCACTGGCCACCGGCACACTTCTGGAGGCATCCAAAACATGTACCACCGGCCCATCATAAACCGGATCAATTTTAACGGCCGTATGAATTCTGGATGTTGTAGCCCCGCCAATCAGCAAGGGCATATCAAATTGGCCGCGTTGCATCTCCTTAGCCACATGCACCATTTCATCGAGCGAAGGCGTGATCAAGCCGCTCAAACCGATAATATCAACGCGCTCCCTCCTGGCCGCTTCCAGAATCTTGTCGGCCGGTACCATCACCCCCAGGTCCACCACATCGTAATTATTGCAGGCCAAAACCACCCCGACAATATTTTTACCGATGTCATGCACATCTCCTTTTACGGTGGCCATGAGAATCTTTGCGGCCGGTTTACCGGTCTCACCACTTTTGATTTTTTCCTCTTGCAGATACGGTTCCAGGTAAGCCACTGCGCGTTTCATCACCCGCGCACTCTTCACAACCTGGGGTAAAAACATCTTGCCGGAACCAAACAAATCGCCCACTACATTCATTCCATCCATCAGCGGTCCTTCAATCACTTTCAGTGGAGAACCATATTTAACTCTTGCTTCCTCGGTGTCTGTGTCTATGTAATCCACTATACCTTTTACCAGAGAGTGCTTAAGCCTTTCCTCAACGGAACTGTTTCGCCATGCTTCATCTTTTACAACCTGCTTGCCTTTCGACT